>DDTZ01000138.1:0-3779 GCA_002344565.1 Bdellovibrionaceae bacterium UBA2351 | reverse complement strand
CTTGCGAAAAAATTAGAAAGCAAAATTGTGTTGCTGGAACGATTTTGGTATTTGTTCAAACAAATCCCTTCAAAAACACGCCTCAGTACTATAACTCAGCAACTATGAATTTACTTTCGGGGACATCTGCTACCAACAAGATGATTCATTATGCTTTTAAGTGCTTGGATCAAATTTATAGAATAAATTATGAGTATAAGAAAGTCGGCGTAATACTTATGGATATTGTGCCAAAAAGCTTGAGCCAACTAGATTTTTTTGATTCCCATGATTCGATCAAAGACGATAAATTAATGAAAACAATTGATCATATTAATCAATTCCAAGGGACAGGCTCTGTTAAATTTGCGGCATGTGGAGTTGTGCAATTCTGGAAAATGCTGTCACAAATGAAGAGTCCAAATTACACCACTAGATGGAGTGAGCTGCTTAGGGTAACTTAGAGACAAGTATACTTCAGTAAACAGAGCTAACTCGTTTAGTTTCGTCAGAATCCAACTCGAAAACTAAATTGTTCCATTCTTCAATATCACTTACACTTAAGAATCTATTCAAATCGTAACTAAAGCATTTATGATTAGAAACTAACTTACTAGCGTCGAGAGAACCTTTAGTCAGAAATTCGTTTCTTTTGAGTGCTTCAACAATACCTATTCGAGTATTATCGAACTTGGTAGATGCTACAAAAACACCAAGTACATTTCCAAAGTTGTCAAATGCTAGTGAACCACTAGCACCGGTCCATAGTGGTGCTCTAACAAAAATACTTGTGCCTATTTTAGTGAGAACAGGAGTAGGTATGACATTTGGTGTGTGTCCACTGAACTCGACAACATTTGCAACTTCAGATTTGTTTGACAATTTTAATGGAGGTAACGGTCTACCAATCGATTTTCCAAAAATAAAAGCATAATCACTTCCTGATGAAGTTGCTTTCGGTCTGTAGGAGTCAGAAATACACACTACTTTAGGATCAAAAAAATGATTATTAGATAACTTTAGATTTTCCCTAAACGATTGATTTGAAATTTCACTAATATCAGCGTTTATAAGTACATGTGCTGCGGTAACAATCAAAGAAGAATTTGAGCTCCTTGCTAGAATTCCCCCCGTGCCCTTGAGGTTTATATGAAGAAGCCCGTTCCGTTATCCCATGTCCAACGAAAAGCTAAACAGCTTAAGAAGGAAAATCCTGATCTAAAGCATCATCAGGCTCTAGATGAAGCTGCGAAGAGTTTTGGAAATACTAATTTCAAAAACTACAAAAATGAGTCTGAAGCCTACGATAAGTGGCTCAGAGCTGCACTTGAACGTGGTCGTGATGCTGCAATGGAAGAGCAGAGCCAAAAATTGGCGGCAAAATTTACTCTTGTAAACCCAGTCTTTGAAGGTTTCAAAGTTCCAATTCAAGAATTAATTAATACCTTTAAAAATAAAAAGCATACAGATGAAGAAGTACAGTCAGTTTGCGAAAAAGCGTTCTCACTTAAAGAGTATCTTGAATTGTATTTTTTAATTGATTCTCTTGGGAATGATGATTGGGATCTAGTTACGGATACTCCGTACCATATTCCGCACAAAGCTAAATTAAAGAATCTAAAGTTTAAGTATGGAAAAGACGAGTTTGATGAACCCACAAATGAAGAAGTCCTTTATGTTGAGGGTGAGTATGAAATCGAGTGTAAGATTATGTTTGAGCACACCCAGGAAGATATTGATGCTAGAAAAGATGGATTTTTCGATGATCGTTTTCTAACTGGATATTTCGAGCTTACTATCGACAAAAATAAAGAAATCACTGTTATAAACAATGATGGTTCAGTTGATTTTTAAAATTAAGGGCTCAGCGGAAACGCTGAGCCTCTTTTGGAAATACCGATATCGGTTTCCACTCAACCCGCAAAACCTTATGCGAGGCCCGCTGTAGCTGGCTCCAGCAAGCCCTTGAGGAGCATTCGCCGAAATTCTTGAACGACAGTCCAAGTTCCAAAAGCGACGCCACCACGATGAGTTTAATCAAAACATTGTACATATAAGCCTCCTTACAGCCTTGCGGCTGGAACAGTTGAAATAGACCTGATGTGGGCTCACGAAAGGGGGTGTGGTTGGGGCACATTTTCATGCTACCAACGTGCTACCACCATGCTACCAAAGTTGGAAATGCACCGAAATTCTATGAAATGCAGTCTGCATTCACTTTCTCTAATCAAATTAACCAGGTATCTGGTTTTACTTTTGTTTTTTTAGGTGATGATTTTGCGGAAGGAAAATTGGATGGGGTAGCAGGACTTGAACCTGCGAATGATAGAATCAAAATCTATTGCCTTACCAACTTGGCGATACCCCAACATAGAAATGACTTGTCTAGTAGTATTGAAATTCAAATGAAATGACAAGGGTTTTTTCAGCCCTTGTCGTCTTAAAATGCAGATCGCCGCAAAATTAATCAGCGATTGTGACTACGATGACCCGGTTTCCTCGGGCGATTCTAAACGTGTTTGCCTTTTTATTTAGCTTGGCGAAAACGTCTTTGGCCGTTGTGACCTCTTCCTTATTCACGTCCAAGATCAAATCTCCGGGTCTTAAACCTGCCAATGACGCCATGGTTCCTTGTTCTACCTGCATAATGATCGGTTTTTTGACCTCTTTTGGGATATCCCATTGGTCCCTTAGGTTGTCATCGATGTCGGCCAATGTGAATCCAAAATTATTCGGGGCCTTTTGCCCAGTGGGAGTTTTTTTGTCTCTGCTTAATTTTTGGGCTAATCTTTGGTCCGACGGGCGTTCAGCGATTTGGACCGTTAGGTTTACTTTTTTGCGGTCACGTTGCACCGTTAGTTTGGCTTTTTCGCCAATCGCGCTATCGGCGATCGCATCCATCATATCTGTCGAGTTTTTGATTTTACGGCCATTGACCTCGGTCACGATGTCGTACGGCTTTAATCCACCCATGTTCGCTGGGCCTCCGGCTTCTACGCCGACAATGACTGCGCCGCCGGCGTCTTCTTCTAAACCAACATGCGCGGCAGCTTCAGGATCTAGATCACCTAACGATACGCCAATATATCCTTTACGGATGCTGCCTCTAGATTCTAAATCCGGCAGGATTTTTTTAACGTCATCAATTGGAATGGCAAAGCCAATTCCTTGCGCGCGGGCATCGATCGCTTGGTTAATACCGATCACGTAACCTTTTGAATTAACCAGTGGTCCACCTGAATTCCCCGGATTAATGCTAGCGTCCGTTTGTAACAACGGCACCTTGTTGATTTCACCTAGCGTTCGACCGATAGAACTGATGATCCCTTTAGTCATGCTGTGGCCGTGACCGAATGGATTACCAAACGCAGCGACCCATTCGCCGACTTGTAAATCTTTGCTGCTGCCTAAAGAAACCGCCGGCAGTTTATTGCCCGCATCGATTTTGATCAACGCGATATCTAAACGCGCATCCGATCCGATTAATTTCGCGTCATAGGTTTTATCAGAATTTTCGGTCAGCTGAACTTGGATCAAGTCAGCGCCTTGCACGACGTGATTGTTTGTTAAAATTAAACCGTCTTCACGGATGATGAAACCCGTTCCTAGCGACAGCTTTTGAGGTTTATTTGTGCGCGGCTGTTGTTGCGGGCGCACGCCGTAGAATTGTTCGAACAATTCCATCATGGGATCCCGTAAACGTGCCCCACGAGCGATCACACCGGCCGAAATATTAACCACCAGATCGGAAGAGGGTCGTGTCGGGAAAGAGCGTGGATGTCGGTGGTTGCCGTCTCATT
>DDTZ01000192.1:690-13019 GCA_002344565.1 Bdellovibrionaceae bacterium UBA2351 | reverse complement strand
TTATCTTCTTTTTCTTTTACGATATTGAAGACTTGATCTAAATCAAACGGTTTTTTCAAGAAGGCTGATGCCTGGGTACGCTTTAGCATATCCTGAATCGTTGACTTATCTGTGTAAATACCAGACATCAATATCACTTTGAATTTTCTATCTGGTTTATCTTTTTTTAGTTTGATTACGAATTCATCTCCGGACATCCCCGGCAATAGACAGTCTACAAATAGATAATCAACTTTGTGTTCATTTAAAAGAGTATTAGCTTCTTCGGCATTGGCTGCCGGAATGACTTCAAAGCCACGTTTCTCTAGCGCTTCCTGGAGGGACTGGCTTAGAGTTTTATCATCTTCTAAAATTAAAATCTTATTTTTCGACACACTTGTTGTTCGGTTTTTGCCCGAGCAAACTTTAGAATTTTACGACCAAAATATGGGATTATGTTGCAACCAAGGCCCCAACTAGACTTGAGGCCAGCAAGATTTAGTCTACTTTTTATTCAAAAACTTAAAGTATTTAGATTCAATAACGTCCATTTCCATGGCATTACCAGCGTCATCCACTACTTTTTCCGGCGGCTTAACTCCGGTATCAGTGAATTCAGTACCGTGTCTAAATAAGACATTCTTTTCCGTACCGCTGTCATCATTGTAATAAGGCACGTAGAAGGATTGGACTTTTCCATTTTTAGGAAGAAAACCATCTACCATATTGATTTGATCGATAATGATTTTAGGACAGTTTACATATGTCATTTTCGCTTGTGAGTTTGATCCTAACCATTTGATCCACTCTCGAATACCACATGAATTAATGCTTTTTACATTGTTTAAATCCAATTCCATTTGGTTTAAACCCGACAAACTGTACTCGTTAAAATCTACATCCTCGTCAATAATTCCCGCGATTGAGATCTTAGCAGCGTCTGCATTTTTATCTATTTTTAATTCAAATTTAGACATACTAATCCTTTAGCCATTTAAATTTTTAATACCGAAAAAGGTCACGTCATCCACTAACGTCGAACCACTTCTATAAGTTTGCATTTTATTTACAAATCTTTCAATAAAAACATCAACCGGTGGAAAATCCGTCTGAGTCTCGACGATCGTTTTTAAGAACTCCCTCTCGCCCCAAGCTGTCTCGGCGCTGTTTCTGACGTCAGGAACGCCATCCGTATAGAAGAAAATAAAGTCCTCATAATCGAAGTCTACGGTTGTTTCATCATATTTCGTGTTACGCCCTTGTCCCAATCTGGGATTATTCACGTCATTTAATGGGATTAAATCTTTCTTTTTAATAGGACCTGATTTCTTTTTAATCAGATATGGCGATTCATGAGACGCATTCGCATAGGTTAGCTTTTTTGTCGCTGGATCATAGCAGGCTATAAAGAATGTCATCATCAAACGGCCTCGGGATACCTCGTAAATACAGCGATTTAAATATTCCATCGCCCCGCCCGGCCCTACATCTAAAGATTCAATAATAGCCGCTGCCGATTTCGCAGCGCTGGTTATAAGCGCGGACGGTGCCCCATGCCCGGTTGCATCGCCGATCCAGAAGAATACGCGATTATTGATTTTACAATAATGCCACCAATCACCACCGCATTCACTTGCAGGCTCGTAAAAACCAGAGATCGCGATTTTTTCTAATAATGCATTCGAATCTGGGAACAGAGTTTCTTGTACAGTTTTTGCTGTCTGCAACTCATTCTGCATTCGCGCATTTTCAGCCGTTTGTTCTAGCAGCCGAGAAACCTCTTTCGCCATCAAATTGAAATTTTCCGCCAAAACACCGATTTCATCTGATGTTTTAACATTAACTTGAATATCAAACTGCCCCTGACTCACCTTTTCCGTAGCTTCAAATAACTGAGTTAACGCATTAGTAATAGAGCCTGATGCAAATAAAGATACAATTGCGATGATGGCCACCAAAAGAACAAAGAAAATGACTGATTTTTTTAATAATTGATCAAGCGCTGACAATGCCAATTCTTTTTTTACAGCCGCAAGGACATAGGAATCGCCAAAGCCAATTTCAGCAAAAGAAATAATCATTTCTTTCTTTTCCATATCAGTAGTTTCTTCAACTCCTTGCTGAAAGCGGTTCTCTTTATTTTTTAAAAACTTCAAATCAAACACTTTAGAAATATCTTTTTCGGACAACTGCCCTGGTCCGAGCACGACTTGGCCAAACTGATTGATCAAAAATAGTTGCTGAGCTGTGCTAGTTGAAAACGTGTCATAAAACTCTTCCGCTTTGATAACGATAACAAAATAGATTGCCTTAGTTCCTACTTCAGGGCTCGTTTTCTCAACGAAATAGATTTTATCATTTTGATCTAAATTGTATAAAATGCGCTGATTGCCTTTAATATACTGAGCTTCATATTTCACCTGAGTATCAATTTTTGTTTTCAGGCTTTCGTAGTCCGCATTGTTCCTGGCCATCATCGAAAGCTGGGTAATTTGCTTGCTCGCCTCGTCGACTTCATATGCGATAATCGCGTCCGTGTTATTCGCATTTTCAAAATGATTTCGAGACAATGTACTAAAGTTTCTAGTTGTAACAAACTCTTGAAAAACCGATTTATTATTTGAAATAACTCCAGTAATTAGCACGCGCAGCTGCTGAGACAAGGCTTGCGATAAATTCCCCGAAGAATCATATATATACGCAATCTTATCCTTGGAAAAGATATTCATCGCCAGCAACACATAGGTGAATAAGGCGATGGTGGGAATCAGTGTAAGTAAAAGTAAAATCTTGTATTTTAAGGAAAAAGTTCGTTTTTTCACACCTTTGATTTTAAAAGGAAGTGTCTCAAAAGATAACTAATAATGATGTCAGGTCGTGAAAGGTCTAGGTCCCCTAGACCAAAATAGAGATACAGTCTGGACCTTTATTTAGTAATGATTTACCACAAATACGTCGATAGATAACCGTCATGCCATTAAAGTTTAATCGTACCGACAAAGCAATTTTAGTTCTCGCGATCACAATCATGTGTGTGTTCTCATACTTTTTGTATGACGACTCTTTTCTTTTCCGCGATCGCGAATCTAGAAACGCCAAAATTGGCTTTATCAAACAAGCAGAAAACGATGTGCGCTTACGCGCGAGTGACAGTTTTACCTGGAATGCAGCTCACAAAGCCGAGGTTGTTTTCGAACGAGATAGTGTTTTTACCGGTAAACGCTCCCAAACTCAGATCGATCTAGTAGACGGTTCGAAAATTTTCCTAAATGAAAATTCACTTGTCACATTAATATCGAAGAATGGCAGTTTAGAACTAAACTTGCGCTACGGTAATATTCAAACGGAAATTAACCCATCGTCTAAATTAGAACTTAAAGCCGGCTCACAAAAGATCATTCTTAAAAAAGAATCAAATACATCAAAGATTGAAATCAAGAAACCAAAGTACGGCTTAACTAAAATTAAACTTATTTCTGGAAAGTTGTCAGTTAAACACACGGCCAATTCGAATGTGGAAGAGCTCGTCAAAGAACAGCCTATCGTCATTAAACCTACAGGAGTCGTTCAAAAAACTGCTCCAGGCGTAATTAATCTTTTAACGGCTGACCATGCCGTTTTCTATCAGAGTCCAATGGAAAAAACATTCTTCCTAGATTGGCATAGCCAAGGAACGGAAAACAATACTTTGAATATCAGTAAGGATGTCGATTTCACAAAGATCGTCTTAACGACTCCAAACATCAAATCTAAGGTGCTAGTAAAAGACTTACAGCCGGGAACCTACTTCTGGAAAATTTCAGGCCAAGATGCGGCCGGTAATACCGTCAATGCAGAACCAAGATCATTCGCTGTTCAATACCTTGAAAAACTGGCATTCGTTGAACCGACCGAAGGCAAAAAGTTTGAAACCGAAATCGTCGGCGATCTTTCGACATACAGAGAGACCGTCAAACTGTCTTGGACAAACCTATACGACATTGTTCAAGTACAAATAGCGACCTCGAATGACTTTAAACAACCTCTTTTAGACAAAGAACTGAACAAAGAGTTTATTCTAGAACAACAGTTGGGAAATGGAACTTATTTCGCGCGTATTCGTGGTAAACAAAAGAATCTTTATACAGATTGGAGCGATCCACGCTCATTCCAAATAGCTGCGCGTGCGAAAGAGCCAGTTAAGCCTGATGTTCCTGTTTTACTATCTAAAAAATTAACATTTAATTCATCGGCCTCAAGGTCCCCATCTTCGATCAATCCGATTGCTGTTAAGTGGCAGCCCTCAGCACAGGCAACTCGATACGAAGTCGAAATGTCGTTCAAAGATCCAAAATTCTCTAAACCGACAAAGTTACCATCAAAAACAACATCAGTTAACTTTGTTCCCAAAGCCTACGGTCCACACTATTTCCGTGTACGCGCATACAGCAGCGATAATGTCCCAAGTGATTACAGCGAAGTGGGCGAACTACAAACTAAGTTCAGTTCTCCTAAACTAAATTCAATAACTCCTGTCGTTGTACGCAGTGACGATCCTGATAGCGTTGCACCTCCAACGAACATGAAAATTAATTGGAATCCAGTATATTTAGCCAGCAAGTATACCGTAGAGGTTTCGGATTCTAAGGACTTTAAGAAACCAGAAACGTTCACTGTAGACTCAAATAGTTTTACTTACAAGGTAGCTAAACCAGGTGATGTTCATTTCCGTGTTATCGCGTCGGATTCAAGCCAAATACAAAAATCAGAACCATCTAATATAGAATCATCTAACTATGCCTATATTAAAAGATTATCAAAACCGATTTTAGTTGAACCGAAAAACAAAATGACTGTTTTCTTGCAAAAAGAAATTGAACCCTTTATTTGGTTAAATTGGGACTCAACAACAGATCAAAAAGATTTCGAACTCGAAATCGCATTTGATAAGAGATTTACAAAAATTCACGCGCGCGAAAAATTAACTGAAAATAAATTTCTAATCAAGACCAAATTACCTTTAGGCAAAGTCTACTGGCGAGTTCGGCAGATCGACTCAGATAAAAGCCGTATCTCTGACTGGACAGAACCACGCGAATTCCAGCTCATTCACAACAAGAATGAAGGTGTATTTAAGTGAGCTATTCACTTTTCGACTCTTTGCTTGAACCGGTATTTGCCTTAAATTCCGAAGGGCACATCGTTTATTCCAACGAAACAGCGGCTGCAATTTGCGGAGTTAATCCACGCAAGCTTGTCCGCATGAAAACAACTCTCCAGCAGGCCATCAGGTTTGAAGATGCGTTCGATTATTTAACTCAATTACCGACTATCACGTCAGCAACCCCGTACAAAGAGCTTAAGTTTAGTACGGACGCCTACGAAAATGGGAAAGCCCAGATTACGATTCAACCTTATCACCCTAAACCGGATGTGAATGAATACCTAGTTTTCTTTCGCGACGTAACACTAGAAGAGCGTTTACAAAAGAAATACCGAGCAGAACTAGAGCAAAAAGAGTCCTACATCAACGAACTGCAAGCTGCCCGCAATCAGCTTGAAATTTACAACAAAGACTTAGAGTCCATTGTTCGTATACGCACAGCTGAAATTCAAGATTTAAATGTCTTGATGAAAGCTCTTTTAGATAGTTTAAACCAAGCGTTTTTTGTTTTTGACGCCAAAGGCGTATGTGCCCCCCTCTTCTCAAAAGCGTGCGTGGATATTTTGGATATGGCACCTAATGGCCAAAACATTTGGGATGTTTTAAAAATTCAACCCAGCAAAGTGGATGGCTTCAGAAACTGGCTTCATACCGTATTCAGCGAAATGCTTCCTTTTGAAGACTTGAAACCGCTTGGTCCAGATAAAATTCCTCACGCTATAAAAACAATTTCCTTGGAATACTTTCCAATTCGCAACGAGCAAAATCAAATTGAAAAAATCGTTTGTGTTGGCTCCGACGTTACAGATTTAGTGGCGGCACAAACGCAAGCCGTAAACGATCGTGAAAAAGTTCAATCGATCTTAAAAATGATCCAAAACAAAAAAGAACTTCGTTTATTTCTTTTAGAAACTAAAACTCAGCTAAAAACACTAGACTCCGAATTCAAAAAGTTGAAAGTGGATATCACCCACAACCGCGATGCTATTCTTAGAGTATTGCATACGATTAAGGGTGGCGCGGCTACATTTTCATACAATCACTTAAAAGAAACAGCCCATCATTTGGAAGAAAAAATGATTCCACAAGATCCGCCGCTCGCAATTTCTACAGAGGTTATTGATCTTAAAAATATTATTGAAATGGAATCGCTTTCAATCATTAACTTCTATACTAATGTCTTTGGAGAGCTCGCGCCCAAAGACGATGAAAATATTCAGCTTACTCAATCAGATCTAGAGGCGATCTTTCGTTTTCAAAAAATGGACGACGTTAGAAACTTCATCGAAGAAAAAATTTATTTTCAACCCGTTAA
The DNA here is from genome assembly GCA_002344565.1 of Bdellovibrionaceae bacterium UBA2351. GTDB lineage: Bacteria > Bdellovibrionota > Bdellovibrionia > Bdellovibrionales > Bdellovibrionaceae > UBA2316. The sequence goes on along the minus strand of DDTZ01000192.1, from coordinate 6,582 downwards.
AAATCTGGTTAGCCAGTTCCCCGTTGTCATTGAAAAAACCGCGCAATTATTGGGAAAATCAATCAGTCCACTTGTTATAAAGAACGATACAACACCCGTCCCAATTAAAGCATTCGATAGCTTCTTTAACAGCTTCGTTCACGTTTTAAGAAACTCGATCGACCATGGTATCGAAACACCAAAAATACGAAACACCGTAGGTAAAAGTCTAAACGGAAATGTATCCTTGGAGTTCTCGCTCGTAACTCAAAAGAATAAAAAATGCCTACAAATCAAGTTCCGCGACGACGGCCAAGGCGTAAACCCAGCCCGAATTCGCGCAAAACTAATCCAAAAGAAAATCGCTCACGCGCACTTATCTGACAATGAAGTGATTTACTATATTTTCAACCCATCTTTTTCCACACGTGACGAAGTCACCGAAACCAGCGGCCGCGGCGTCGGATTAGATGCCGTAAAATACGAAGTAGATGCCTTAGGTGGAACAATCACGATAAACACGGAACTAGGACACTACACAGAATTCGTCTTTGTCCTTCCGTATCCAGAAATACAAAAATCAACGGTCAAAAAAGTCGCATAAAAAAACGCAGTGGAAATGACAAACACCAAACTGCTGCGGACGATGGCGCCCTAGTCTATTTCTTAAAATGCTTCTGATACGCTGTCTTCATCTTCTCTTCAAAAACTTTTCCAGAAAAGGGCTTCACGATATACTGTGAAACCCCTGCCATCACAGCTTCTGTTACTTGCTCGCGTTCAGCTTCTGACGTTAAAAGAATAAAAGGCAATTGAACGAACTGCTGACTCGAACGAACTTTCTTTAAAAGGTCCAAACCTTTCATGTTCGGCATATTCCAATCTGAAATAACAAGTTCCACTGGATTCGCTTGAGCGTATTGATTTTCAATAACAGACCATGCCTGAACGCCATCTTCTGCTTCGATAATTTCATTAAAGTTCATTGCACGCAGCTGGTTTCTAACTAAGTCACGAATAGAGGCCATATCATCAACAATCAAAACACGCGTAGTCGTCGGAAACATGTCACTCCTCTAAAAGATCCAAAGATAGTCAGCACGGGGGCCAAACTTTGAATGCGGCATAAGTTCTGTCTCTAATTCTTCATCAGAATAAATAGAGTGGTCAACTTGACTTACGGTCAGGACCGAGGTGACTCCACGTGCTTTCAGTCTATCTGGTAGTCCCCCACCATACTCCGCATGAAATTGGCCAACAACAATTACAAATACATGCGTGGGGTTCGCCTTTAAAAACTCAGCTGTCTTCCAGGCCATCGTATCATCCCACACACTCTGAGCATTGAAATAGCCCTCAAAAGACGCCGGCGTTAGATGGTGACCAGCTGCTATCGCAAATCGTTCACGGTAGCTATCGTTGCCCCCTTGATAATCGGGAGGCAACAAGGCCATTTCGTCGGCCGTTAAACTCTGAAAGCCTGTTTTACGAATTTTTGTTGTCAAATAACGCGGGGCATTTATGGCGATCGTACGAGCACCTTCGACAAGCATTGGGAACAAGATCTGATCACGGTAAACATCATAGTTATTGCCCCAACCGATTTTTTTCAAAAACTCTGCCTCGGCCAGAGTCCCCGACCGGTATTCGTCCAAAGTCGCCTGATCGGGGTATGAAATAAATTCCATACCGACAGACACAGTGTGCCCCTGGGCCCTTAGCGCTTTCATTATTTCTAGCTGCCCCTGCTGAGCCATTTTATTATCATGAGGCTCGCCGATTACGACAACAGAGCCTGGTTTCACTGCCGTCGCCAAAGCCTGAAGACTGCTTGTGCTTAAACGCTCACCAGTGTAATACCCCAGAGGAGTCGATATCGATTCAAAAACCCAGAAAAGGGACAGGATCAGAGTTGTTATTGGATTCATGGCATTCTCCTTTTACCGCTTTATATGACTTTTTCCTGTTCATCATTACATTTCGTGTTGCTAAACCCAAGTGAATTTGTTACTAGCTAAAGGCTGTATTTTTGAATTAAAGAGGTTTTTATGGCTAAGAAATCAGGACGTATTATCGTAACTTTGGAATGCACAGAAGCACGCGCACTTGGCAAACCAGTATCTCGTTACACGACAACTAAGAACAAACAAAAGACTCCGGGACGTATGGAATTAAAAAAGTACAACCCTAATCTACAAAAACACACTGTTCACAGAGAAACTAAGTAGTTAATGATTCTTACTGACCAAAAAATACTTCAATGTATGGATGAAGGTTCTATCAAGGTAGAGCCTTTTCGTCGTGAGTGTTTAGGCAGTAATAGTTATGATGTCCATTTAGGAAAAACTCTAGCGGTGTATAAAGACTCCGTTTTGGACGCAAAAAAACATAACGAAATCGAAACCTTCGAAATTCCACCCGAAGGTTATGTACTCACTCCAGAAAATTTCTATTTAGGTGTGACATTAGAATACACCGAAACTCACAAACATGTGCCGTTCTTAGAAGGCAAATCGTCCGTTGGTCGTTTGGGTATCGATATCCACGCTACAGCTGGCAAAGGCGATGTTGGTTTCTGTAACCATTGGACACTTGAAATTTCTGTGAAAAAACCAGTTCGTATTTATGCTGGCATGCCTGTTGGGCAAATTATATACTTCGAAATCGATGGTAAGTTATTAACTCCATACAACACCAAGCAATCAGCTAAGTATAACGAAATAAAACCTATTCCCGTCGAATCAATGATGTGGAAGAACCAATTTTAATAACTCCGTAACTACAAATTCCCCAAATGCTTGTGCCATCTCTTTTCGCATATGAATGCCGTCGGGTTGATCCGCTTTGAATTTTCCGCAGGGAACAATGTGAAATCCATGACTTTTTATTTGATTTAATAGTTGTGAACGAATTTTTTTATCTTTATCAATTCCTAATAAAGGTGGCTCAATAAATATGACATTTTCAACCGCGATCTTTTTCAGCTCGGTCTCGATGGCAGGTGCCAATGCCTTCTCGTAACTCTCTTTAGAATCGACACATTTAACAATATCGTTCGTACCTAGCGCGATGACTAAGGCGTCAGCATCATTCATCTTAAAATCGATCCCTATGTCGCCGGGGTCTTTACTAAAACCCGGAGTATCACGAAACTTAAATTCACAATTCAGAATCTTTAATTCATCTTTTTGATCCAACCAATGAGTTAAGAATTTCAAACGCATTCCGCTAAATCCAATCAAATGTAAATCTACATCATTAGCCAGTTTATCAATTACAGTTTGGCCAAATGTTAGAACCGAGTGCGAATCACCAATGAAGTTTACTTTACGTTTACTCATAAATGGACTCGATTATCTTTTGCGAAAATAAATCAGCGCCCCAATAGGTTAAGTGAATACCGTCTGCGACTCTAAGTTTAATGGTTTTTTTTCCGGCTTTTTTGGATTCCGTGACCCACGTATCTGTGTACTTAGACTTCTTAGTGAACCACTGGAAAACGGATACATACTGCGCACAGGTCGATTGAGTTTTGATCTCCTTACGAACCACTTCATGTAATGAACGCATTTTAGCATCAAAGGCATCCGAGTGCATCTTAAGCGAACTCACCCAATACACTTGTTTAGATTTCGAACACGCCTTCTGCAATAATGTGCGGACACGTAAACTGTATTCAGCTTTCCATTCTTTAGAGTCAAACGGGATAACTTTTTTATCAATCAACAAGTTTTGAGCATCGTTAGTGCCCAAGAAAATAATTGTCTTTTCAAACTGACTTCTATTTTTATCTACGTAATTTACCCAATCAAAAACGTCCGGACGTGACAACCCAGTACCTGATTTCGATTTAATTTCCAGCGTAATATTCTGATCTTTGCGAACTAAGTTTCGCTCAAAATGTTCCTGCAACCCCGATTTTAAAATCGAATCCCCAATGATTAGAATATCCTTTTGAGTACCTGGACCAGTGAGGCTATCTGTCGCCGACTCAAACTTAGGCGTTTTTACAGGCTCTGTCAGGATGTCATCGATCATATCAATTTCAGTCAAATCAATAGAGTCCATCTCGGGATCGTTCCCATCAGGGTTGATGGCGGCAACCTGACGTTTGGGATCTTTTAAGTCCGGCATCATTGGATTTGTAGTCGTCTCATTGGATGAATGAGTCGCCACAGTATTAGTCAGTGGCAAAAAACTTGCCCGCAATGTATCACGAAATGCATTTAAATAAAATTGATCACCAATTTCTTTTAAAGCTTCAGTTAACTTTAAGAACGAGGTCGTAAAAGGGGTTGCTTCTTTTTGCCCTAGCCATTCATGAATAGTCGAAAGATTCATAAAAAATGCCAGCACCAAAGTAATCTTGATGATCTTTGATGATTCTGAAATATTTTTATAACTTTTTTCCAAACTCACTCTTAAGCCTCTAGTTAAAATCTAAAATAAATAAATGGCGCGATACCTTCCGGCATCAATGCCGTAATTACTGTAATCATAATTGCAAATATAAATGCATAAGCAAAAGCTGGCAGTTTCAACATACGGTCATGGATCTGCCAACTACGGAGCGGTTTCACATAATGGAAACTCATTCCCAGGATAAAAAGACAAAAATACAATGGAGTTATTTTGGCGATCGGTTTCGAGAAATCGAAAAGCTGGAATAAAACTTCATAGCTTTTCGTAAACGACTCAGCTCTAAAAAATATCCACGCAAAACATACAAAATTAAATACTAAAAATATATGAAGCGATTTCTTCGCCCAGCTTGTAATGCCTTCGCCCCATTGGAATCGTTTTTCAAATGCTAAACCGATACCGTGCAACAATCCCCAAGTAATAAAGTTCCACGAGGCCCCATGCCATAGACCACCCAAACCCATCGTTATAAGTAGGTTTTGATAGGTACGCTTTTCAGATACGCGATTACCACCCAATGGAATATAGAGATATTCTTTGAGCCAGCGACTTAAAGAAATATGCCAACGATTCCAAAAATCTTTTAAACTAGTCGCGCGATACGGCTGATTGAAATTTAGTGGGAACTCATAACCCAGCAAATAGGCTAAACCGATTGCCATATCCGTGTAGGCACTAAAATCACAGAATATTTGAACAGCGTAACAATACACGGCAAATATCATATCCATACTGCCGTATGCTTTTGGATTTTCAAAGATTGGGTCAACAATGTCGACGCCTAGGTAATTAGCGATGACCGTCTTTTTGAACAAACCAAGAACGATCAGAACGATCGAAAATAAAAAGGGAATCTGATCTGTTTTCGGTGGCTGTTTAAGTTGCGGAATAAACTCACTTGCCTTAACGATTGGCCCCGCCACCAGATGTGGAAAGAACGAGATATATAGTAAAACATCTAACAAAGAATTCTTGTAGGTAAGTTCATTTTTATAAATATCCACCAAGTATGAAATACCTTGGAACGTGAAAAATGAAATACCTAGCGGTAGTACTAAGTTCATAAAGACATCATCTTGCCAAGCTGCCGTAATACCCATTATATTCATCGCTTCAACCACACTGCCCGCAAAGAAATCGAAGTACTTAAACACTCCCAGCAATGTCAGGTTAGCAGCTACCGTAAACGTCAGAATGTATTTTTTTACTTTAGGATCCTCTTCAACCCCAATCCACAGACCAAAAAGAAAATTAAGCGTCGGACTTAAAATCAAAATAGGTAAAAACCGAAAATCTAAAGTGGCGTAGAAAAAATAGGAAGCCAGCAAAAGGAATAGCTTGCGATAGGAATTGTTAAACACCAACTCCCAGCTTAAATAAAAAACGACTGTGAAAAATAAAGCAAATTCGAGTGTAGGAAATAACACGTTTTCTCCTACACTGCTTATCGGACACTAGCTTTATGACCTTAGATAATCATAGCTTACATGA
>DDTZ01000192.1:0-302 GCA_002344565.1 Bdellovibrionaceae bacterium UBA2351 | reverse complement strand
AGCGTATAATCGTCTTTACGGTAATTACCTTTCCAATCCAGCCAGTTTGTTATGTTGCGATCAAACAGACACAACAGGATGAAAGACCGGCTACACTCTGGAATCTTACCATACTTCAAAATATACGTGAATAAGGCTTCAAATTCTGACTCTTTAATTACACCGTCCTCAATTTGCTTGCGGGCAATCTTCTTCAGCAAGAATGCAAACGAAGGGAACGCGGCGATACCCTCTTTTTTGTCGATAATACCGTCGCCGTTTGTGTCGAACTTCGTGAAAATCGTCTCACCGTATTGTAAAAT
>DDTZ01000166.1:3424-16515 GCA_002344565.1 Bdellovibrionaceae bacterium UBA2351 | reverse complement strand
TTTTATGTCTACATAGCCAATACCTATGGGCGCATCTAGGGTTGGGGAATGAGTCCCGCTGGTAATCCAGCCAGTTTGGCTGCCATCTTTAGAATGAAGGGTGTACATTTCGCGTGGAATGCCTTTTTCGATCATTCGAAGGCCTATTAGCTTTTTGGCTAAGCCGGCTTCTTTGCCTTTTAATATAGCAGTCTTTCCCATGAAGTCTTTAGCGTCTGGCTTAATCGCCCAGCCCAAGCCTGCGGCGTATGGATTTAACTCATCGTTAATCTCGTGACCGTAAAGTGAATATTTCATTTCTGTGCGTAAGGTATCACGCGCGCCCAAACCGATTGGTTGTACGCCTAATGGTTGACCTTTTTCAAGCAGCAGGTCCCATAGGCTTTCGGTTTCATTCCAAGGAACAAATACTTCGGCGCCCCGTTCGCCCGTGTAACCTGTCGTCGCAATAATGACGTCAACCGGTTTACCTTTGTGATTCGTGAATTTTCTATTAAGTACACTAAAGTTTTTTACCGCATCAAAGGATTCATTGAAAACAGCTTTTAATAGATCATGAGCTTTTGGGCCTTGTATCGCGATTTGTCCCCACTGACTGCTTTCATCGGTCACTTGAGCGCCGCGATTGTGTTTTGTCATCCACGCAAAATCTTTGTCTTTGTTCGCGGCGTTTACACATACCAAGTAATCCTGATTTTTTTCTAAACAGTAAACGATAATATCATCAACCAGCCCACCGCGATCATTTGGAAGAAGGGAATATTGGGCCTGGCCAGATTCTAATTTGGCTACGTCGTTCGTAGTTAACCATTGCAGGGAGCTTAAAGCGTCTGGACCTTTGAATCGAATTTCACCCATGTGTGAAACGTCAAATAGACCTACAGCCTTTCGTACAGCGTGGTGTTCTTCTTTTAGCTGCGTGTACTGAATAGGCATCTCCCATCCAGCGAAACTCACCATTTTAGCGCCCCGTTTTTTATGATTTTCGTTCAATGAAGTTTTTTGAATGTTTGATGTATCCATAATATTTCTCTCTACTATTCGCTGTGGAAAATGACTAAAAGAATAACAATTTATGAAACAAAATAGTTTTTCCCTAAATGAACTGTCAATCTATTTAACGAGTGAAAACACCGATATCAATATGAACGTCTCAATTTGAAAATACGCTTAGATTTCAACACTTCTATGCTATTCTAAATACGTGAATATTGGGGGACTCTTATGAAAATCAACCGAAATTTCTTGTCTGGCTTTTCTGCGTGGGTTGCGTTGAGCGTTGTAAGTATTATTTTCTTCCAGAACTGCGGCCAGCAGGGCGATATCGCGCTAAAAATGGAAGAGGGCGCCTCAGACACGTTGATACAAGACATATGCTCCGTTAACCCCACCCATGTTCGTTGTACTAACGAACAACCAACGGGAAAAGTGGAAGAGTATCGCTATATTGACGTGACTCAGCCGGTAATTCCCGATCTGAAAATCTTCTTAGTGTTAGACAATTCTGATTCAATGCGTGTGAGCCAAGTTAACTTGATGAATAACATCGAGAAAATGTTTTCGGCTAATAGCCAAGGTTTGAAAGATTACAACTCAGAAATTTTTATTTTAACAACGGCTCAACTAAATAATATTGGCAACTCACTGTTCAGAAATAATGTTGATGCAAAAAATGATTATCAAAAAATAATCGAAAAAATTTATGAAATTTCGAGTGTTCAATACGTGCAAAGTTTAATCGAAGTTTTCCGACCAGCAGATGGGACCACGAGTTCTCGAAAAACAACGGGTTTGCTTGAAGGTGACATGGTTGGGTTCAAAGTCCGCACGGTTCGTTCTCCTTCTAGCGTGGGTGCAAAGTATGACCTCGTGAATGCTGAATTTTCACCTGCCTATTTGACCCATATTGAACAGCCTAATATTCTATCTGTTAAATATTCAAAAGGTGAATCCATTCAAGATCTTGTTGATCGAGTTAAAGCTCGCGTTGAATTTCTAGATCCAGATAAACAATTTTTATCTAAAAATATCAATTATAACGGTAACGTTGTAGATAACGTGCCACTATCTGAAGTTGTTGAGAAAGAGAGTGGTCTATGCGCAATGGCTCGTGTACTTCACGAAGTAAAAAACAACCCAGATAATTCACTTATTAAAAAAGGTGAGTTAGCAACGTTCATTCTAGTATCTGATGAAAAAGAACATGATCCTTCGGGTTTAGAGTGTGTTAAGTCCTATAAGTTCCAGCAACCGGTTCCAGGTTTCTTATATAAAGGTGAGTGTGCCGATACAGACTCAAATGTTTCGTATACTATTCCAAGCGATAAGACTGTTACATTTAAAGTGAAAAAGCCTTACACTCGTCACATTTTGTGGGCATACGAAAGCATTCAGCCTGAGTTGTCCGAAAAAATGGCGTCATGTGACGTTAAATTCAATCAATCGTTGGCGCGCTTGAAAGTATTAAAAAATACTCACATGGTTACATTTGATAGAAAAGTTGTGGATTCAAATGGCGATGATGTTGTCGACTATTGGAAACACGATTTAAAGTTTGATCGTGTTAATTTAAAACATAACTTAAACTTTACTCGTACGACGTTAAAACATAAAATTGGTTTTACTCGCACGAGTCAAAAATATGCCGTGACAGGTAAGCGTACCCACACAGCTCCTAAATATGCTGTTGATATAAAGCGTAAGAAGGTGGCCAAATATCAAAGAGTAAATTATAAACGCGAAACAATCTTGAAAAAAGAAGGCAGTCAAACCGTTGTAGTAGAGACCTATAATCCGCCAAGCCCGATTCGTGTTTCTAATGTTAATTTTGCTTCGATTTCACAGTGTACTCAAGACTGGCTGAGAACAGTTCCGGCAGTGTACTCGTTGGAAAAAACTTTAAGTGCTAATGAAAGTTATAGATATACAATTACTGAATGTGTGATTAATAACGACGAGACGGCTGATAATAAAGTGGTAGAGGTCGTGGGCGTTAAACCCGCAGTTTCAAGTTGCAATGAAGCTTTAGCGAAAGGTGTTTACCCAGAAGGTTCATTGGCGGCTAATGAATCATTTACCTATCTGTCAATTAGCTGCCTAGACCGTGCGTCTACGGTAACTTTAGCTAATCTAAATATTGGCAAAGATGGTGTAACACCTTCTGTGGCGTCATGTACGCCGGCTTTTGCAAGTTCTATCGATACGTCCAAGCCAAGCGTAGATGCAGGTAAGGGTGAAACATTGGTTTATTCTGAAATCGCATGTGCGGATGCTTCGATCGTTCAAAACGGCGTGGAAATCACGGGCTTGGCGGGAGAGGCTCCTACCGCAAATTTAGCTGATTATGTTAAAACTAAAGATGGAAATCGCGCAAATACAACTTATTCAAATCAAGTAGCTACGAATACTCCGTCTGATGAAAATGGTTTGAAAATTTTGGTTACTGGTGTCGCTCCGTCTGCGGCCGCTGATATTCATGCAAGTATCGTGGTTAAAGATGGAAACCGAGCAAATACATCCTATAGCAATGAATCTGCAACGGCGGCTAATGTTATCGATAATGATCAAACGATTCTAAATATCGATGGTAAATACGATGCTGGCGTTAATGGAGCTTTAGCATCCTATATCGCATCTAAGGATGGAAATAAAACCAACGTTTCCTACGAGGATATGAGTGTAACTAACAAAGCGACGTATAAAATTTCGTTAGCGGTAAAAGTTACGGTTGATGGTAAAACACCAGGCACATGCGACGTTGCCTATGCATCTAGTGTGGATAAAACAAAACCGACATTGGCGGCAGGTCAATCTTTGGTTTACTCAAATGTTTCCTGCTCGGCTACAAGCCAATCCACGTATCAAATCGTTCGTGGCTCAAGCACGATCAAGTATGATGGTTCATATGGTCACAAAGCCGTTGCCTTTGAGTCTGGTTTAGGAACTGCGGTCGGTGCTTCGCGCGCCTGCTCGTCCGGTGAATTAAGTTCGATTTTAGCTCAAGAAGCGTCGGCATCGCCTGCGTTGAATATCGATGGTAACGTATTGGTGGCAGACCCAACAAATCATTGCCGCGTATTCAATTCAGAGGTGACTTGGGCAGATGCTAATAAAACGAAAATCTTAAATGCGATTAATTCTGATTCGCAAGTTAAGTACTCTTCGAATTCAAGTATGTGTGAATCTGCGATTGCTACATACTGCACTGGTAATTCAACCAACAACCCAGGCAGCTTATTAGCTTGTGAAAACAAGCCAACAACGTATGTTTCGTATCGAGCATTTAAACCAGAATATCGCAAGTACTCGTTGAAGCCTCCAGTTAAAGTGGATAACGATATTCACTGGTTTGGATTTGAGCCAATTATAACTAAAAACAAGTCCAACGTAGACGTAAGCGTTAATTTGTTGAATTTAACATGTGCTGAAGTGCCGGGTGCCTGCGTGGGCGCAGACTCATCGCACGACTCTGTGTTAGTATCGAACTATTTTAAACAGTTATACGCTGGTGGAGATACGGATGCGTACTCGTCATTGGGTAAAGTCGCTCGTTCGGCTAATACGGTAACTGACTCAGTAGGTTTAACTGCATGTAATGGTACATTTATGACTAACTATTCAGAGTGCCGTGATAAGTCTGTACAGTATTCGAATTACTTATCATATGATGACTCATTAACGGATGTAGCGGTAGCCAAAGGGATCGATACTCCTGTTAGCTGTAATGATCTATGTACAGCAGATACATGTAAGACTAAAGACGCCAGCAGCTTTACTGTTCCATTCACTGGAAAAACAATGAACGAGTTCTACAATAACTCGTGTAGCATTGGTGGCATTGTGACGTCAGGGGTTGCTTCTCGTAAGACTGCGTTTGTACGATTGTCATTAGCGAATAGCGATAATAGCAAGTATCAACATGATGTTGATGTGTGTTCGTTAACGTGTGCAGAGAGTGGCTTGTGTAAGTTGGCTGCAAATAGTGAAATCGACATGACTCAAATGACGGTTAAGCAATATCTAGCGGCGAAGAATCAAAATATTGATCCTGCTAAAGTAACATCATGTAAAATTGCTCGGACTTTATCCGTTCAGATTTCGGGTAAATCAAGTTTAGCGGCAGTTGAGAATGAATGTAAAAAGCCAGCAGGAGTTGTGCTTCCAAACAAATATTTACGTAGCAGCACTCAGTACTATGATGCAGACCCAAGTCCATCGAACGAAGTTAAGTTAGTTAAAGAAAATGAAATTAACTTAGAAAATTATATTAAAAATAGCTTCGATAACGTTCTTGGTGACGGTTATGTAAATATGATCGCATTTACAAGCCAAAATGTTGTGAATGGTGAAGTTGAAAGTGCGGACTATAATAGAATTGCAGCTAGTGTGGACGGGCAAGTACGCGATGTTAAAGCATCAAGCAGCGTTTATGGTGATGCTCTGAAATTCTTAGGTGAAAAAGTAGCATCGCAATTAGCAAGTTCATTTAAAGTTGTGGATATTGATCCGTCTCAGCAGATCACTCGTGTATGGTATTCATCATGGTTCACAAAAGGTCGGTTTGTGGAGTTAAGTCCAACTGACTTTAGTGCGTCTGCGAATTCGTTCGTAATTACGAACCCAGACATCGTTAATAAGATGAAAAACGAAGCGGCCTTTAAGTTCTTCGTAGAGATTTACTAATGTTGGTCTAGTTCTTAAATCGTTAAAAACACCAAGCCACCTTCGGGTGGCTTTTTTTTAACCGTTTTTTTACCTCAACCGTCCAACGTGTATGAGGTGAAAAATGAAAATGCGGTTGTTTCTAGTTGTTTTATTGTTGGTCCTAAATCCTTTTGGCTGTACAGACCGAGTCGAGACGGTCCCCGCAATAGCGCCGACGAATTCTGAAAAAGTATCGGATGCGCCAGTCGGTCAAAGTGTTGATGTTCGCTCTGCCACGGCAGAAGACTGTCAAACGGGTGGGATCGTCTATACCGTCTATATTGACGTTAATTTAAGTAGTTCATTTGACGAGGACGATTCGATTATAAATAAATATTCTGTTTGTAATGGAGTGAATGGTTCCAACGGGTCTGATGGCAAAGATGGTAAGGACGGTAATGGTGTCGCATTTGCGGTTGTAGATGCGTCTGCTGAGCAATGTCCGTCGGGAGGCTCAACTATCCTGATGTCAACAGATGTGGGTAATACGGGCGTTTATGACGTTAATGCCAGCAACCAACAGTCGATGACAATCTGTAATGGGCAAAATGCCGTAACACCTGCCTACACACCGGTAGAGCCGATCTACGCGTGCGGAAACACGGTGGCTTACAAGGAAGTTCTTTTGAGATTAAGTAATGGCCAGGTGTTGGGTTCTGTTTCAGATAATACGTCAGGTAAGATGACTCGTTTAGCGTTTCTTACAGATGGTAGTTTTGTGAATACGGACAACAGTGGGTGCAGCTTCAGTCTGTCGACATCGAGTGACGGCAAAACCCGCTCGATTAGTTGGTCAGGTAAGGTTCAAAAGAGTTGGTCGATTAGTTATTAGTGACTAGAAAAATTTTGAGCAAAAAAAAGCCCGTTTGAGATATCCTCAAACGGGCTTTTGTATTTCTATTTTTAGTTCAAACTATTGAACAACGATCCAGTTCGCCGTTTCAGTAGCGTATGGTTTCGTTAAATCAGAAACATCAGCTGTTGAATCTTGAAGAGTTAGCGTTGAGCCTTCCATCATTGGCAATGATGCTGCCAATTGAAGAGCGCCGAAACCAGCAGATGCGAAACGTGAACGAGCCGTTCCTAAAGCTGCTTTAATAGCTGCGTAAGCATCCAAACGACCGAAGCCGTATACTGGATTCCAAACTGGTTGTGCGATTGAATTTCCATTTTGATCAACAAAGCGAAGAGTCTTCATCATGATTTCGCGAACATTTTGCGGAGTGAATTTTGGATTCACTTGGAATAGTAATGTCGCGATACCCGCAGCGTGTGGACACGCCATAGATGTACCAGACATCTCTTGGAAACCACCGCCTGGAACTGTTGAAAGAACGTTCACGCCCGGAGCTGTAAAGTCAGGTTTTTGAATTGTCTTACCTTGGAAAATCGCAGGACCACGAGACGAAAACGACGCGATTTTGAAATTTGAATCTGTCGCACCCACTGCTAGCACAGACGGATGTTCATGCGGAGTTGTGATTGTTTTTGGACCCGGACCCGCATTACCTGCAGAGAACACTGGCAAAATACCGGCCGCTTCCCAAGCCGTGATGGCGCGGTAGAATAATTCGATATCTGGTGCGCCGCCCGCATTCCATGAGTTGCTGATCAAGCGAGGAGCATCCGCAGTCTGTGGATTGCCATCTGGATCAAGCATGAACTGCATTGATTTCAACATTTTGTCGTAACCTTCAAGTGCAGCCGCACCGATCATTTTCGCGCCAGGAGCTACACCGATTTTTACGCTTTCACGATCGCCACCAAGGATTGTTCCCGCCGTGTGTGTACCGTGAGATTGTTTATCAGTCGGTTCAGTAATTTTGTTTTGGGACGCATCGTAGAATACTGGAATTTTACCTTTAAGAGCCGGATGTTTACCGTCGATACCAGTATCAACTAAACCAACTACTACGCCTTGACCGTTAATATCTGGGCGCTCGGATTGAAGTTTATCAAGACCAAGATCTTTTAAACCGTATGTGTAATCATTGGCTTCGCGAAGACTGCGTACGGCGCGCACTGCGACTGGCTGGCTGTAAATAACTTTGCGGTTAGCATAGATTTTTTCTACTGCTGGGCTTTGCGACAAAGCACGCAAGCCATTTGGTGTCACATCAAGTGCTAATGAATTGTTGATCCAGAATTGATCAACTAATTTGATATCGCGAGGATTTGATTGAACCACGCTCGCTACGTTTTTGGCAGAGGCTTGGTACATTTGAATTAAGTATTGTTTTACTGACGTGCTTTCGTAACGACGAGGAGCCGGTAAATTAGTTGGGTACTTTAAAAGAACAACCACGCGAGTTGTTTGTACCGAACGCGTATTTAAAAATCCATTCAATGCTGGATCAACGTAAGTGACCGCAAGTGTTTGAACAGATAAAGCCAGAATTGCTAAAATGCCTGTTAATTTTTTCATTTGAACCCCTTTTAATTAATGAAAATTTAATTATCTTACCATGCGGCTTTGATTGATCGTGTGAACACGAGCAATGTACGCAATCAAAGCCTTTCTGTTTTGTTGATAGTAGTATGGAATTGTCGAAGGATCTGGATATTTTTGATTAGACAATTCAACAGTGATTTGAAGGTCTTTGTACCAATTCCAGCTCCAGTCTTGCATACCGCCATTAACTTCGTACCATGCGTAGCCGTTTGTGATACCATTTTTGAAAACTTTAGAAGCGCCGATGTAAGGTGCGTTTGTCGCGTACTCTACGCCTAAACCATTGACTAAATCAGCCAGTGGAAATTTATCTGGAACTGTATCGAAAGGAAGGCTTACAACTTCGGCGCCGCCGTGGTAGTTCGCTGATAATTGGAATTTTCGAGACGCTTGCCATTTCATGATTGCTTGAGTTTCTACGGCGCGGCCGTCGAGTGTATTTTTGTCGTTACCTTTTTCAGAAAAATCTGGAAAATCGCGATTCAAGTCAACCCAGTTTGCATTGCCACGTTGAATAAGTGCGGCGCCGTCTGGATTCATTGAAGGAAGGATATAGATTTGAGTTGTATCCACGAGTTTAGTTAAGTAGGCATCTTTACCGTAGTTCGATAAAAGATCTTCAATTAATAAAACCATTAACTCACGACCCATAATTTCATCGCCGTGCATATTAGCAATGTATTTAAATTCTGGTCTGTTGTCGTTCACGCGAACGTTTTTAGAAATTTTAATAACCCACAAATCACGGCCTTTAACCGATTTACCAATGGACATCATTTGTGCGATTTGCGGGAATTTTGAAACAGCCATTTGAATACGCTGAGCCGTCTCTTCTGGTGTTGGGTATTTAGCGCGAGTGATAGACGCTTTTGTATCTAAAACAGCCGCGCGGATGTTTGCGCGTGTGATGAATTGTCCTAATCCTTTAGGGCCGTAGACTTCAAAACCAGATGCTGTAACGTGATCGATAGTCAGTTCTTTGTACGGAGCAAAATAGCGTAGGTTTTGCTTGCCATAAACGTAGTATGCTTCTTGTGTGTACTTTGCGAATGCAAACACCGAGAAAAATAGACTTAAAATAATCCCTTTAACCATAATTTTTCCACCAAGATAATCCTTGATGCCCCCATCGGAAAATCCGTAATAATCTGCTTAGTTAGCAGTGCCGAACACTATTAAATTTTGCGGCATTTGGATAATGGCCAGGGGGTATATAAAAGGCAAGGACCAAAGTTCAAAAAATTCTTATGGTAGGTATTGAATTTCCTTTTTTAAACGGGCTTCGTTAGCAACTATCTCTATATCGTCAGGTATTTCGACTCGGCCACCACGCGGAAGTGTTTGGTCGATCTTGTTTTTGTGCATCCAAGTTAAAAATAAGCGCCGTTCATCAAAACACACAAGCTGTTTATCTTTGCCCTTTTCTGGCAATATATCGCCTGTTAATCGGCCCTGAATCGGTGTGTGCGGGCGTCGCCATTCTGGCTTCATGGCGCCTTTTTTAAAGGCAATCAAATATGAGAAGGTTAGGCTATCATTTCGGAATGGTAGGTTTTTTTCAATTTTATCCATCCATGTCGGTTTCTTAAATAGGATGCGATCGTGACACCAATCCTTTTGGGAGTGTGCTATCAAGGGACATGCACCTTGATGGGTACATGGTGCTAAAATCTCGAAATCATTTTCGATAAGAAACTTTCGAGTCTCTGATAGGCGTCGGCCTTCTGTTTGTGTCGACGGTTCAACGATGACCACATAAGAAAATTGATTCAATAGGTCATTCCTGTTGGGGATTTCCGTCAAGCTATACGAGAAAATTCCTAAATGAGCGCGGTAATTTCTTGGCTCAAATTGCGAAACAAAGTCGGCAGAAACAGCGGCGGCCGCTGATGGTGGAATCGTATGGCGATCGAACATAGTAATGGGGCCTTTGAATCCCATCTGGCGAAGTGCCCAGGAAGACGCGCCTAAGCCTGCGCCGTAGTCAAATGCCGTTTCAAACTGATCTAACGGTACAACTGATTTTAATTCATTGAGCACCGCTAAGTTTCGCAAGAAATTAAGCGGTAAATAGTACGCCCACTGGGCGATTTGAGCCCTTTGTTCTTTCCACGGTGTCTGCTGATTTGGATTTTCGATGTAAAAGTCCGACTGCCATTGAACGGCCGCAGCAATGCGTTTGGAATCGGAAAGGCTCAAGTCATAGGTGCCTAAATTTTCGTTGATGGCTACTTCAAGTTTTACGGGAATTTCGAATTCTCTTTTTATCTTCACGTTGCGGATTCCCCTAAGCGAGTTTTATCAAATTCAATTTTGAAATCATCAAATAAATCGATCGTATCCATGCAATTGAAATGAGGGCACTTTTCTTTTAGGCAGTGATGCCTGGCGGGGCATTGAACCTTAGGCAGATATGTTTTTGTCATCACACCACGAGGCGCCCAGCGAGTCGGGTGTTGTACTTTGATTGGCGAGAAAATACCAAATGTGGGAACACCTAGTGAAGCAGCTAAGTGCAGGACACCCGTGCTAGGAGCTAAAATTCCGGCGCTCGAGCTCAATAAGCTCAGCAATTCAAAAGTATTAATTTTGCCCTGCAAACTGAGGAAAAAGTCTTTGCCTTCGAAACGAGATAAAATTTGGTCCAAGTATTCCGAATCGGCTGTGGTTCCCGTCATCACTATTTTCAAGTCTGGATAAGCACCATGAAAATCAGAAATAAATTTCACGTAACGATCTTGTGGCCAGTTAAGTGAGCTTCCTGCCATACCCGGGTGAACGATGAAGTATGAATGGTCTTTTAAATGCCATTTGTGAAGAAGAATCTCATTTTTACCCGCTTCCATCTGTAAAGTGGGTGTCGGTAGGGAGCTGATTTTCGTTCCTTTTAATTTTTCAGCCAAGACTTGGACAAGCTGAAAATTATAATCACTTTCGTGAAGCTCGGCGTGCGAGCGTTTTTGGCGTAAGCCGGCGTTTAAAAACAAAAAGGAATGCCATTTCGATAAAACACCCACGCGAATAGGGATGCGAAAGTAAAACAAAAGGAAATGAACCCACCAAGGACACTGAAAACTTACGGACGCATCAAAGTAGTTTTCTTTTAAGATTTCATAGAGATCTTTAAACCCTTGCCAGTCTTTGGTTAAAGGCGAGTATATACGTTTAGGAACAGAATGTTCGGGAATAAAATCGAGGCCCTTAGAGATGAGCCAGTGTTTAGAATCCTCTTTTAAACTAGGGTGGTCGTCTGCACATAGTGTGCAGACGAGATCACCAATTTTGTCGAGTCGAATGAAGAGGATCTTATTCATTATTTATAGCTATCAATAGGCGCACATGAACAAATAAGATTTTTGTCTCCGTACGCATTGTCGATTCGAGCCACTGATGGCCACATTTTGTTTTGGCGAATCCATGGTTTCGGATAAGCCGCTTCTTCACGTGAGTACGGGAAATTCCACTCAGTTTTGATTACCATTTGTGCCGTATGAGGCGCGTTGAATAGCGGACTTTTTTCTAATGAGTATTTTCCTGTTTCCACCGCTTTAATTTCGGCATGGATTTGAATCATAGAATCAATGAAACGATCCACTTCTGCTTTAGATTCGCTCTCCGTTGGCTCGATCATCAACGTTCCCGCAACGGGGAAGCTCATGGTAGGTGCGTGGAAACCATAGTCCATCAAGCGTTTGGCAACATCAGTGACGTCTACGCCAGATGTTTTCTTGGCTGGACGTAAATCAATAATACATTCGTGAGCCACTAAGCCTTCGCGGCCTTTATATAATACAGGGAAATATGGGCTTAGGCGTTTAGCGATGTAGTTTGCGCTTAGAATACTGATTAAGGTTGCTTTCTTTAAGCCTTCAGAACCCATCATCGTGATGTACGCCCACGAGATTGGCAGAATGCTTGCGCTACCCCAAGGCGCCGCTGTTGTTGACGTGATACCTTTTTCAGGACCGCTTTCTGGAACACTTGTTAGGCGTGGCAAGAAGTCTTGTAAATGTTCGCGAACACCAATCGGTCCGACACCTGGTCCGCCTCCGCCGTGAGGGATTGCAAATGTTTTATGTAAGTTCATATGGGAAACGTCAGGTCCAAATTCACCTGGGCGAGCCAAACCGACTAATGCATTTAGATTCGCGCCGTCCATGTAAACTTGGCCGCCGTTGTCGTGAATGATTTTGCAAATTTCAGTGATTTGTTCTTCGAATACACCATGAGTCGAAGGATACGTCACCATCAAGGCGGCAAGATCATTTTTATAGTCTTCTGCTTTTTTCTTTAAATCAGCAATGTCTACATTCCCTTGATCATCGCACAGAACTAGAACGACTTTCATACCGGCCATAACCGCCGATGCTGGGTTTGTTCCATGAGCTGATGCTGGGATTAGGCAAATATTACGGTTTGATTGATTTCTAGAGCGATAGTATTCGCGGATAACTAATAAACCCGCATATTCCCCTTGAGAACCGGCATTCGGTTGCAAGGACACGGCTGAAAAACCAGTGATTGCACATAGTTTACTTTCAAGGTCTTGAATCATCTTCATGTAACCTTGTGCTTGTGAAACGGGGGCAAATGGATGAAGCTGATTTACTTCGGGCCAAGATACAGGGACTAATTCCGTCGTCGCATTTAACTTCATCGTACACGATCCAAGCGGGATCATCGAGTGAGTCAGTGTGAAGTCCTTGTTCTGTAGGCGGTGGATGTAGCGTAATAATTCAGTTTCTGTATGGTACGAGTTAAATGTCTCGTGAGTCATGTAGTCTGATTTACGACTAAAGAACGCTGACCATGATGCCGCTGTTGGGGGTTTTACTTTGTCGAATGTTAACGACGCTGGTTTTTTTGCATGCTTTGCAAACATCGCTAAAACATCATTCACAGTCGATGTCGTGCACGTTTCATCAAACGATATGCC
>DDTZ01000166.1:1904-3110 GCA_002344565.1 Bdellovibrionaceae bacterium UBA2351 | reverse complement strand
TTATCGACTTCAATAGTCAGTGTATCGAAAAACGAATTGTTTGAAATAGTGAAACCCATTTCACGTAAACCATTTGCCGTCGCACTCGTTAAAGTCGCTACACGTTCTGCGATATTACGAAGACCTTTTGGCCCATGATAAACGGCATACATCGCCGCCATGTTGGCGAGTAGCACCTGAGCTGTACAGATGTTTGATGTCGCTTTCTCGCGGCGAATATGCTGTTCGCGCGTTTGTAAAGCCATACGAAGAGCGGTTTGGTTTTGTGAATCTTTACTTACACCAATGATACGGCCTGGGATATTACGTTTGTGCGCTTCACGACAGGCCAAGAAAGCTGCGTGAGGACCACCGTAGCCAAATGGTACGCCGAAACGTTGAGAGTTACCATAAACAATATCCGCACCCCATTCTCCGGGAGGAGTTAGGACAGTCAATGCTAGCAGATCTGTTCCCGCACATACGATACTTCCGTTTTGACGAGCCATTTCGGATAACGCTTTAAAATCTTCGATGTGACCTTCCGTATCTGGGTACTGAACAAATACCGCAAATGGTTTTACAGAAAAATCAGTCGTGCGTGGGTCTTCTAGTTTCATCGTCAAACCGAGAGGCTCGCAACGGGTTTTTAAAACCTCGATCACTTGCGGATGCATTTTTGGCGAGACAACAAACACGTCAGATGGATTTTTTACTAAATGATAGGCCATCGACATCGCTTCTGCGGCTGCTGTTGCCTCATCAAGTAGGGATGCATTGGCGATTTCCATTTTCGTTAGGTCAGCCACCATGGTTTGGAAGTTTAATAGTGATTCCAGGCGACCTTGTGATATTTCTGCTTGGTAAGGAGTGTAGGCCGTATACCAAACCGGATTTTCCAAAATATTTCTTTGGATGATCGTCGGAGTGAAGGTGCCGTAGTACCCTTGGCCAATCATGTTTTTGTAGAGTTTGTTTTCAGACATGATCTTTTTTAAGTTTTGCAGAAGTTCCGCTTCTGAAACGCCGCTGCCCACACTCATTGTATTTGTATTCAGGATCGTCTTCGGTACGACTTGCCGAGCGAGATCGTCTAGATTCGAAAAGCCAATTTCTTTAAGCATGGCCTTAAGGTCATTTTCATTTGGTCCGATATGTCTTGATTCAAATTCGTTCTGAGTGTTGATCATGTGCTAAAGTCCTTCTTTAAACTGATTTGCCTGTTGT
>DDTZ01000166.1:0-1606 GCA_002344565.1 Bdellovibrionaceae bacterium UBA2351 | reverse complement strand
CGAGCTGTTTTCTTGGTCACTTTTTTAGTCGACCCTTTTTGAATCGCAGAAAATTTCTTTTCTACTTTATTTTTTTGAGCCATTAATTTGTCTTTATAGCTTTCTAAATTTTTTTCAATATCCCAAGCGGATTTTTTAATTTGCTGAACGGTCTTGCGAACATCTTTGTCGAGTTGTTTTTGTGTTTGGTTAATTTGCTTCAAAAGAGAGTGATATTTATCTTGAGCCTGTTTTACTGTTTTATCTTTTTCAACGTTCAAGAAACTGTTGATTTGTTTTTTCTTAGACGCAAATTCTTTGTTGAGCTGATTTAGCTCGTCGACCATTTTTTTTACTTGAGCACTTTTGCTGATTTGTTGAGATAACTTCGTCTTCATGCTTTGAAACCAAGATTCCATAGCGACTCCTTTGTTTGAGAACGATAAGGGTTTAAGAACGCATTTTATAAGGTAAATTTCATTTTTTTAATTAACATACCCGGTACTCTTTTGCCACCTAAATGTCTTTGGAAGTAGGTCGTCGTCTGTGGCTCAAGTTCTGAAAAATCTGTCACGGCTTCTAATTCCTGTCCCCATAGATCGAATAATGTATCGTCAAAGCGTAAATCAACGATAGGTCCTTGAATTTCCCCCTTTTCTACCCAAAAACAGGCATAACGGGTCATGCCTGTAATTCGCGCGTCCATAGGGTTTGACCAGTTTAAATAGTGTAAATTCGAGATAAAGATTCCGGTGTCTAATCGAGGCAGGATGTCGTTGCGTTTCAGTGTACCTGTGTCAATACTCATAGAACGAAAGCCTTCGTCCTCGTCAGCTAAATTGGTCTCGACGCTAAATTCAATTGAGGTTTTGGTAGACGTGAATAAATTTTTAAGGCTGCCTTTCTGAATGATCGGTAAGTGTGGCGATGCGTTTTCACCCAAACTGTTAAATCGCGGTCCCATACCTAACGAAAAATCTTCAGATGCAGAAAAAAGTGGTGACAGTTCAGCCTCGTTTTCGATGAGGCGTTTCAAGGGATTGCGGCCGAGTTTATACGAGCGCTGACTAACAGCGCCCCAGTTCAGCATCTGCGCCATTTCCGAAACAGCCCCCGGTCCTAAATACACGCGATAGGAACCTGGCTTGAGTGCAATTTTTGGTTTTTTCATCATTTCCAGTAACGACTGAGTATGTTGAAGCTGCTGCGTAAACTCGTTTTCATTCCAGTTGCGTGCTGAATATAAACCTTTTGCGGCTCGGGGGCCGTCATAAAGTGAATAGTCAATTGTTACAAGTTCAGTTAGGAATTCGTGGCTGACACCATTTGAATTACGTACGCAGTTTAAAACAGGGCCAATTGTCACTAAACCGGTAAAGTCTACATGTGAAGTAGACTTAGAAACAAAATCCAAAATTTGATTCGGATTATGTTCGCTCCAAAGATAGGACGATGACGATTGCTTTGGCGCACTTTTAAAGTCTACGTTTTCTGACAACAAGTTATCCCAGTCTTTAATAATTTTTAAAAACGAAACTTTTATCTTTTTTAAATCTTCGTCTGGCTGACTAGTAAGTGAAAAACTAAAACGATATGATTTTTGCTGCCAAGTCAAAAGAATCTTAGC
>DDTZ01000168.1:1781-19210 GCA_002344565.1 Bdellovibrionaceae bacterium UBA2351 | reverse complement strand
TGTGGATGAGTTTCTGGCTTCTGTGGATACTAGGAATGTGGATATAATTTCTGATTTCAAAAAAGCGCTTAAAAACCGCAACCGTCTGTTAAAAGACTTCAGGGATGATAAGATATCAAAACAGCAGTTTGACCCCCTCTTTGACTCGTTAACGGAGTTATTTCTACAAAAAGCAGCCGATCTAGTGGCTCAAAGAATCGAGGCACTAGCGAGGATTAAGGGAGACCTTAATGACAATATGCAATATATTAGTCAAACAAATGTGGAAATATTTGTGGACTATGTGGCTTCTGATGAGTCTTTTTTAGGATTTTCACGCTCAGAAATTGTTGAAAAACTTAAAAAACGAGCATCGGAATTAAGATCGGCGGAAGTATCGTCTGGAAGCTCATTAGTTGGCCCTCATAAACACGATATTTTGTTTCTATATAACCAAAAAGATTCACGATTTTTTTGTTCGCAGGGGCAGCAAAGGGCTATTATATTATCTTTCAAAATGGCTCAAATAGTGTATCATCGAAGGGTTCACGGAACTTATCCGATTTTACTTTTGGATGATGTTCTGTCTGAACTCGACAGCGAGAAAAGATTTCGACTTGTAGAGTTTCTAGAAAAACTAGAAACGCAGATTTTTATTACAAGTACCGAAATTGATTCCGTTGAAAATTTAAACAAAGAGAACGTTAAAATTAAGTATTTAGATAATGGAATAATTAAAGAGTGATAGGGATTAACCCTCCCTAGCTAAAAGGATTTAATGAGCCAGGAAAAAGAAGTAGAAAATAAGGATTATGGCGCGGATTCGATTCAAGTCCTAGAAGGTCTTGAGGCGGTAAGAAAAAGACCCGGTATGTATATCGGGGATACAGGGTTTCGCGGATTTCATCACCTTGTGTATGAAATCGTGGATAACTCGGTTGATGAAGCTTTAGCTGGATTTTGTAAGCACATTCTTATCAACATCAACGTCGATGGATCAATTACGGTACAAGATGATGGGCGCGGCGTTCCTGTATCCGCTCACAAAGCTGGTAAATCAGCCCTTGAAATCGTGTACACGGTTCTTCATGCCGGTGGAAAATTCGACGGTAGTTCCTATAAAGTTTCCGGTGGTCTACACGGCGTGGGTGCTTCGGTAGTGAATGCCTTATCTTCATTTTGCTTAGTAGAAAGTTCACGTGAAGGTTTTGTTTGGTCACAAAGATACGAAAAAGGTATCCCTCAAACTAGCGTTGAAAAAGGCGCTGCTACGACAAAAACGGGAACTAAGGTTACTTTCAAACCAGATAGCGAAATTTTCAAAGATGAAACAATCGAATTTGATTTTACATACCTGTGCAATCGTTTTCGTGAATTAGCATTCTTGAATGCGGGTTTACATTTTTCAGTTTCTGATGATCGAACTCAGAAAAAACAAGATTTCCAATTCTCTAAAGGGGTTGCGGAATTTGTTAGTTACATGAATCAATCTAAAAAAGCCGTTCACAATGAAGTGATTTATTTCAAAGGCGAAAAAGATACTGTTGAAGTTGAAATCGCAGCTCAATGGAATGATTCCTACTCTGAATCTATTTTCACATATTGTAATAATATTAATACACACGAAGGCGGTACTCACTTGATGGGTTTCCGTGCGGCGTTGACTCGTACAACAAATGCGTACGCGACAGCTAAAGGTCTTCTGAAAGATATGAAAGAAAATCTTGAAGGTGAAGACATCCGTGAAGGTATGGCTGCCGTTATTTCTGTAAAAGTTCGTGAACCACAGTTTGAAGGTCAAACGAAAACAAAACTAGGTAATACCGAAGTTAAAGGTATCGTTGAATCGCTAGTGAACGAAAAATTAGCAGATTGGTTAGATCGCAATCCAAGCGTAGCGAAACAAATTATTCAAAAGTGTGCGGACGCAGCTCGTGCACGTGATGCCGCTAGAAAAGCACGTGAATTAACACGCCGTAAATCAGCTCTTGATGGAGGCTCTCTTCCAGGGAAGATGGCGGACTGCCAAGAACGTGATCCCGCATTGTGTGAATTGTATCTGGTTGAGGGTGACTCTGCCGGCGGTTCAGCAAAGCAGGCGCGTGATCGTAAAACTCAAGCAGTTTTACCTTTGAAAGGTAAAATTTTGAACGTAGAAAAAGCCCGTTTTGATAAAATGTTATCGAATGACGAGATCCGAACAATGATTTCTGCATTTGGTACGGGTATCGGTAAAGAAAATGTGAGCGCGGATAAAATTCGTTATCACAAAATCATTATCATGACCGATGCCGACGTCGATGGATCGCATATTAGAACACTTCTTTTGACATTCTTCTATCGTCAAATGCCAGAAGTTCTTGAGCGCGGTTATATCTACATTGCTCAGCCACCGTTGTATCGTGCGAAAAAAGGTCAGTCAGAAACTTACCTTAAAGACGACAATGCACTGACAGAATATTTATTAAATCTTGGTTTAACTGGTTTCAAAATTTTAGATAAAAACTTATCTACTGAAGATATGAAGAAGTTTATCCTAAGTATTCAAAGATTAACTCAGCTTCTAAAAACAAGTGCGGCTAAGTATGATCCAGATTTTATTTATTTCTTACTTTCTAAAGTTTCAGACTGGGAAAAGAAATTACTAGATCTAGATAAGTACCCAGCATTGTTTGAAGATTATAGAGCGTGGACGATCAGTAATTCGCAGTTAGGAATTACCGATATTGATTTCCGCTTAGTAAAAGGTGCGAACGATGCTGAAAATTACTATGAACTTACAACTCATAAATACGCCGATAAAAAACAATCGGAAGTATCTTTGAAGTTAGTAACTTCGGCATTAATGACAGAACTAAAAAATATTTGGCAGACTATCCAAGGCTTCTCGATGTTACCTATCAATGTAAAAATTGGTAACGAAGAGTTGTCATTTGATAACTACAAAGAATTTTATGAAGAGATGATGGAGTCCACTAAAAAAGGAATCTATATCCAGCGGTATAAAGGACTAGGAGAGATGAACCCAGAGCAGCTTTGGGATACAACTCTAAATCCGGAAAATCGCAGATTATTACAAGTAACTATTGCTGATGCCGTTTCAGCGGATGAAACCTTCAGTATTTTGATGGGCGAACAAGTAGAACCACGCAGACAGTTTATTCATGACAATGCGTTGTTGGCTCGTTCACTTGATGTGTAGTTAGAAACTAGAATTTTATTTAATTGGTCTCTAGAATTTGAGACTTGGAAGAGGTGTTTATGGAAATGGAAAAAGGGATTTCTACCATTGATATAAATAAAGAAATGCGTGAAGCGTACTTACAGTACTCAATGTCCGTTATCGTTGGACGTGCTTTACCAGACGTGCGTGATGGATTGAAACCAGTTCACCGTCGTATTTTATTTGCTCAACATGAGATGAGTAATACTCATGATAAACCATACAAAAAATCAGCCCGTGTTGTCGGCGATGTGATCGGTAAATACCATCCACATGGTGACACTGCGGTTTATGATTCTATCGTTCGTATGGCTCAAGAGTTCTCACTTCGCTACCCGCTTGAAGATGGCCAAGGTAATTTTGGTTCTATCGATGGCGATTCTCCTGCGGCGATGAGGTACACGGAAATTCGTATGACTCGTCTTGCCGAAGAGTTATTAGAAGATATTGATAAAGAAACCGTACCGTTTGGACCTAACTACGATGACTCATTAGAAATTCCGTTAGTATTGCCAGCGAAATTTCCATGTTTATTAGTCAATGGCTCATCAGGTATCGCGGTTGGTATGGCTACAAATATTCCGCCGCACAATTTGAGCGAAGTGATTGATGGTTGCATCCACTTGATTCAAAATCCAAAATGTTCTATTGACGATTTAATTGCAAAAATTCCAGGACCTGACTTCCCTACTGCGGGCGTGATTGCTGGCCGTGAAGGTATCATACAGGCTTACAAAAAAGGCCGCGGAATCATCACTATCAAAGCGGTTGCTGAAATCGTTGCGAAAAAAGACCACGAAGAAATCATCGTTACTGAAATTCCATATCAAGTGAACAAAGCTAAATTGATTGAAAGCATTGCGGACTTAGTTCGTGAGAAAACAATCGAAGGCATTTCTGATATTCGTGATGAATCATCACGTGAAGGTATGCGTATTTTGATCGTTTTAAAACGCGGTGAAAACGCATCCGTCGTTTTGAACCGTTTATTTAAGTACACCCAAATGCAAGTTAGCTTTGGTATCATCATGCTGGCTCTGGATAAAAAGAATCAGCCAATTACATTTGATTTAAAGCAAATGTTAGAAGCATTTGTTGATCACAGACGTGAAGTCGTGACTCGCAGATGTTTATTTGATCTGAAAAAAGCTCAAGAAAAAGCGCATATTTTAGAGGGTTTGAAGAAAGCATTGGATCATATCGATGCCGTAATCGCCACTATCCGCGGGTCTTCTGAGGCGTCGGTTGCTAAAGAGCGCTTGATTGCGCAATTTGAATTTTCGGACCGTCAGGCCGTTGCGATTTTGGAAATGCGCCTACAACGTTTAACAGGTCTTGAGCGTGATAAAATTCTAAATGAACTTGCTGAATTATTGAAGCACATTGACTGGTTGAAATTTATTTTAGGCGATGTGAATGAAATCTACAAATTGATCGTTGCTGAGCTTGAAGAGATCAGAACTAAATACTCTGACAAACGCCGCACTCAACTCGAGGGCAGCACAGATGATCTTGAAGATGAAGACTTAATCGCGGATGAGGAAGTGGTTGTTACAATCACAAACACCGGCTACATCAAACGTATCCCTACCGATGAATACCGCACGCAAAAACGTGGCGGTAAAGGTACAAAAGGTATGGAAACGCGCGAAGAGGATTACGTAACTGATATCTTTACGGCATCGACTAAAACGATGCTTCTTGTTTTCACTGACAAGGGTAAAGTTTACTGGTGTAAAGTTCATAAATTACCGCTAGGCAGCCGCACATCTAAAGGTAAAGCGATCCACAACGTAGTACAAATCGACTCGAACGAACGCGTAAGAGCTATTTTACCGGTTGAGGAATTCTCTGAAAATAAATACGTGGTTATGTTGACTGAAAAAGGTGTAATCAAGAAGACATCTTTGGATGCATTCTCTAACCCAAGAACAAACGGTATCATTGCATTAACAACGGATCTTGAAGATGGCGTGATCGATGCCCAAATTTCTGATGGAACGTCAGATATCTTCATCGCTACAAAAGAAGGTATGTCGATTCGTTTTGATGAATCTGACGTACGCGCTATGGGTCGTAGTGCTCGTGGAGTGAAGGGTATCACACTAGAAAAAGACGATTCAGTCGTCGCAATGACCGTGCTTGAAAGAAACACAAAATCTACAATCTTAATGGTAACTTCTAAAGGCTACGGTAAACGTACTAGTATGGAAGAATACCGCACGCAAGGTCGTGGTGGTGTGGGTATCATTACTCAGAAAACAACGGATAAAGTCGGTTTTGTAATTGGAACTAAGAAAGTTGAAGATAATCAAGACTTGATGATTTCTACTGACAAAGGCCAAGTGATCCGTATGGGTATCGGTGGTATCTCTGTAATCGGCCGTAACACTCAAGGTGTTCGTTTGATTAACTTAGATGACAAAGATGAAGTCGTATCGGGATTTGCAGTTATAGACTTATTGGAAGACTCCGAAGCACCTCAAACGCCGCCAACGGAAAATAAACACTAGTCGATAGATGTTTAAATTCATACTGGCTTGTTTGATCTTTATGCTCATCAGCTGTTCACCTCCTGAAAAAAAAGAATTTCAGCGAGGTGAAAGCAGTGTTTCGAGCAATGAGTTTAAAACGGCCATTACACATTTTGATAATGCAATTAAAGTTGCTCCAGAATCTATCTGGGCGCTGAAATCAGCCAGAGAAGCGGCTCGTGTGAGTCACTACCTGGAAAAAGATTTCAACACGGCCATTCGATTTTATCGTCACATGGTTCTGTATTCGGATAATTCCGAAGAAAGAAACAAGTCTCAAAAAGAAATAGCGTACCTTTATTTCGATTCTCTACAGAATTATCCACAGGCCATCATTGAATTTTATAAGCTTTTGCAAATGTCGGATAAAGATTTTGAAATTGCGACCTATAAACTAGCTATTGCCAGAGCTAACTACTATTTAAATCAATTCAATCAAGCTTTAAGTGAAATTGGTGAAATCATTCGTTTGAAAATTACAGATGAATTGCAATTTGATACTCAATTGCTTCAAGGAAATATTTTTGTCGCGCAAAAATCGTTCGTGAAAGCGATTGTTGTTTTCAATGAACTACTTAAGAAATTTCCCGAAAAGTCGGAAAAAGAAAATGTCGCTCTTACGTTGACAGTTTGTTACGAAGAAAACTTTCAATACAAAGAAGCGATTCAAATTTTAGAAACGCTTCGAAACAAGTACTCACCTCCTGAATATATCGAGTTACGTATTAAACGTATCAATGAGCGTATTAAAAATCAGCCGGGTGCAAAAGGGTTGCATAGAAAATGAATAAATATATTGTCTTTGCAGGTATCGGCTTTGAGTTGGTGGGCTTAATAGTTGTCAGTGTTTATGCTGGTGAATACTTAGAAACTATTAAACCCACAAAAGGCTTGTGGGTTGCCGGGCTAATCTTGCTTTCATTAGTTGGATGGATGATCCATCTATTAGCGATGCTTAAAAGCACCCAAAAACAAAAATCGGACACTAACGACAGCGCTAGTTAGGCAAACACCCAATTTCCGTGCTCCACCCGTTTCTATGGGTCACTGAAATTGTGGCCGGGCTAGATTTGGCTTCAATAAATTCATACTTTGCACGCTGTCCAGCGTACTCATCAGATATGATAACGGCTAAACCATGCCCTTTGGTTAAACTAAGTCGAATATACTCAGTTCTACCGCCCTGAGAAGCTACCAAATCCAAACGATACGGCTTTTTAGTGTCGATTCGATCAGCTTCAAACCCCAAGATAGTTGCCAAATTATGAGTTTGAACAAGGTACTGAGTTAAAATTCCATCCGAAATCGGTCGAGGCTGAACTAGAGTAGGTGCTAGTTGCTGACGATCGGCCTTTGTTTTTAAGACACAATAGAAAGTTTGAGCCTGAGAACCGAGAGATAACAACAGAATAAGAAGTAGTGCTTTCATAGGAGGCCAATGTATCGAGCTTTTGCCGATCTGCCAATGAACAGGGTTTAGACATATAAAAAATAGAGTCCCAGCGCGCATCTTTAAATCATTGAAATGACTTGGAAAACGCATAGATCTGAGTTACATGATGGCTGTGTTAGCAATTCGCTTTATATTTTGGATCACCCTAGTTCAGATTCTAATTACGGGATTAGCCAGTTTTATTTGGCCTCTGAAATGGGTTTCAATTACCTGCGGAAGCGTGATTTCTTTAGTTAATTTATGGGTACTAGCCACCGCTTGGTACTTCATTTTTTACAAAAAAAGAGTTGCCCCTTCTGTGAGTGTTGTTGTAATTAAATACGGAATTTTGATTTTAATTTTCTCGCAAATACCAAAGGTAAACTGGGTAGATCAAAACGCTCTCGTAATGGGAGTTTTAATAAATCCGGTGGCTCTGTTGGTCGGCGGAATGTTAGCGAAATTAACTCAAAAGAATAGAGGAAGTTAATGTCATTCAACTGGACACAGTACGCAGTCGGACACGAAAATGCTCATATCGCTACTTTAGGACTGGCAAGCGTGGCTGCTTTGACAATGGGTTTAGTTGCTAAAGCTCAGTTAGGAAAAGGCGAACAAGCTCTTGTTCCTGCTGGAAAATTCTCGCTACGTGCTTTGTTTGAGGTGAACGTAGAATTCATTCACAAATTAGCGTCTTCAATCATTGGAAAAAATGGTTACAAATATGTTCCGTACTTTGCGGCGCTATTTGGTTTCATCTTTTTGAACAATTTGATCGGTGTTATCCCAGGGATGACTCCGGCGACTGAAAACATCAACACGGCATTCGCATTTGGTGTGTTCTCGTTCTTATCTTATAACTTTGTTGGCGCTAAAGAAGGCGGCTCTCATTATTTCGCTCACTTCTTGGGTCCGATCTGGTGGTTAGCTCCGTTGATGTTAATCATCGAGCTAGTGGCTCACTTTATCCGTCCATTGACTCTAGGTTTACGTTTATCAAACGTTATGACGGGGGATCACACGGTACTTTCGGTATTCTTGAATATCGTTCCGTATCCATTGTTGATTCCGATCCCATTTTATATCCTGGGTCTTATTGTATGTTTTATCCAAGCGTTCGTGTTTACATTATTATCAATGGTTTATATCGCTTTAGCGCAGGCATCAGACCATTAATAAGAAAAAACACTAGAGTTTGTTGAATAAAGAAAAAATAAATAATTGTCTAATTAAGGAGATAACAATGAAACAATTAGTAACAGTATTAGCAACAGTTTTGGCTTCAGCTTCTGTATTTGCACAAGAAGCAGCTACTCACACTACAACTACAGCAGCAGCAACTGGTAGCGACAAAGGTATGTTCGCAATCGCAGCCGCTATTTGTATGGGTATCGCGGTTCTTGGTGGTACACTTAGCCAAGGTAAAGCAGCGTCTGCAGCTCTTGACGGTATCGCTCGTAATCCAGCAGCTCAAGATAAAATCTTCACTCCAATGTTACTTTCTCTAGCACTTATCGAGTCTCTAGTAATCCTTGGTTTCCTAGTAGCATTCGTAAAAATCGGTGGTCTTTTATAATCTAAATTTCCAAACGGAAATTAAATTGTAAAAATTGAAAGATTGAAAAGGAACCTTCGGGTTCCTTTTTTATTTTGTAGACTGTAAGTACTACGAAAAGCTATCGGTTCTTTAAACGGTAGACACAAAAAAGCCCACTCTATATTGTGGGCTTTTTTGTGCCACAAGTATCAGCCCTTTTAGGAGCTGGTACCTTAGGGTTATAGAAGCGGATTTACTATTGCTTCTACTTGTTTTTGGATTTTATTCAAACCGTCTTGAGTTTCAGATTCGTAGCGCAGAACAAGCACTGGTTGAGTGTTTGAAGCGCGGCACAGAGCCCAGCCGTATGGAAACGAGATTCGGATACCGTCAGTTAGATTTACTTTGAAATCGCCGCCCTTAGAAAAAGCTTCTTTCATTTTTTCTACGATAAGGACTTTTTTCTCCTCAGTCGTGTCGATGCGAATTTCTGGGGTGTTGAATGCTGGTGGTAAGCCTTCCAATAATTGAGGAATTGTCTTTCCTGTTTTTGAAAGAATCTCTACCAAACGAACAGCTGCATACGGAGCATCGTCATAACCATAATTACGATCAGCAAAGAATATGTGACCGCTCATCTCACCGCCGAAAGGCGACTTTTCAGATTTAACTTTTTCTTTGATGAGGCTGTGGCCCGTTTTCCACATGACGGGTACGCCGCCATGTTTAGCGATATCATCATAGAGACGGTCGCTACACTTAACGTCGCCGATAATTTTTGCGCCTTTAGAATTCTCTAAAATCGCGCGCGAGATAATTACCATTAACTCATCACCGTAAAGCATTTTACCCGTGTGATCGACTACGCCGATACGGTCCGCATCTCCGTCAAAACCGATTCCGCAAACGGCCCCTGTTTTTAAAACTTCGTCGCGAAGGTGTTTAAGATTTTTTTCAACAGTCGGATCAGGATGGTGATTAGGGAACGTTCCGTCTGGCTTTTCAAAAAGAATAACTGGATCTAGTCCAACAGCATTGAACAGGCCGCGAACAACTGAACCACCCGAGCCATTTCCACAATCTAGTATGACTTTTACTGGCTTGATATTGCCGAATTCTTTTTTGTAACGTGCATAATACTGTGGAAAAATGTCGTAAGTAGATTCAGACCCTGAGCCTTTGATAAAATCGTTAGCTTCGATGATGTGTCTAAGCTTTTGAATCTCTTCGCCAAAAATTGTTGATTTACCAAACGAGATTTTAAAACCATTATATTCCGGAGGATTATGGGATCCTGTTATTTGCACAGCACCATCAACTCCCGGAACTTCAAATGTAGAAAAATAACAAACAGGTGTGGTTACTAACCCGAGCTGTTTTACATTTACGCCCGACTCAAGAAAACCTCTTGTAAGTGAGGCGTTGATCTCTGGGCAGGACAAACGGGCATCATGACCAATTGTTACTGTTAAATCTGTTTTGTTTAGTCTTTTGCTTAAGTAAGTTGAAAAAGCTTTACCCAATTGGTAAGCGAAGTCTTTATCGAATTCTCCGTTATAGACGCCGCGGATGTCGTATTCTCTGAAAATTACATTTTTGTACATAGATATTTCTCCTAAACCGAATACAGGATGATAGATTCGTTGCTTTTTAAGTTCAACGAGTTTTCCGCTAAATACTCAGAAATTAACGTTATTTCAAAAGGCGTTCGGCTAAGAGCAGCGCTTCTTTCATCGAATTTGGATTGGCCCGATCTTTACCGAAAATCTCTTTGGCGGTACCGTGATCGACACTGGTTCGAACGAACGGCAGGCCAAGCGTTACATGAACTCCGGAATCTTGACCGTGAATCGCTTTAAACGGAATTAAACCCTGATCATGATAAGGACATAAATAAACGCTGTATTTACCCCAGTGTGCCTTCAAAAACGCGGCATCGGGAACTAGCGGACCTTGGATATTTAGGCCGCCTCCATGTTGTTGAATCTGTGTTATCAGGTAGCGTTCCTCGCCGGTTGAAATCATTCCCTTTTCGCCGGCATGTGGGTTTACACCGACCATAGCTATCGGTTTGTCTTTTCCCGGAAGTCCCTTTCGGAATGATCCTACAATTTTAAAAATAGCTTTCCAGTTATTCTTCTTTAACTCTTTTGAAACCCGGCTCGTAGGAATATGGCCCGTTAATAAAATTACGTTAAAATATTTGCCGACAAATCCCATGAACAAAGATTTTGTTTTAGATACATAAGCCAATATTTCAGTATGGCCTATGAACGAGTAGCCAGAATCCTTAATTAGAGTTTTGGAAAGTGGGCCTGTGACCAAAGCCGTGAATAAAGGATATTCTAAACAAACTTTAGACAAAGTAAAAATCCAATCTGCCGGCGTATCGGTACAGATCATGAAATTTAGAATGGGTTTCCTGGTTGGCGTGAGAAAATCTACAAGTGCGAAATCTTCCGAAGACAACGTGATAGAATTTAATGAAAAGTGCCTACTTAATAAATCGAAATATTTTTTTTGATACGACGTTGTTACAAAAATAAAAATACGATTGGATTTAAAATAACTCTTCGGTAGCTCACACAACGCTTTGGCGGCTACCTCAAAACCGATACCATCGGCATCACCCGTGGTGATGAGGATGTTTTTACTATTTAGCTTCATTTATTTTTAAGTAAGATTCGTCTTTTTTAGATTGAAGCCAAATTTTTAATTGGCGTTTGAAATTGCGCTCAACCAATTGGGCAGTAATGGCTGGTTTTTCTTTTTCAAACTTAGGATCTTTAATCATTTTGGTATCTAGCAATTTAAAAATATGGAAACCCTGACGAGTTTGAACGACAGAGGTAACATCGCCGACTTCAATTTTTTTTATAGCCTCTTCGATATCTTTAGAAAACTCACCGGTTCGAAA
Source organism: Bdellovibrionaceae bacterium UBA2351 (assembly GCA_002344565.1). Taxonomy (GTDB): domain Bacteria; phylum Bdellovibrionota; class Bdellovibrionia; order Bdellovibrionales; family Bdellovibrionaceae; genus UBA2316. The sequence goes on along the minus strand of DDTZ01000168.1, from coordinate 7,588 downwards.
CGTTCCCAACAGGCCACCAGCCGAAAAATCAGGGTCCTCGCTGTTTTGTTCCGCTAATGTCTCAAATTTTTCACCGCGTTTTAGGCGATTGTAGATCTCTTGGGCTTTGGCTAGAACAGATTCAGGAGTTGATCCTTTTTTGACGCGAAAAAGAATTTGGGCAATTTTAAATTCCGACGATGCATTTTTTGCTGTCGGGTGTTTTTTCAAGTACTCGGAAAACGCATCTTCTTCTGTTACGCGAATTTTAGAAATGATTTCTTGCTCTAATAAATTCTGACGTTCGATTCTATTTTTTAAGAAATCTTGGTAATCAGACACATTCATACCTTGCGCTTTAACTGCGGCTAAAACTTCTTCCGAGGTAATGTTGTTACGTTTAGCCATTTCTTTGATTTCCATCTGAACCCGTTCCATAGTGACAGATAGATTTAAACGTTTAACTTCAGAATCCAAAAGACGCTCGTTGATCAAATAATTCAATTGAGCGGAGCGATCTTTAGCTAAAGTATCTTGATCTGTATCAACCAATGATTCGTCAATCATGCCCGAGCCGTTAAGTTTGCTTTTCAGGTTTTGAAAATCAGATTCTAGAATAATTTCAGAATTAACAACGGCCACAATACGATCAACGAGTTCAGCATGGGAAAAAATAGCGAAGGATAATGTAGCTAAGGTAACTAAGAGACTAACGCTTCTCATTTTGACTGCCCCGGGTTTCAATTTTTAGACTGGATATCAATTCGATATCCTTAAATACAGAGCTACTACGTAGCTCCTTGTCTATCCATGAAACATAGGCCGATTTTTCTTTTAGTTCAATGATTCTTCGTTTGATTTTGGGCTTTTCTTCCTCAAGTGTAGGGATACGCTCAGGTTCTTTTTTAGTGATTTTTATGACGTGGACGCCAAACGGCGACGTAATAATATCGCCGACTTGATTCAACGGCCACTTAAAGATTGGCGAGAAGAAATCAACAGTGTCTTTTTCGATCCAGCCAACAATACCGCCATTAACAGACTCTGGAGCAATGGAATATTTTTTAGCCAGGACGTCAAAAGGCTGCTTCTTGAGCTCGGCTTTAATGTACTCGGCTCGGGCTTGGTCTTTTAGCACGATTTGTTGTACAAAAACGCGCTCTTTCTTGCGAAAGCTTTCTTTGTTTTCGTTATAGTAAATCTTGATTTCCTCTTCCGTTGGATTGGCTACGTTTTTATTAATTTCCGTAGATACTTTTTTCTCTAGTAAATTTAATTTTAGATTTGCCTGCCAATCTGCAAAGGAGGTGCTTTCTTCTGCGAGCATACGACGAAACGCCAAGTCATCTGGATAAAGCGCGCGGATACGCGTGGTTTCTGTTTCAACTTCTGAATCAGAGACCGATATTTTATTTTTTAAGGCCCAATCAATCATCAGCGATCGAACGATAAACGAGTTAATAATTTCGTCTTTAACACGTGAATTCACGTTCGGGTCTTTGGCGGCTAAAGAATCAAGCTCGCGCAGCCGCATGGCCAATTTGTTCGCAAACTCTTTGGCCGACATAACGTTTTCATTAATTTTCAAAACGGGTTTATTGGAAAGCGAGGGCTGCTGGTTGGTACATTGAATACTAAGCAGGACAAACAGTCCAAGTAGACAACGACCAAACACAGATTAATCCAATAAATCTGGATTAGACTTGATAGAATAGTTCTTTTTCAACTTTTCCATGTATTCGTCAAAAATCTTTTTACGTTTTTCTTCAAATACAGATAAACGAACCGCACGTTTACTTGCATTTTCGTATGTGCGACGTTCTGTGATTCTGATGATGTGAAAACCAAATTGAGTTTCAATTAATCCCTTTATTTCTCCAGGCTTACCAGATATTGCGGCATCGTATAGTTGCGGCACGATCGTTAAGCGAGACTGCCAACCAGCGTCTCCGCCGACTTGTTTAGAAAGAGGATCATCGGAGTAGAGCTTAACTAATTCCGGAAATGGACGCTTAGATTTTTTAACTTCATCTAAAATCTTATTGGCGCGGTCTAACGCTTCTTTTCTTTGTTCGGGCGTCGGGTTCGGTTTTAACTCAAAAAGAATATGGCTAAAACGAACTTCGGGATTGCGTTTGTAGTGCTCAGCCATTTCCGCTTCCGTGATGGGCATGTTTTGTACTTTCATACCCAGTTCTTTTTCAAGAAGACCTTTATACAGTTCACGTCTCATGGCATCGCGTACGATGGGATCGCGATCTAAGTTTCTTTTTTCGGCCTCTTGTACACCGACTTCAAAACGGACAAGTTCTTCAAGGAATTGCTTTTTAGTTGGTAGAGGATTCACTGAGTTCTTAAATGCTTGATTGAACTTATCGTTGAAATCTTTAACAGTTATCTTGGTGTTTCCAATGGTCGCTACAACCTCGTCACCTTTTTTTTGTCCAAACGAAAGCGCGGAACAAAAGATGGCTCCAGATACAACAACCCATGCGAACTTAGGCATTTAAAAATCCTTTTTTAAAATTTTATATCGCGAACTATGTGGTTCTATTAAAATCTAACACCGTTATTTAGACTGATCAAACAGTTCCTTGGCCTTTGATCTAGCTGAAATTAAAAGAGATTCTGCTTCTTCTAATAATTTTGGATCTCGTGGGTCTTGATCTTTACCGTAGGGCCCGAAAGGTCCCACCCAAAGGATGTCGATTTGTGCAAACGGCTTGGGTAAAAATGTTTTGTTCCACGACTTCGGAAAATGAAATGCGCGATCGCAATGAACGCCACCATAATAAATGTAACCATCTACCAAACGAGAAACTTCAAATACGCCCGGCTTTACTTTATAAATTGGTCCGCGGGGCCCATCGACAGCCATGCTGGCATTGTGGCGATCTTTTTTCATGAGCTTAACTAGACCTTTGAGTGCTTCAACGGCTCCTCGTGAAGATGAACCACGAGACGTAGCTCCACCCATTAAATGAATCAGCGCGCTCATCATTTCGCCGTCTTTGCTTTTTGAGGACATGGTTGCGATACGATAACGTCCAATTAATTGTAACAAAGAAATTTCGTCCCCGTGAAAATGGGCGAAAATGATAGGCTTGCTTTTGTCTTTAAGAGTGTTTTGAAGATCTGGGGGTTCGTGAAGACGAACCCGCCATGTAAAATACAAAGATTTGTAAATAATCCAGATCAGAGTAGAGAGAAAGTACTTTCTAAAAATCAACGTCGTTCCAAATATTACTTATGAAGTAATTTTTTGAATTCTTCGGTTAATTTAGGAACCACTTCGAAAAGATCTCCAACGATACCATACGTGGCTTTTTGGAAAATAGGTGCGTTTGGATCATTATTGATTGCAACGATAACCTTACTACCCGTCATCCCCGCTAAATGTTGAATCGCCCCCGAGATACCCACAGCAATGTACAATGTGGGAGCCACTGTTTTACCAGTTTGACCAACTTGCATCGAATGCCCGACCCATCCAGAATCTACAACCGCGCGAGACGCGCCCACCGTAGCACCCAGAACGTTGGCCATTTCTTCTAGCATTTTAAAATTGCCCGCTTCTTTTAGTCCGCGACCGCCAGAAACGATAACGTTAGCCTCTGTTAAATCTAGTTTTTCTGAAGCACCTTTAACCACTTCCATCAGAATAGTTTTTAGACTTACTTCTGGAAGAGGTAGAGTTTTAATTGCTCCCGTGTTAGCCGCCCCCGCGGCCGCCACGGGTAATTGGTTGGCACGCATTAACACGATTTGAACCGGAGAGTCTTTTAAGTTCACTTGCGCGAAACATTTTCCAGCATACATAGGTTTTTTAGCCACGAATGCGTTGTCTTCGATATTCAAAGATACGCAGTCACTGGCTAATGATGAATCCATACGAGCCGCTAGGCGTGGGAATACATCTTTGCCGATAGAAGATGCTGGAGCTAACACATGACGAGCATCTGATTGTTTGATTCCCGCTTCTAAAGCCGCTAGGTAAAGTTCAGGATTGTAACCGTTAAGTTTAACATCGTTGAAGAACATGACTTCAGAGGCGCCATTTGCTGTTGCTTGTTCTGCTGGTTTTTGGCCTTCAGATCCAAGAACGATACCGATTACGTGGAAATTTTTAGATTTACCGAATTGAAGAAGTTCAATCGAGCTTCTTTTTAGATTTTGATTATGGTGTTCGCAAAATACGACTAGTTTATTCATAATTATTTCCTTTATAGAACTTTCGCTTCATCGCGAAGCAAACGAGCTAGCTCTTGAGCTTGTGCGCCAGCATCACCAGTGATCATTTTAACAGCAGTTTTGTCGTCTGGCATAGCAAACGAAGTGAATTTAGATTTCGCAGAACCAGCGGCCACGCCTAGGGCTTCAGCTTCGTATTCTTTCAAAACCTTTTTCTTGGCCTTCATGATTCCCGGAAGACTTGCGTAACGAGGCATATTTAAGCCCTTGTTGGCCGTCAATACGCATGGAAGAGGAACTTGGAAAACTTCCTTAGCGCCACCCTCGATGTCACGCTCTGCTTTTGCAGTCGTTCCACTTAACTCTAGTTTACTAACGACGCTCACATGGGGAGCGCCTAATAATTCAGCGACCATTGGTCCTACCGAACTGCCGTTGTCGTCAATTGCCAGTTTTCCCAGCAACAATAGGTCACAGCCACCTTCTGCTTTGATAGCAGCAGCCAAGGCTTTTGCAACGCCTAAGTTATCAAGGTCTGTGTTTGTGTTTACGACAACACCCTCGTCACAACCCATAGCTAGTGCGGTTCTTAATACCTCAGAGGCTCTTTGTTTTGGGCCCAAGGTGATAGCAAAAACCTGAGTTCCAGGATTTTTTTCTTTGATTTTTACCGCTTCTTCGATTGCAAATTCATCGTAAGGGTTTACAACCCATTTAACACCAGTCAAATCAACACCGGCAGCATTTGGAAGAAGTTTGATTTTAGTTTCCGTATCGGGAACCTGTTTGATTCCGACAAAAATTTTCATATAGGTCCTTTCAGAAAAGGGATCATGTTAAACGCTAGACTTATTACTTAAAACTCATCAGCCAAATAGGCAATGTTTGAATGCGTTTTCCGTGCGTGTTGGTGCAAAGCGTGGTGCCTGGCAGTTATAGAGAAAATTTTAGACAAAATTTGATCTAAGCGGTAGTTTAAATGAAAACTAAAAGACAAGAGGAAAACAATGGTTTCTTTCATTCAATCGACCGTGGGAAAAAAGTATCTCATGGGACTTAGTGGCCTAATCTGGGCCGGGTTTATTTTTGGGCACATGGCCGGCAATATGACTATTTTGGTTAGTCCGGATATGTACAACTCCTATGGGCACGCCATCGTAAGCAATAAAATTTTGCTTTACGGAACTGAAATTGGCTTAGTGTTGGCGCTAGTAACTCACGTAGTTTTAGCTTTATTGCTGACCAAGCAAAATCGTGAATCGCGTGGAACTCGTTATGCATCTAAACCAAATGGCGAAAAGGCAGCCTCGTTTGCGTCAGAATGGATGGCCGTTCACGGTTCGATTATTTTGGTCTTCATCATTCTTCACTTGGTGACGTTCAAATATGGTCCTCATTACGAAACGACGGTAAATGGCGTCGTGATGCGCGATCTAGCACGTTTGATTTATGAAGTTTTCTCTAATCCGTTGGCGGTTGGCTGGTACTTGGTGGCATTAGTGTTGCTAGGCTTCCACCTAACTCACGGTGTGCGCTCAATTTTTCAATCGTTCGGCTTGCTTCACCCGGCCTACCAACCGGTAATTAAAAAAGCGGGCGTTATCTATTCAGTAGTAGTGGCGGGGGGGGTTTTTTTT
>DDTZ01000168.1:0-1600 GCA_002344565.1 Bdellovibrionaceae bacterium UBA2351 | reverse complement strand
GCTAGGCTTCCACCTAACTCACGGTGTGCGCTCAATTTTTCAATCGTTCGGCTTGCTTCACCCGGCCTACCAACCGGTAATTAAAAAAGCGGGCGTTATCTATTCAGTAGTAGTGGCGGGCGGATTTATTTCTCAGCCTTTATTTGTATTCTTAACTCGCGCTGTGGCCGCATAATCGGGAGACCAAAATGGCAAATAGCAAATTAGACAGTAAAATTCCGGGTGGCCCAATTGAAACAATGTGGGAAGACTACAAGTTCAAAATGAAACTTGTAAACCCAGCGAACAAAAAGAAACACTCTGTGATCGTTGTGGGTACCGGTCTTGCTGGTGCATCGGCGGCGGCATCACTGGGTGAAATGGGCTACAAAGTTAAAGCCTTCTGCGTTCATGAATCTCCACGTCGCGCCCATTCGGTAGCGGCTCAAGGTGGTATCAACGCAGCTAAAAATTATCAAAACGACGGCGATTCGGTTCACCGTTTATTCTACGACACTATTAAGGGCGGTGACTTCCGTGCGCGTGAAGCGAATGTTCATCGTTTAGCGGAAGTGTCTACATCGATCATCGATACCTGCGTAGCTCAAGGTGTTCCTTTTGCTCGCGAGTATGGCGGCACATTGTCGAATCGCTCATTCGGTGGTGCTCAAGTTTCTAGAACATTCTATGCTCGTGGACAAACAGGGCAGCAATTGTTGATCGGTGCGTATTCAGCGATGATGAGACAAGTCGATATTGGACAAGTGGATTTATACACTCGTCGCGAAATGCTGGATGTCGTTGTTGTGGATGGCAAGGCTCGTGGTATTACAGTTAGAAATCTTTTAACAGGTGAAATCGAATCTCACGAAGCCGATGTCGTGGTTTTAGCAACAGGTGGTTATTCAAACGTATTTTATCTTTCTACAAACGCTATGGCGTGTGCAGTAACGGCAGCTTGGAAAGCGCATAAGAAGGGCTCTTTCTTTGCGAATCCGTGCTATACACAAATCCATCCAACATGTATTCCGGTTCATGGTGAAAACCAGTCTAAGTTAACATTGATGTCTGAATCATTACGTAATGATGGGCGCGTATGGGTTCCAAAAAATAAAAATGAAACTCGCGCGGCAAAAGACATTCCTGAAAGCGAACGAGATTATTATTTAGAGCGCATTTACCCAAGCTTCGGCAATCTGGCTCCACGTGACGTATCATCTCGTCAGGCTAAATTCCGCTGCGACGAAGGCTTTGGCGTTCAAGGCCAAAATGCGGTTTACTTAGATTTTGGTGATGCCATCAAACGCTATGGAGAAGATAAAATCGCCGAACGTTACGGTAACTTGTTCCAGATGTACGATAAAATCACAGGCGAAAACCCCTACAAAATGCCAATGAAAATTTATCCGGCCCCTCACTACACAATGGGTGGTTTGTGGGTAGATTACAATTTAATGAGTACAATTCCTGGTTTGTTCGTAGCCGGTGAAGCGAATTTCTCGGATCATGGAGCGAATCGCCTAGGTGCTTCGGCGTTGATGCAAGGCTTGGCCGATGGCTACTTTGTTCTTCCGTACACAATCGGTGACTATATCGCTAACAACAAACTAGATAAAGTTTC
>DDTZ01000045.1 GCA_002344565.1 Bdellovibrionaceae bacterium UBA2351 | reverse complement strand
GTCATTGATAAGGTCACAGTCGGTAAAGAGTACGTTCAGTACGAGCGTTACTTGGGTGCTGACCGGTGGGTTAACTTTGTTGATCATAACGGATTACCTTTGGCCGAAGTTAAAGCACCTGATTGCTGTGCAATTGTAAGTGCTAAGTACGAGGCAGCAACTCAGACTGTGGCTGTGGTTTTACAATCACCAGTGACTCGCCGTATGAATTGGACATTTGATTTACGTAAGAAAGAATGGCTAACAGAGGACGCGAGTAAAACTAAAATCGCCCGCAATCCAGGTCTTGATATGATGATCGTAAATGGTGAACGTTTCGTTACTAGATATGATTCGTATCGCAGTAAAGATGGTACAATGATTCCGATTCGTGTTACGTACAAAGAGGGAACCGAACTGAATGGCAAGGCACCCACACTCATGGAAGGCTATGGTGGTTTCGCATTGAACAACTATTTTCATCCCGCGTACGAACGAATGACATTTGAGTTTATGAAATCCGGTGGTGTTCACATGGCGCCGGCATTGCGGGGAAGTTACTTCTTCGGAGAGACTTGGCACGAGCAAGGTCGTGGATTAAAAAAACAAAACGTAATCGACGATTTTATCGGTGCGGCGGAGTGGGCTATTGCCAACGGTATCACGATACCAGAATTTTTAGCGATCTCTGGCGCTTCACATGGCGGCTTATTGGTGGCGGCTGCGATTACTCAACGTCCAGATTTGTTTGGGCTAGCATTTCCTCAATATGGACCAAACGCATTTCATGATAAACCAAGTCTAGACCCTATCTCAACGCCACTACAAAAATTGGAATATGCAGATCTGATCAGTGATCCGGTTGCGCAAGAAAATGCCAGAACGATATCGCCCGAACTCAGGGCGATCAAACAAAAGTATCCAATGACTGTGGTGATAACGGGTCGTCGCGACTCGCGAGTGAATCCAATTCACTCCTATAGGTTTTTCGACATTCTTCGCCAAAATCAATTGGGTGAGCCGCCTATCATGTTATACACACAAAATAATTCTGGCCACTGGATGACGAGTATCCCTCGCCAAGATTTCTTGGGCTGGCGATCTCGATCTGTATTCTGGTCAGTGCTATTCAAAAAGATGAATATGGAAATTATCCCGTAGTATTACGCCTTCGAGTAGTAAGAAACGACAAGTGATTCGTTAAAATAAAACGGAACGGACTGTAGTGTAGGCTCATCTATAAGAGTAACTTCCGCCAAGGTATCTGTTTCATTTTTTTTCAACCAATCCGGTAGCGGTAAACGAGGTGATTGCTTTGCATTTATATAAATTTGATTTTTCACACCACGTGTGGTGAGTGAAACGGTGTCACCTTTACGAACTTTTGCAGAGCGAATATTTACCTTTAAACCATTAACTAAAACCTGGCCGTGCGAAATCATTTGAGCTGCGGAACGAATACTTTGAGCAAAGCCCGCACGGAAAATGATGTTTTCCAGACGTTTTTCTAAAATATTGGCTAAGTTTGCGATCCACTTTTCGCCAGTTTGTTTTTTCGCGTTTTTAACTAACCGTAACATTTGTTCTTCACGTAAACCATAGTGCACTCTGAGTTTTTGCTTTTCCTCAAGTTGCAAACGAAAGTCAGAGTACTTAATACGTTTACCACCATGCTGACCGGGTGGATACGGACGACGCTCGAGAGCTCCTGCTTTACCAAGTCCGGGTAGTTCGGTTAATAGGCGACGTTGCAGTTTAAATCTGGGTTCCGAAGCTGATTTTCTCATAGTATCTAGTCCTCTGGCTTTGCACTGTGTTGGTTGTGTTTAGGTACGAATGCCCAAATTCAAGTTCACTTTCAAGATTTACAGAAAAAAATAACAATGATGAAAAATAAGTGAGAATGAAAATTAAATGAAAAATTTGTAATAAATTGATTTACACGTAACGATAATTCGCTAACCATAGTTGAATAGGGATGAGTGATGCTAAGAATTTTTCTAATCAGCACAATGTGCTCAATGATTGCGTTTTCTTTTGAGTGGGCTCCAAAGTATAAAACCATGATTGTAAATGGCGATATCGTTAAAGAGTCAGATCCCGTTGCCAAAAGCACAATCTTATTAATCGGTAAGATAGGACGTGGTTCATTCACATGCAGTGGTGTCTTGATACAACGAGACATCATTTTAACGGCGGGTCATTGTTTGGGCGCTCCGGGCTGGGCTCAGTTAGAAGCTCACTTTAAGACAGATAAACAAAAGAAAGGTCCCGTCATTCCTGTGATCAAACAATTGCGTCCTTGGGCCAAACAACCCTTTGAGCGTCCGTTCGATCAAGATGACATTGCCGTACTGAAACTGAAAACGGCGGCACCAGCTAATTATGAAACGGCGACATTACTAATTGACCCGTCGGTTATAAAAAATGGAATGACACTAATTCAGGCTGGTTATGGTCGAAATATCATTAGAGATTCATTTATGAGCAAAAGCGGAGTTGGCGTGCTTCGCCAAAAAGCCCAGATAGTTTTAAATGCTCAGTATGGCCAGAGAGAGTTTTTAATGAGCATCGTCGCAGGAGGAACCTGCTCGGGAGATTCGGGTGGGCCAGCCTATGTACCTTTAAATGGAAAACTCTATTTGGCGGGTATCGCATCACGTATGACTACAAATAATCGCGTAATGGAGAACGGAAAAGAAGAATACTACTGCACGCATGACATGATCTTCACCTTTGTCCCGACACTGATAAAATGGATTACAGATAATAGTGCGGCCATGAATTAATTATTTATGAGTGCCGCTTGACAGAACTGCTGGGCGACTCACTATTTAGAAAACAGAGGTGCTCATGGATTATATTTTAGCTGCCGTATTCATTATCTTCATCATGTATACCTTCGACAAAGTGTGCTTGTTTTTAGAGAGCAAGGGCTGGCTAAATTATTCTCAGACTAAAAAATGCAATGGTCGTAGTATCTTTAGTGATCTAGGTGATTATATCCAGCCGCAAGTTCCGTGTGCGGCTGACAACAAAGATAATAAAGCCGAAATGAAAGAAGAAACAACCAGTCCCGCTCGGTATTTCATCGAATAAAGACTATTTATCCCGACTACTGGAACAAAACGTAGACCTTTGATAATTCTCTAGAGCCACCGCAATCAAGTGCGCGTATATCTAGCATATAGTCTAGGTTCGTGTCTGCCGCGCGCACGATATCCAGTGGCGCCACCGTGGCGGTGCCTGATGTTCCAAATGGTTTCAATACAACAGGACTGTCTTTATATAGAATAGTCATCGCGTCCGCATCCACAGTTGAGTCCGAAGTGCCATGAGCACTGAAATGTGATGGTAATGGAGATATTGCTTTTGGGTACAATCCAATCAATGCAAAGTTATCGATCTTGATCGGGCTGGTCGCATTTGCGCCACCTGAAAGTTTAACCACGCGAGGTCCCGCTAAAACGAAATTCAATAAGTCACTGTCCATTGAAAACGGATTACGAGTGTAACCACTGCCTTCGCCATGGCGACGGGATACTACGTCTTTATCGATATTTGTAGTTAAACTTGAGCTCCCATTTTCGATAGCATCGAAAATTTTCATCGCATAGCAGACACCATGGCTTGTGCGCGCAGGAATCGATAATGTTTTTGTGTATGGAAGAGTCACAACCGACAAACACTTAAAGTCGATGCATTTTCCATTTTCTTTGATTTTGTTACCGCAATCAACATCTGCATTTACGATGGCGCTAATGGCTTTATCGTATTTATCCAGACCTGATATTGTACAGCGAATATCTTCGCTCACGATAAAGTCAACTGAGCTTTCATTTGCGATTATATTTCCTCTGACAACTCCGCTTGAGTCAGATTTTTTCACACAGCTGTAGATTGGATTGTAAATCTGAGTCAGAGAAATATTTAGAGTACCTTTCGCATCCAGAGCCACCGGATTTTGTTTCATACTTGCTAAAATTTTTGATTCAGGGGAGTTGTCGATAATCCAACTAACAGACGCGGCGGCTGACAAGTTGCCAGCGCCGTCCATTGCCACTGCGGAAAATACGTAGCTAGCATTTTGGTCTGGCAGATTAGTGTAGGTAGCTGTTTTGCTCGAGCAATCTGAGATGACTCCATTTAAACTGCATTGAATTTGTTTGATGCCGTTGGCATCTGTTGCATTTAGAACGATTGTCGCATTTCTGTCTTTAACTCGGCCGGTAGGAGCCGAGACAATGCTAAGAACCGGCGGCGTGGTATCTACCACAAATTTGTAAATTTGCGCCGTCGAAGTTACGTTAGCTGCATTTATACCCACGACTGAAAATGTATGTTCTTTATCTGCTAGGCCCATGTATGAAAACGGCGACGCGCAGGAAACCGCAGCCGCGCCATTCAAAGAGCACATAAATTTAGAAATTGCTTTAGCGCCGCTCATACCAGTAAATTCAAAGGACACGTTTTTAACATTGCCCAAAGCCAAAGGTGCTTTCGTTATAGAAACAGAGGGAACGCTGATATCATTTTCATAAGATAGATTTGCCGAACTAGAATTGTCTGCCATATCTACGGCGGCCACTTCAAATTTGTACAGGCCAGACGGCAAGTCACGATATTCAACGACTAACGACGAGCAGTCTTTATAGGCCGTTTCCAAAGGTGATAGTCGGCAGCCCAGATTCTTGAGTCCATTAGCTTCGACGATCGAGATGGAATATTTAGGATGTGCCTGAGCGACGATTCCCACGGGGCCATTGATGGTAATAACTGGAGCCGTGCGATCCACGACGAACGAATCAACCACTGGCATTGACTCATTTCCCGCCCTGTCAACGGCGCGAATAGATACGGAATGGCTGCGTTCCGCTAAATTCATGAAGTTAACTAGATTAACACACGAAGCTTCGACGCCGTTAGACGGTTTACAATAGATTTTACTTACGCCGCTGCCATTGTCATCAGAGGCATTAAAACCTATTTGTACACTTGCTAGAGCCGTGAATCTAGGGGCTGGCTGAGTGACTGAAATCACGGGAGCTATATCATCATGAACGATACTTGCTTTCACGCAAAGAGATTCTGGAGCACCCTTTTTTCTGAATTTAGCATAAACAGCAACATCCGAATTTTTAGCCGACAACACCCATGCTGTTTGCTGTGAAAAAGGAATCCAGCCTTTGTCAGAACTGCAATCGGATTGGTTAGAAATCATCATTTCTTCGGCGCCAATAGTTCCTGATTTTAACATTACATTTTCAGATTTAGTAAACGGCTGACCGTCGTTAATAACAAGGGATGGGTTTGAGATTAGGGTCACAGGATCTGGAATCGGATTATTATTGTTGTTGCCTAGAGCATCGATAGGATCTTCTTGAATTTTACTTTGTAGAGCGATTTCACCCGGTTGTCCGCAATTTTGGAAAAACACGGCAATGAACAAAAACGACCAAAGTGTTGCGCATATTCTTAAAAGCAATTGCTTATGTATTTTCATATCCCACCCAGTAATAGAATACTACTTAGTAGTTGAATTAACGAAATTTTTTGACCCTAATTACTATATTGAGATGTAGAGAAAATACTTTCTGTTTCGTACTGAAACATTCGGTTGTGTGCGCAATGATGTCTGACAGCTATTTTTGGGACATGACTATTGTTTATTCGATAAATTTGAATTAGGTTGTTGGCATTGAGCTCAATTAATTCGTTTCCTACATTCAATTATTCACAGCCAGAAGAATATCGTTTTTCTCATGATTCTGTGTTTTTGGCTCGACGAGTGTTTGAATATCTTGAGAAAAACAAACTGAGCCCGCATGCGGCCATCGATATTTGTTCTGGCTGCGGCATTATTGGTTTAGATTTACTATTTCACGTGCGGACGGCTGGGATCGTGGGTCCACGCATTTTTGATTTTTTAGACGTGCAATTGGCCTATCAAAATCACTTTCAAGAAAATGTATCTAGGCTAGGGCCAGTGCCGACATCGATACGATTTGTAAATGGTAATTATTCGGACACTACGAACTCTAAATTGTCGACTACGTATGATCTGATGGTGTGTAACCCTCCTTATTTTTCACAGCAGCAGGGCAAATTGCCTCCTAACGATTTGAAACTCAGGTCTAGATTTTTTGTTGATTCCGACTTAGCCTCGTTGATTGAATTTGTATATCGCAAGTTATCAGCAGATGGGTCCGCGTTTGTTTTGATCCGAAATCAATTGGAACATAATCAAGATCAGTTAGCTGAAGTAATTAAACTTTGCAGAGAAAAACTTAATGTGACTCAGCTCGAGGATATTCGGGGCACCCATGTCGTGCAGCTACGCTCGCTGTTGACTCGATGAAATTCATTGTATCCAATAAAAGAAATTTCAACCACGGAAGGAGTCTGTATGGGCAGATATGTTGATGGTTTCGTAATTCCTGTTAAGAAGAGCAAGCTAAGCGCATATAAAAAAATGGCGATGGTAGGTCGCAAAGTTTGGATGGATCACGGGGCGCTTGATTATTACGAGTGTGTGGCATCTAAACTGGATCAGCCATGGGGCGGATTACCTTTCGATAAATTGTGTAAATTGAAAAAAGACGAAACTATTGTTTTTGCTTTTATCGTATACAAATCAAAAGCTCATCGTAATCAAGTAAACAAGAAAGTTCATGCGGATAAACGCATGCAGCCGGAACAATTCAAAGGTGAAATGCCGTTTGATATGAAGCGTTTTTCAGTCGGCGAATTTAAAGCGATCGTGCATACTTAAAACGGGCCGTAGCCAGAAAAATACAAATCCCAGCAACGACCAGCCAGTAAATCATCGGCCCGTTGTTGGGATCGCCTGAATGTATGTGCAGGACAGAATATATAATCATTTCTGCGGCAATCAGAAGAGCGGCTATGGATGCCCAATTTGTTTCCTGCTTTTTCATAAATTTCAATAACGGTAATATCAGGGCTACTGTGCAAGCTATTTCCACTAAACTTAAGCCCAACCAAACACTGTGAGGAATGACTTCCAATGCCGGAATATCCTGTTCCGAATTAGAAAATTTCCATAAGGCACCCATCAGGGTGTGTACCGCTAAAAAAAATTGGATTACCCACAGAAATCCCGTCATGAACGGATCCCATTGTAAAATTCGACCGCAAAATCTAAAACTAAATTTGTGGCATCTCGGTGGGGAACGTGGCCACAGTTAGATAGAATTTTCATATAACTTTGGCCTCCCGCGAGTGCCGAAATTTTTTGAGGAAAGGCTTTGCTGCCGAATTCGTCTTTGTCGCCGTGAATGACAAGCAGGGGACATTTTACTTTGGGAAGATCTTTTTCTAGACTCCAATTCGCGAAATCTTTTGATAACCAAACTTCGGTCCACGCATCTAAAACCCATTTTGCATTGGCACCGTGATATTTTTGAAGGCGCGCAAATACGTCGGTATTTTTGAAGTTATCTTTGGCGGCTCTGATGCCCTCACGTGTACGATCCTCAACAAAAGCTTGCGCGGATTCTGTGATCACATTTAAACAGAGTTCGGGCATTCGTGCTGCAGCGACGATAGCAATCGACCCTCCGACGCTATGACCAAATAAAGAAAATTTTTGAATCGACAGAGCTTTCAAAACTAAAGGTAAATAGATTTCGGCTTCTTCGGTCACAAATTTTTTTGAAGGTAGTGAGGTGCGAGCCGATGATCGGCCAAATCCCAGACGATCATAGGCGACGACATTTCGTCGTGTGCGCAGGCTCAAAGCTTTGGGAAATTCACGCCAAGTGTCTACACAACCCAGTGAATCGTGTAGTAAAACAATCGGTTCCATCACTGAGTGGTCCACCGAGAACCATTTCTTTGCGTAAATGATTCCTTCAGGAAGAGGAATGGTTATCTCGGCAATTTGAATCGAGTCACTCATGAAGTAAGGTTAGGCGGACTTTGACCAAATTACAAATCGAATTAGCAAGGGAGGGTCTTGACACCAGACTGCATTTGACTAACTAGATACGCTTTTTAATTTAAGTCGCCACAGCATCGTGACTTCTTTTGAACGGGCTGAATGTAAGGTGTCGTCTTCATCAGTCGCTTTAGAATGTCGCGGCTGAACTTTCATACAATCGACGACGTCAAGTTTAGCCTGCGTAATCCAATTTCTCAAATCGTCAGCACGGCGCAAACCAAGGTGTTCCGCTAAATTAGAAATAATTAACCACGCCTCGCCGTGTTCATTCAAATGCGAAGGTACACCGGAAAGAAAGGCTTTCACCATACCGCTGTCTTCGTCATACACCGCACGTTCAATCGCAGATGTCGGTTTAGCTGGTAACCAGGGAGGGTTGCAGACGATTAAATCGGCTTTGCCATCGGGAAATAGATTTGTTTTCTGAATGGCCACCTGTTTTTCAAATCCAAGATTTTTAATATTGCTAGTCGCACATTGAAGAGCTCGGTCATCCAGATCTGTAGCGATAATTTGGGGAATTCCGCGTTGAGCAAGAATAGCAGAAATGACTCCGGTGCCGGTACCAATATCAAACGCGACATGTGTAGGGGCCGGCGTGGGAGCGCTCGCAACAAGATCCAAGTATTCTCCACGTACAGGTGAAAACACTCCGTAATACGCGTGAATTTTCTGACCACCAAGGGCGGAAATGGCGACCCCTTTTTTTCGCCATTCATGAGCGCCAACGAAACCTTGAAGTTCGCGAAGGCTGATTAAAAAACCACCGGGAGATAGTGGGATGGCTTCAGAAATGGCCTGACTGAAATCCGGTGCACGAGGCAGTTTAATTGATAAGTCGTCTTCCACACAAATCATCAAACGTGACAGCAGCTGAGCTTTGTGAGCCTGATACTGACGATAACGATAAAATTCTTTGGCCATGGTTTCAGGGTCAGTTGCATGGCTGGCGGCTGAATGTTTTTTGATTCTACGTTGTACCGCTTGCAGAAGATTTTTAGCATTGTGAAAATCACCCTTCCAGATGAACGAGGTCCCTTGGCTGGCTAATATGGTATAACGATCGGCAGAAAACGTATCGTCGACCACAATCACTTTTTTGGGCGCGGAAAAATTATTCTCTGTTACCCAATTTTTAGTAAACGTTTGACCTTGAAATTCGTAGGTGAGTTGTTTCATGAACGTCCTATGTACCATAAGTTTGCTTTGAGCGCAGAATTATTTCAAAAGTTTGAAAAAAATAGGGGAGTCTAATGTTCGTTAGGGCTGGTAATCTGCGTCGGATTGTTCTAAATTTAACTTATGAAAAAAGAAAATTGGGATTTGTCCGAAAAAGAAATGACCGTCTTAGGTCAAAGCCTGCGTCCCGTAAAAACAGGAAAAAAGAAAATACCTGGTCCCCATGAAGAACACTTATTCAAGGGTAAAGAAAGCGGTTTTGAAGTTTTTGTAACTGTACTTAAAAACGATATCCAATTAATACAAATCACGTTCAGAAAGACATTTGTAGAATGGAAAAAAAACGGAATAAGTTGGGGCTATGCCAGCACTTTACGCGATTCAGAAAAACAAACATTGAAACCCGAGCCAAAAATGAATTTTGAATTCGTCGAAGCCGTGATTGCAGTTCTTGAAGAAAGCGACGAGTATGAATTGCTTGATCAAGTCGCTTACACGTTGGAACAAGCGCTGGATGCGATTTAATTAGGCGCCTAAGCCCCTCTCTTGGGGGGGTAGGGTGGATCAGACTCGAAATGAACGATTTTCAAATGGCCAGAGTGGGCTTTCAAAAAAGTGTCCTTTCTGATATATACGGGTCACGTCTAAATGCTTAAGAATGTGAGGCCCTGTTGAAGTTTGATAAATTTTTCCTATCTGAAGATCTTTTGCGTAATCTGAACGACAATGGGTTTTTCCGCACGACTGATATTCAATTTAAGGCCATTCCATCGATTCTGAAAGGCGAAGACGTTCTAGCTATCGCCCAAACAGGAACGGGCAAGACGGCGGCATTTGCGATTCCGATTATTAATACCATTCATGAACAAAAAGCCAGTAAACGATCAATCGGTGTGAAATGTTTAGTGATGGTGCCGACACGTGAGTTAGCGCAACAAATCGGTGAAGTCTTTAATATGCTTTGTAAGCATACAAAGGTAAAAGCCTTCGCTGTATATGGCGGCGTTGAGCACGATCGTCAAATTGAAAAATTGCAAGACGGTTTGGATATCGTAATTGCGACTCCGGGACGTATGTACGATTTGATTCATCATGGCCATTTGGATTTGTATCATGTTAAAACTTTGGTGCTAGATGAAGCGGATCGGATGCTGGATTTAGGTTTCATTGACGAAGTTAAAATTATTAAACGTAAACTGACCCAGCGTCATCAGACGTTGTTTTTTTCAGCGACGATCAATCCGGAAATTAAAAAACTAGCGTACTCGCAAGTGAATTCAAGTGCGATCCGAATTCAGATTGCGCCGGAAGACCCAATTTCAAAAAATGTAACTCATTTTGTGATGTTTGTTGAAACTGATGATAAACGTTTTTTCTTGGCTGAATATCTGAATCAAAACCCAGACGGAAAATTCGTGATTTTCGTACGCACAAAAGTGCGCGCAGAACGCGTAGCGAATGCCATAGCCAAATCGAACATTAGTGCCCTAACCATGCACGGTGATAAAGAACAAGAAGAGCGCAGCGATGTGATGAAAAAATTCCGCGCAAATGAAAGCCGCATTCTAATTGCAACAGACATTAGTGCACGCGGTATCGACATCAACGATGTGACCCACGTAATTAATTACGATCTGCCAGAAAAACCAGAAAACTATGTTCACCGCATCGGTCGCACAGGCCGAGGAATGAACAAAGGCCTAGCGATTTCCTTCTGCAGTAAAGAAGAAAAACCTTTGCTAGAAGAAATCGAAAAGCTAATCATGAAAGAAATCACCGTATTCGATGTCAGCAAAAAAGAATACAAAGCGATCATTACCGAACCTCCAAAGAAGGAAATGAACTTTCAAGAGATGATCGAATATGAAGAAAGCTTAATGCAGTCGAAGCGGAAGAAGAAGCGTAAGAAGTAAAATTTTGATATCGACGAAAAACCTGAGCCACTAAAAGCGGCTTATCTTTAAATAAGGTTTTTCATTTTGCGACTTAGTCCAACGACTTATGATGCTATTTAATTTAGATTTCAATTCTTTTTGCTGCAATAGAGGAAGCGTCTTAAATATTTTTTTTGCTGCGAAGAAGAGCTCATTAGGTACCGACGCCGCATTCATTACGTAACTTTGGTACTGGTAGTTTTCAAGAATCAAATCGATATTTTTTCCATAAAAAACCGTCTCGTTTTCAGCACGAAACTCCATAATATATTGGGTTAAAAGAGTAACGATTTCATTTTTAACAGCTGGGCTTGTTGGTGTTAAAACCTCGTCTATCTCGTTTTCAATTTTTTTGCTGGTTCCGTCTATTTGATCGCGAAAATGAACAAGCTCATGAGCCACGATATCAGGACTGTCCACTTTCACATTTAAAGCAATGATGGGTCGACTGTGTGTCAATCCAAGCTTGCTCGCAACGGTTTGAGAAATTCTTTCCTGACTAGAACTAACAAAGCCTCCGATGGATTTATGTGAAAAAAGAAGGACAGGGTAGCCCTCGTTAACAAGCTCAAGTAGTGCTCTGGTCAAATCGGGTGTTATTACGGGAACCATCTTTTTAAGAGTTTTTGTGTCGACAGTTCTTAAAATAGAATACTCGGCAGCTGGGGCATCATCGAGTGTTTTTTCCGTCAGCCAACCATCGTATTGGAATATGATACGGCCTGTAGAATAGACCTGTGCACATCTGTTTTTGGCATCTGCATAAACTGATTCTCCGAAACATGTCACTGTCCAGAAGATGGTCAGTACGTACAATATGCGCCAAAATGCCCTCATAAAAATCCTTTAAAACCTTACCAGCCTAACATGAACGTGTGCGGAACTTTTTTGGATATTTAAAGCAAACGGTGTTCCGTAGGGTTAAGGTCCAAGTAAATGAAATTCGGTCTATTTTGCATGAAAGGTTAGTTTTAAGTATCACGCTATCCGTCAGAAACAGGGAATTTAAAATTGCATTGTCAGCGTCTATTCAGATAAGACCAATAAAAAAATCGAGGTGATAATGAAAAAACTATGCGTAATTTCCTTTTTAATTTTAGCTCCCTACATTGGCCATGCGGCCATTGACTTAAGTGGTTCGTGGACAACGGCAAAAGTAAACTGCAAAACGTCTGGAGACGTTCCTGTTAAGGTTAAACCGATTTTGGAAAGCCTGATCATGACGTTCAATGAAAGCGCTGTAAGCCAAATTTTAACATTCATGCCAAACTGTACCGTGTCTAGCACTGGTTCGTACCAAGTGGAAGGCAGCTTCATTCAATTTGGATTATTGAAGTCGACTTTAAGCCAAGGTTGCCCTTCTGGAATGTCTGTGAAAGATAAAGATCCAGTTAAAAATCAGTTCCGAATTGATAATAACTTTTTAGTTTTAGAATCTTCAGCAGGTATTTTTTGTGCTCAGCCAAATGACACTCTTGAAATGTACCTAAAGAAAAATTCAAGAATTTCCCCATTTTTTAAATAGCGGATAGCTATTTATTTGTTATCTGCAGGGTGAGTATACTCGCGTTCAACCTTGCAGATCCTAGTGGTATAACTATCGTACCACTTTGTTTTTCCGAGTTTTTGTGCGAGCAAATGCTCGGTGTTTATTTTCCATTGTTTGATATCCTCGAGGGTCTGCCAATAGGATATGGTAATTCCTTTACCGTCGCTGCCTCTAACGCTCTCGATGCCAATGAAGCCTTTTTGTTTTTCGGCCAGTTTCACCATTTTCTCGGCCATGATTTCATAGCCATCGTCATCGATCGCTTTTTGAGACGAGAAAATCACTGCGTAATAGGAATTGTTCATACATACCTCTAAGGACAATTTTCACTTTTTACGTTTATAAACTTGCGTGGTGGTGGGTTGAACCCAAATTTCTATGCTAACTCTTTGACTATGTGAAGATAAAATTGGCGGGGCAAATGGGCGAAAATAGAACTTATTGCATTCATTTTAGTTCTGTCAGCTAGACCTTTTAGTCTCATTTTGAGGCAGCCTTTTCCGCCACAATTTAAATGGCGGAAAAATGGCGGAATGTTCATCCGTCAGCTTGATTTTGGCGGAAAAGTGGCGGAATATAGATATATGCCAAAATACCCTTCTTTAAAACAACAGGAAATTCCATTCACATTCGAGTATACAAATAAGCTCGTTAAACTGCTCACTCGAATTGCGAAAACTAAGCCCTATATTGAAGACTACTGGGGTACCCCACTTGAAGTCGAGTTATTGAGGCAGGCAAAAATCAGAGCCATTACTTTTTCGAATCAAATTGAAGGTAATAAATTAGAGGAACGAGGAGTAACTAAAGCTCTTGACGAACAAGATAGCCAATCTGATGAAAAAGATATTATTGAAGTTCGTAATTATAGCGATGCTCTGGAATACATTGAAACTTTAGCAAAAGACAAAAAGCGTGTCACCACTAGAGACCTCTGCGACATTCAGAAACTAATTACGCGAGACGTTCTTAAAGATAAGAAACAGTGGGGAAATATTCGGTCGATTCCTGTGGATATCGTCGATGCAAACACTGGAAAAAAAATTGATAAATGTCCAGAACCTCATTTTTTAAAAGAGCTGCTTGATGAACTTTGGCTATGGATTGAGGACAATCAAGAAACAGATCCCTTCGTTCGAGCTTTTGCTTTTCATTATTTAGCGGTCGCCATACATCCCTTTGCTGATGGCAATGGCCGAACCACGCGCTTGATGCAACACCTTCTTTTGTTGAAAGCTGATGAGAAAATTGCTCGCTATGTCCCCAGTGAGACTGCGATTATGGCAACTCGGGATCAGTATTATTCATCCATTCGACAATGCAAAGCTCTCGGTTCTTTGAATCCAATTATTGAGTATCTAGCGGAATGCTTTGCCGTAGCTGCCGAAAATGTCATCGAAGAAAGTAAAAAATTGATCAAAAAAAGTCTGGATCGAAAACCAGAAGCCCGCCAGCAAAAGATTTTATCGCTGAGCAAGCAGAACAAAGAATTTTCCATCCAGAATGTACTCACAGCCTTACCGGAAGTCCCACGAAGAACCTTAGAAAGAGATTTAGAAAAGCTAGTCAAAGAGAAAAAGCTTCGCGCCAAGGGCGACAAAAGATCCCGCATTTATTTGAAGTCTTGATGAGAAAAGTGGCGGGGTGGACGGGACTCGAACCCGCGGCCTTCCGCGTGACAGGCGGACGTTATAACCAACTTAACTACCACCCCCGTGGTATGTTCAAGAAGAATCATTTATAAACACGTAAGTGTCGGTAATCAACAAAAAAATGTCCTCGGCCTTAAGGATTTTCTCAAAAAGGGGCGTCTACTTCTTGAGCAACAGTCGGAATGCTTACTTATTGGATAATTTGAGCCCTAAATCAGTAACTTAACTCCTAAATTGCTGAAAAAACGACCAAATCTCAGTCAATGTCATTCCCTCAATCAGTCTTAAAATCGTCGTCCGTTGGAACACTTAATGTAATGGATAGTAGAGTGGGGGACACGTGAGCCAATATTTTGCCAGAACATTTCTTGTTCTATTTGTTGTGCTGATGATGGTCGCTTGCGGTCAGCCTGGTGAGCTGGGTCTGGAATCAGCACCTGTGGGTCTATTAAGTACTGGCGATGCGATTCCCATCTCTGATCCTGTGATCGAAAAACATATCAAGACATGTAACGAGCTTTTGTCGTCTCGCCAGTACAGGCTGAAAACGCAAACGATCCGTTTTGAAGACACCTAAACTGAATCAGGTCGCAGTCAAGTGTGCGAGTTCGCTACGGACAATAACACTGAA
>DDTZ01000133.1 GCA_002344565.1 Bdellovibrionaceae bacterium UBA2351 | reverse complement strand
TGGCCTTTTTTTCCGATAGAAGACTCTCTAAATTGATTTTGTTGGCTCAGATTTTCCACATACTGTTTCCAGCTTAAAACACTATCGCTGTCGAGAAATGCATCATTCGTGTAGAATCCTGACTCTTCAATTTGCCCCAAAATTTCTTTTAGCCGGTCGTCTGATAACTTGTGGCAGAAATGAGGCCAATTTAAAGCGGGGGACATGATAAATATCTTTCACTTAAGAGGTTGAAGGACTATAATACCAATAAAAATGGATAGAAGAAAGTTTTTAAAAAATAGTGTGAATTCGGCAAAAGCGCTATCAGTCCTCAGTCTGACGGGTTGCGCTGCGCTTGATCGCTACTTTGAAATTGAAAAATCCGACTACTCTAAAGAGGTTCTGATCTTTGGTGGTGGCCTATCTGGACTAAGTGCTGCGTATTTTTTAAAGAAGAACGGCATTCCCTATCGCATTTTTGAAGGTTCAAACCGATTGGGTGGTCGTGTTCTGTCTCAGCGATTCCCGGCTCCGATCACTAGTATTGATTTAGGAGCTCGTTACCTCGATTCAATGGATCAAGAGGTAATTGAACTAATCAAGGAAATGAATGTAGATTTGGAGGACGCTCCCTTTCAAAAGAACTCTCATTTTTTTTGCATGAATAAAGAAGTTATGTCGTATCAGTCGGTCCTGTCGGCTTATTCAGCAACAGTTAAGTCATGGAATAAAGAACTGGCACGTGTTAGAAAACTAACGGATCAATTGGCGCAAGACCCCTATTTTGAGGACGTCATTAGTGGTTTGACTGCGTACGATAAGATTTCGTTCGCCGATATTTTAAGTGACTCGAAGCTGGATTTTAAGGGGCGGGCAATTTTTAAAAGTTGGGCCGAAATTCACTTTCAGAAAAAGACTGTCGATATTTCCTATTTAGAGTGGCTCTATCATTTCGAGAAGCTCACTCTAACGAGCAAGAAAATGTATATTCCAAACGGGATGTCGCAATTTGTAGATATCATGAGTCAGCGTGTGAGCGGAGTCATTCCTAATTACAGCATGCAGTTAGATTCTAAATTGGTGGAAATCAGTCGCCAGAAAGATCGTTGGGTTTGTCATATTCAAACTAAAGAAGGATTGAAAAAGCTAAGCTCTCCGTTTGTAATTTTGGCTTTACCGTTTAATCAAATTAAATATGTAAAAGGCATCGATCAAGTATTTACGAACAAAGATTTTAAGGATGCCATTTTTCAAGCACAGTTTAAGGCGCATTACCGAATTGTATTTAAGACGGTAACGAAATCGACCAAAGAAAATGGAGACTATTATTTCTTTGAATCTAATAAATTCAAGGTAACTAAAGAAGACCACGTATTTACGATTGATTTAGAAAATCCTATTGAACACGGCGATATCAACACCATGAAAAATCAAATGGCGACTGTATTTGGAGTGAAGGATTTTGAAGAGATTAATTTCTATTCATGGTCTCAGCATCCGCAGATTAACGGAAGTGAGTTAAAACTGAATCCTAAAACATTATTGGCGATTAAGCGGGCCTACCTTGAAAATTGGGATCGAATGACCTTGCAGTTGGTAGGGGATTATTTGGGGTACTCTGTTGGTTCGAGTCTTAACGATTGTGTTAAGAGCGCTCATCGAGCTTCGAAAAATCTAACGACGTTGGTGCTTGAAAAGGATTGGACGTAAACGTTCTGTTTAGCGTTTAAGTTTTCGATACTCGTCCTTAAGTTGCTTCATTTCATACTCTAGTAAACGAATTTTATATTCTGATTGCTCCAAGCGAATTTTGAGCATGGCCAAGTCACGTTTTGATGTATCCGTAATATCTTTTGCTTGCTTAGGCTGATCAACTGGCTGTTGGGTGCTGGCTTCAATCAGTTCGGCTTCTTTTAGAAGTTTGTCTCGGCTAGTAACTAAATTTTGACGATTGAAAATAGCTTCAATATTAGTTTGGTCTGTTTTTAGAGACGTACCCATCTCAATGACTTTGTTAGCGCTCTCTAGCAGCGACCGTGCTTCGGTAAATGAGGGTGGAAATTTCTTTTGCATAAGGCTAAGTGCGAGTGTTGATAAGATGATGGCAACGGCTACAGATTTAAGTATGCCGAGTAGCAAATCACTTATGAATTTCATACAGCCTCCTTTAAAAAAACACCCACGTATTAAAATATACAGCATTTGGCGTTTAATAAATTGTAAACAATTCAATCAAATAGGAAAAACACTTTGATCTCATGATGTTAAACTATACAACCCTTTGGGACAAAGGATTATATGGGTTACAAGATAGAAATCGAGGACAAAGAAATAGATTGTACGTCTCTCGTGAAAGATAATACGGAAATGAATATTAAAAAAGAAATTCTAAGTCATGTTCTACCATCGCCTCATCAAGATTCAGAATTAAGCTCTGAGGAAAAAGTCGAGAAAATCAAATTTCACTTTACCGAAATAATGAAGACGTTGGGTTTAGATCTTTCCGATGATAGCCTAAGAGACACGCCAAAGCGTGTAGCTAAAATGTATGTGAACGAAATTTTTAAAGGTTTAAACACCTCTAACTTTCCAAAGATCACAACAATTGAAAACAAGATGCAATATGATCAGATGATCGCGGTTAAAAACATCGATTTGATCTCATATTGCGAGCATCATTTCCAGACAATTCAGGGGCATGCGACGATTGCTTATATTCCAAGTAAAAAAGTAATTGGTTTATCAAAAATTAATCGAATCGTAGATTTCTTTTCCCGTCGCCCACAGGTTCAAGAACGCCTGACTAAACAAATTGCAGATTGTTTGGAATACGTTTTGGAAACGCCTCATGTAGCTGTGTATATAAATGCAAAGCATTTTTGCGTAATCGCGCGTGGTATTGAGGATGCGAATTCAACGACGATTACTACCGATTTACGCGGCGATTTTAAAACTCGAGCGGAAACTCGCAAAGAGTTCCTTCAGAACTGCAACTAAGCTTTCCAATTTAGAAAAAGTAAAAAAAAAGCTACGTATTGCTACGTAGCTTTTATACTCGTCACTGAGTATAGAATCAAAACTAGTGTTTTGCTTCTTCAGTTTTTTCTGTTTTTTCAGCTTTTTCAGCTTTAGCTTTTTTGTTTTTCTTAGCTTTCTTTTCAGCTTTGTGTTCTTTGTGTTCCGCAGGTGCGCCATGAGCAGCATCTTTAGGAGCTTCAACTTTTTGTTCAGTTGGAGCAGTTGCTGGAGCTGTAGTTGCTGCGCCTTCGTTTGCGAAAGCTACAGTAGCCATAACAGATACTAAACCGATTAATAATGATTTCATAAGATCTCCTTATATATAAAGTCCGTAATTAGACTCTTTTTGTTGATGGATTAAGACTACGCCATCGTAATAAAGTTCAAATTAAAACCAGATTAATTATTTTTAATCTTAAATTGAAACTCAGTGCCTCTGGGATTTAGATTGCTAAACTCTATAGCAGACTTGTGTAAATCACTGATTTTTTTAACGATTGCTAGCCCTAAACCATAGCCTGATGTTTGACTTGTTTCTGGCGCACGGCTGAATCTCTCAAAAAGAAGCGGTGCCATACTGTGTGAAATGCCAGGCCCTTCGTCAGCGACTTTAACAATTGAGAAATCCTTTTCCCAAATCAAATCGATTCGAATTTGACTATGAGCGGGTGAGTATTTCATCGCATTTTCAATTAGGTTGTAAAATAGATGTTTTAGTAAGTCAGGATCGCCCATTACTTTAGGGCTCGCGAAATCATTATCAATGATATTAAAAATCAACTTCTGTTGGTGAAGCTGAGCCCGTGCTTGTAGATTTGAAACCACTCGTAAAATAATTTCCTCAAGGTGAATGCTCGAAAACAGTTTCACGTGTAATCCGGCGTCCAAGCGGGCCAGCAACAACATGTCTTTGATGATATCAATCAGGTGATTCACCTCGGTTTCTTGTCCGATCAAAAACTGTTTAGCTTCGGAGTCTAATGTGGAGTCCTTCAACCGAGATTCTAATGACGACTTTAAAATTGTCAGTGGTGAAAGTAGTTGATGAGAGGCATCGGCGACAAATCGTTCCTGGCTTTGAAAGGATTTTTCGATACGATCGAGCATCTGATTCATGGTGAGCGCAAGTTGCCGGAACTCATCACGCACGGGGCTTACAGGCACGCGTTCAGAAAGAACAGTGGCCTTAATATCTTGAGTTTTTGCAATAATGTCCCGTACGGGAATAAGAGCGCGGCCCGACAGAAAATATCCCAATAGCATCGAGATCACGATGGCTAAAGGAATGCCGACCTGGATGACTTGCAGACGGTTGTCAATTTGTGTTTCCAAGAGGGTCCGCGGTGCTAATACTTGCAGAAAGTGTTGCGGACTTTGGTTTTCAATTGGAAATGTAATCAGTCTATAGGAATCAGCTTCGGAATCGGGTAGTTGATTCAACTCGTATATAGTCTTGAAAGTTACGTCTGTTCCCGTTTTAATTTTTTCGAGTTGATCCTCAAATGGCGGCAAATAGTCGCCTAAATTTCCAAATTGACTAAGTACCTTGCCATCACGGTCACGAAGCAGAATGCGAGTGGTGCCGAGCGAGAATGGAAGGATTTTTTGTTGGTCTAAATCGATTGAACCTACGTTGATAGGGCCTTTACGGATTTGATTTTCTACTGATTCACTGATGTCGATACAGTAGTTGTAAAGAGCATCATCGAAGTCTCTCTTAAGGGCATCGATTGAGTAATCAAAAACTAACAAGTTAAATGAGATCGTAGTAATCCCGAAAATCAAAGCAAAGATTAACGTCAATCTCACCCGGAAATTCATGAATATAAGAACTCGGCGGAAAATGCTATTCAACCAGCCGATAGACGATTTCAATTGGCAGACTCGCTAGATTCGTCGTTCTTCAGGACATAACCAACGCCGATAACGGTATGAATCAGTTTTGTATCAAAAGGAGCATCAATTTTTTTTCTCAGCATATTTACGTACACATCGATAACATTACTCTCGGAATCAAAATGTACATCCCATACATGTTCCGCTATAGAGGTGCGGCCGAGTGGACGATTAGGATTGCGCATGAAATACTCAAGTAGCGAAAACTCTTTTAATGTAAGTGATATTTCTTTTTGACCACGATGAACTTTGCGCAAAACCAAATCCATTTCCAGATCGGCGAAAATAAGTTTCGTGTTCGATACCTGACTGGATGAGGTTTGGCGTCTCAGTAAAGCACGGACCCGTGCAAGTAGTTCTTCAAATGAATACGGCTTAGTCATGTAGTCGTCGGCACCAGAGTCTAAACCCAAGATTTTATCTTTAGTGCTGGAAAGGGCTGTCAGCATTAGGATAGGAGCATTTAAGCCATCACGGCGTAAATGGCGAGCTGTATCGATACCACTTTGATCAGGTAGACCTACATCTAAAATGACGAGATCATACTCCGACGAACTGCAATAGGATTCAGCGGATAAGCCGGACTCGGCCACATCAACAGAATAACCAGATTCGATAAGCCCCTTCTTTAAGAACTGGGCCATTTTAGTTTGATCTTCAACAACTAGAATACGCATTATTTTTTTAGGATATCATCCAACACCGAATCGGTGTCACTTTTTTTCTGTTGTTGGGCTTTGATTTCTACAAGCTCGACACCGGTTATAACGTCTTCATTAACTTTGACGGTCACATTTTGATTTTTGTTTTTTTGGCTTTTGATCAACTTTTCTTTGAATACACCCAAATTAGGGTCGTCTTTGAGAATGTAGGGCCCTTTGTTTTTCCCATCAAAAAAGACTTCGATTGTATCTGTTTCGCGAATCAAACTCACATGGCCGGTAAATGATTTAATCGCCGACTCTTCTTTTTCATAGATATCAGCGCTTAGGCCTTTGTTTTTTTTACTGCCGCCTTCACCGCCGCTCTCTTGTGCTTGCACAGATTCAGATGCAGATAACGAAACGATAAGAAGCAAAGCGAGAGTGACTTGTCTCAAAATGATACCTTTGGCGACCATATTTCCCCCTAAATCATCACTCTAGATTGTATATTAAGACCTTTAGTATAAAAAGTAATATTTGAAGTGATCCGAAAGATACTATAGACTATAGGTATTCAAAACTTATTAAGTTTTAGAGGTTGTTATGAACTTAGGTTGGACAGAAATTCTTTTAATCGGCGGCATTGCGCTACTTATGTTCGGTCCGTCACGTCTGCCTGGATTGGGTAAGTCATTAGGTGAAGCGATTCGTGGATTTAAGAAGGGCTTAAGTGAAGACGAAATTCAGGCTAATGCGCGACCAGTTAATGATCAAATTCCATTCGATGGTAAAAATCAGTCAAATCAGGCTGAAAACAAATCAAATACCTCGACACAGAATGAAAAAAACCATACTTAGTTGGGGATGGTAAAACTCACACAAACTGTTCAAAAAGGTGGCTGTGCCGCAAAGGTTGCCGCTAGTGAATTACGCTCGATTTTAAATCAGGTTCAATTTCCAGTACCTCATCCTGAGTTACTTGTTGATGGAAGGCATTTTGACGATGCCGCCATTTATAAAGTGAATGACGAACTCTCCTTAGTTCAAACTCTGGATTTTTTTACTCCTATTTTAGATGATCCGTTTCTGTTTGGCCAAGTGGCGGCCGCGAATGCGTTAAGCGATGTGTATGCGATGGGTGGATTACCGAAAACAGCCATGGTGATTTTAGCCTATCCGTTAGCTACCTTTGAAAAATCGTGGGTTGTTCAATTACTTCAGGGCGTTTCGGACAAAGTTAAAGAAGCGCAAGCCAACATTGTTGGCGGTCATACAATTGATGACGACACCTTAAAATTAGGTTTGTCTGTTACTGGGTACTGCCATACTCATCAGTATTGGATGAATCAAAACAGCCAAACCGGGGATGTTTTGATTTTAACTAAACGTTTGGGAACAGGAACTCATACGGCCGCGCTTAAACGACAATTTGTGAATGAGGCCGAAATTACTGAAGTTGTGGATTCGATGAGGCAGCTTAACTCGGTACCAGAAATGCTAAACTCTAGTCTATTTTCCGCTGTTCATTCTGCGACTGACATTACCGGTTTTGGTTTAGTTGGTCATGCCTTCAATATGGCAAAAGCGTCGGGAAAATGTTTCGAGATCAATTTTGCGCAACTACCATTTTTTAATGGAACGATGGAATCTCTGGAGCGGGGTTACCTGACAAAAGCTCATCGTACGAATCGCGATTACGTAAAAGAGAATGCTAATTTATCGTCGCTTAATGAAACCCAAATTCAGGCTGTTTGTGATCCTCAGACAAGTGGCGGTCTCCTGCTGTCGGTTGATAAAAGTCAAGCGGACGCAGTGCTGAGGGAGATTAAAAAAACGTTCCATCACGCGTGTATAATTGGAACTGTAGGGAAGCCCGGTTCGAACGAGTTTTTGAGATTTTACTAAATGTCTACGCTGGATTCCTGGATCGAAGAACATGAAGTCTTGGATTTGATTCGACGGGATCATCATTGGATTGATGTACGCGCGCCGATTGAATATGTGCATGGTTCAATTCCCAATTCAATTAATTTACCAATCATGAATGACGAAGAACGACGTCTCGTGGGAACGTGTTTTAAGCAACAGGGACGCGAAGCCGCGATCACGCTTGGCCACCAATTGGTATCGGGTAGAAACAAAGAGCAAAAGGTGCAAGATTGGTTAGCCGAAATTAAAAAATACTCACCTAATATTTCATTGTTCTGTTTTCGTGGGGGATTGCGATCGCAAATTTCTCAGCAGTGGATCGCGGATCAGCGAATTTCTGTTCGCCGGGTCCGTGGTGGCTACAAAGCCATGCGTGCCGTAATGACTCAGTACTTGCGTAGTCAAATGAACAAGACTCCTGTGCGCCTTATTTCGGGGCCGACGGGAAGTTGGAAGACGCATTTTTTACAATGGCTGGTGGACGAAAAACATTTGGCAATAGACCTAGAAAAGCTAGCGCAGCATAGAGGCTCGGCCTTTGGTAAACAAGGAGAGCAGCCAGCGCAGGTGAATTTTGAACATGCAATTGTAAAAGCTGTTTTGGCATCGGAAGAATACTACGACGGCTCTAGGCCTCTTTATCTAGAAGATGAGAGTCGCATGATCGGCCGATGTGTGATTCCAGATTTCTTTTTTGCCAAAATGCGAGCCTCACCCATTATTTGGATTGATGAACCCCTTGAACGTCGTGTGGACAATATTTTCCACGATTACGTTGAGCAAACTGATATTGTAAAGAGCCAAGAAATTCAGAAAATTCAGATTGTTTATCAAGGCTACAAGGACTCGATGTCGGGAATAAAAAAACGTCTTGGATATGAAAAATACAGCGAAATTTTGAAGGACATTCAAAACGCCGAATCGGCAAGTGTATTAAATAGAAACCATGATTTAAATCGAATTTGGATTCAGAAACTTCTGCAGTTTTATTACGACCCAATGTATTTGGACAGCTTGGCTCGGCGAAATCCAGTGACTTTAATCAAAGCCACCACGTCTGAAGTTAAATCATTTCTTTCGAAGTAAAATTTGAAAACGGTTGTCTTTGATTTCCCATTTGAAAAATAGAAAGAGCACGGCCGCGCTTGTGAAAAAGAAGGCCAGAATAGTATCAATGTTGATAAGTTCCCTAAAGACCAAGAATGCCACTAAAGCTGAAAGTGTTGGCTCTAGTAGTTTTCCGCAACTCATCCAGTTGATATTGAGATAATTCATCAAGTAGGAAAACAATGAATGTCCTAGGAATGTCGGGATAAAAATAGTCCCCACTAAAGCTAACCATGCGGTTGAGCTGTAACCGGTGAGCGGAGTACTCATCGTTAGAGTGGTCGCTAGAAAACAAAGCGCGCACACAAAGTAGATCCCGACACTGAAATTCCAGTTATTCATAGATTTCCGACTGCGCTTAGAGAGTAAAGCGTAGATGGAATAAAGCGCACCAGATGCTAAGGCTGCGGCTTCTCCTTGCCAGGAATCTAGGCCCAAACTGAGTCGGCTTCGCAACAGAAAGTAGAGCCCGGTGAGTGCAAAAAGATAGGAGAAGATCACATTTTTCTCGAGCGGTTCGTTGAAGGCAATTTTGGCCCCTACTGCCGTGAAGAGCGGGTTGAGCGCAAATAAAATCATACAGTGGGCGACTGATGTCGTTTGGGCTGAATATGAGTAGCTCCAGAGGTGAAGGTAAAAGAAAATACCTGTGGGAATAACCCATTTTTTGTTGGCAATTATGTCACGAAGGATGTCTTTGTAAGAGTCTTTAAGCGCACGAAAACCAAGCAAAAGTAAGCTGGCTCCGATCATACGCCAAAATCCCAGGGTTTCAGGTGGTATACCGCTTAGCTTAATCAAAACGGCAGATTGAGACAGGCTGAAAATCGAAACAATATAGATGGCGTAGTGAAGCATAGGCTCTATGAGTGTAACCCTATTGTCGCTAAAAGTTAATTAAGATTTTTACTTGGACAAAAACGAAAATAGATATTCTATCTAGAGTCATGAATTCAGTGAATACTCAGTCCAAAATTAAGGTCGGTGTTGTGGGAGCCAGAGGCTACTCTGGACAGGAATTATGTCGTTTGTTGACCCAGCATTCCCACGTTGAACTTGCAGCCATTTTCTATAACGAAGGTAAACCGTTTACTTTATGGAGTCAGTTCCCTGAAATCCAGCGTTTGGCCAAAACGTTAAATAAAACAGAGCCAAAAAGTTTGGATTTGGCGAGTTTCTTAAGTTCTTCAGAAAAACTGGATGTTGTTTTCTTGGCTACTCCAAATGAAGTTTCGATGGAACTGGCAGAAAAGTTTTTAAAGCGTGATATTTCCGTTATCGATTTGTCAGGAATTTTTCGTTTAAATCAGGTTAAGCCTGAGGTGAGTCAAAGCCTATATTCTAAGTATTATTCCCTTGAGCATACGCATCGTGCACAGCTTGAACAGGCTCGCTATGGGCTGCATCCGTTTAATGCTAGGCAAATTCAAACATTGAAGTCTGCTAAGCCATTTCTAGTTGCAAATCCTGGTTGCTATGTGACGTCTGTTTTAATGGCGATTATTCCATTGCTGCAAGCCGGTTTGATCGACGAGCAATCGATCATCGTGGATGCCAAGTCTGGGGCGTCTGGTGCCGGTAAGAAAGCAAATGAAAATCTTCTGTTTTCTGAACTGTTTGCCGATTTCTACCCCTACAAAGTTTTCCAGCACCAACATGTTCCTGAAATGGAAATGTATTTAGAGGTGTTCTCAAAACAAAAAACAAAAGTGGTATTTACGCCTCATTTGCTGCCGGTGTTTCGCGGAATTTTATCAACTTGCTATCTGAAGTGGTCCCGCGCCGCCGAAGGTCTTTCAGTGGATGAAAGAAAACTAAGCGTGAAAAAGGCCTATGCCGCTGCTTTTGATAGTTACTCGTTAGTTGAATATGGTGATATGAAAGAGATGCAGAAAAAAATCTCGGTAAAGGCTATCGCCAATACGTGCTTAACATCCATTGGATATGAAATGGATGCGGATAATTTAATTGTGTTTTCGGCGCTGGATAATTTGCTGAAAGGGGCAGCTTCGCAAGCTGTAGAAAACTTAAACTGTATTTATGGGTTTCCCCAATCTGAAAGCTTGGTATAGCGGGAGTCGTTATGTCTATTGAATCGAATATGAATATTACAAAATTACCACTTGGTTTTAAAGCGAGTGGAATTAATTGTGGTGTCCGTCGTTATCGTCCTGATCTGGCACTGGTGTATTCAGATACACCGTGTGTGGCTGCTGGCGTGTTTACATTGAATGAATGTAAAGCGGCTCCGGTTACATACTGCCAATCCATCGTACCAAGCAGTACCGTACGGGCGATTGTAACTAACTCGGGTCAAGCGAATGCGGCGACTGGGCCCGAAGGCGTTGAAAACAACATGCGTATGGCCGTGGGTATCGCTAAAGAATTAGGCTGTGCGCCCAATCAAGTTTTAACTGCTAGCACGGGCGTAATAGGTCAGCAGCTAGCGATTGAAAAAATCGTGTACGCTTTTCCAGAATTAGTTCGTCGGTCAACTCCAGACGCAGACTTATTTTCTTTAGCTATTCTTACGACGGATCTCGTACCTAAAACAGCCTCTAAAGATGTGACGTTATCAGGTGGTAAGATTCGTATCACGGGCGTATGTAAAGGTTCGGGGATGATTCATCCTAACATGGCCACTATGTTAGGCTATATTTTTACCGACGTGATCGTGTCTGCGGAAATGGCGCAAAAATATTTAAAACGTGCCGTGGATGTCAGTTTTAATCGCATCAGTGTTGATGGCGACTGTTCAACAAACGATACTGTTTTCTTGCTGGCTAATGGGCAATCTACTGTCGGTATTAAAAACTCGTCTGATGAAGAAATCTTCTTTCAAGGTCTTGTTGATGTTTCACAGGCCTTAGCAAGAAAAATTGCGATCGATGGCGAAGGTGCTACAAAGTTAATTGAAGTGACGATGACGGGTGCGCCGTCTCAGCAAATTGCGGACAAGGCGACTCGTGGAATTACGGTGAGTCCGCTGATCAAAACAGCTATTCATGGTGAGGATCCAAATTGGGGCCGCATCCTTGCGCGCGTGGGTGCGGAAGGCGTTCCGGCTGCTGCGATTGAAAAAATGATTTTACGAGTTCAAGGGCAGATGCTCTTTGAAAATGGCCGACCGACAACATTTGATCGGGCTCATGTGCGTGAACTTTTGAAAGCAAATGTAGTAAAAATTGAAATTGAATTAAACTCGGGGGATTTTAAGTCCACGGCTTGGGGCTGCGATCTTTCTGAAAAATACGTAGAAATCAACACGGAGTACACGACATGAAACGTGAAGACTTATTGGTTATCAAACTTGGTGGCGCCTCGTTAGAAAATGAAGCGGTCGTTCAATCCTTAGCAAAAGATATTAAAAAACTTCACGATCTTGGTTATACGATGCTGTTAATTCATGGCGGTGGCCCAGCGATCAATGCGGCACTGACTGAGCGAAATATCATTTGGGAATTTGTAGATGGTCAAAGAAAAACTACACCAGAAATGATGAAGGTAATCGAAGCCACATTATTTGGAATCGTCAATCGTCGCTTACAAACGCACTTCTCGGCGTTAGGCGTCCCTGTACTGGGTATTTCGGGTTCAGACATGGGTATTCTAAGATGCACACCATTGAATGACGAGTTAGGCTTAGTAGGTAGCGTAGAAGGCGTAAATAAAGATTTGTTAAAAAAGATAGTCGATTTAAAAGTAGTCC
Source organism: Bdellovibrionaceae bacterium UBA2351 (assembly GCA_002344565.1). Taxonomy (GTDB): domain Bacteria; phylum Bdellovibrionota; class Bdellovibrionia; order Bdellovibrionales; family Bdellovibrionaceae; genus UBA2316. The sequence goes on along the minus strand of DDTZ01000133.1, from coordinate 8,012 downwards.
CATTGATCACGCCAGTTGGAAGTGATGAAAAAGGCAACAAGTTCAATATCAACGCCGACATGGCTGCCATGCATATCGCAACAGGATTAAAAGCAAAAAACCTAATCTACATGACGGACCAAAAAGGCATCTGGGATCAAAATAAAGAAACGATTAAGCAAATCGACGCTCTTGGGCTGTATCAATTGATGCAAACAAAAGTAGTCCAAGGCGGCATGCTAGTAAAAGTAAAATCGGTGGTTCAAGCATTAAGAGAAGGTGTTGAGGAAGTCGACATCATCGACGCTAGAGCTGAAAACTCTCTATATGATTTGGTCCATTCTAAAAAAACATTGGGAACTCGCTGCTACCAAAATTAAATCCCTTTTTCGGTTTTTGTCTGGGGGTTGGTTTTTCAAAATTTTGATCGGGGTAAGGCGCGGGCCTGCCGTTGAAAGGGATGGGTTTATTTTAGAGGGCGGCCTCCGTGCCTCACACTCGGTTCGCTTGCGCGAACTATACCGCATCCATGCGGCGAGTGAGCCTCTAAAATAAACCCATCCCTTTCAACAACAGGCAACTTCATTCGAAATTCTGAAAAACCAACCCCCAGACAAAAACCGAAATTTGCCACGCCCAGCCGATACAGGTGGCGCTTCGAAGAATTTTCCCCTAAAGCAAAAGTTGAGTTTCTTTGGTTAAGCAATTCTCCTTTTTTATAGATTTCCAATTGAATGCGTAAATAATCGTCAATTTGGCAACACCCATGGTTGGGTGTGGCAAAAACTCTGACTTTTAATCTTCCTTGTTTTTCTGAAACTTCGAATCAAGTCGCCTTTGCTTGGAGAAGACCTTTATTTTTTGGAGGCTCACTTGCCGCATGGATGCGGTATTGTTGGCGTAGCCAACCAAGTGTGAGCCCATGGAGGGCGCCCTCCAAAAAATAAAGGTCTTCTCCAAGCGAAGGCCCTCGCGCCACCCCGATCTAATTTCCAGAAAAACAAGGAAGACTAAAAGTCAGAGGTTAAGGTTGGGGGGGGGGATTTCAGCGCCTTGAGCCATAGCGGCTAAACTCAGTGGACAAGCCCGCGCGATTTTGGCTATCATCTCGAAATATCAAGGAGATATCTCATGTCAAAACTTATGGTAGGATTATGCGTAGCCGTTGCTTTCGGAATGGTTGCTTGTGAAAAGAAATTAGATACAGATCAAAAAAGAGCAAGTTATGCAATTGGACAACAATTGGGTAAGAACTTCAAAGACAACAACGTAGAATTCGACGCTGATGTTTTAGTGATGGCTCTTAAAGATGTTAAAGACAATAAAGCTAGCAAAATGACTCAAGAAGAAATGGGTAAAGCTATGCAAAAACTTCAAGAGATGGCTCAGGCTAAGCAAGGTGAAGTAGCTGAGACAAACAAGAAAAAAGGTGAAGAATACTTAGCTAAAAACAAAACAGCAGCTAACGTAAAAACAACGGAATCAGGTTTACAATACGTGGTTGAAAAAGAAGGCGAAGGTAAAACTCCGTCTGATACTGATGAAGTAAAAGTTCACTACACAGGCACTTTGACTGATGGAACAAAATTTGACTCATCTGTTGATCGTGGTCAGCCAGCTGAATTTCCAGTTAACGGCGTAATCAAAGGCTGGACTGAAGCTTTGAAACTAATGAAAGAAGGTTCAAAGTACAAATTAACTATTCCTTCAGATTTAGCGTACGGTCCAATGGGTCGTCCTGGTATCCCACCAAATTCAGTATTGTTATTCGATGTTGAATTACTTGAAGTGAAAAAAACAGCCAGTGCAGCTCCGGCTCCAACGGCTAAACCAGCTAAAAAGAAAAACTAGTTAAATGAGTGGATTTAATTTTAATTTAGATCCAATCGAAAACTTCGTTGTTCTACTAGACGAAGCCGTCGAAAAAAAGTTGCCAGATCCAAACGCAATGGCTCTGGCAACGGTGAATGTCGATAATCAACCGTCCGTACGTATCGTTTTCTACAAAGGTATGATACGCGACGGTTTTTCATTTTATACAAACTACAACGGCCGCAAAGCTCAAGATATCGCTCATAATAATAACGTGTGTGTGAATTTTTTTTGGTCGCAGCTAGAGCGCCAAATTCGTATTGAAGGTAAAGCCCAGAAAACGACACGCGCGGAATCGGAAGCTTACTTTAAAACCCGTGTACGAGAGTCTCAACTGGGGGCATGGGCCTCTGAACAGAGCCAACCTTTAGAATCGTTTGAAACCATTGAAAAACGCTACCGAGATCTAAATCAGAAGTATGCTAACCAAGATATTCCGTGCCCTCCGCATTGGGGTGGTTACATTATAGTTCCAGACACGATTGAATTTTGGTTTGGCCGTACGGGACGTATGCATGAGCGGTATCGTTATCAACGTAATGGTTTGTCTTGGAATAAGTCCTTTTTGAATCCATAATGAAGGAAATCCTACTTACCGGTTTTGAGCCGTTTAGCGATATCAAGACCAATCCGAGTGAAACTCTAGTAAATGATTTGTTTGAAGAGTTGCGAAACCTAAGTGGTATTCGTGTGCAAAAAATAATTTTGCCCGTGGACTATCAAAAGGCAGATGTCATTTTGAAAGGGCTGGAATGGTCGAACTACGATTTTGTTTTTCAATTTGGAGTTGCCGCTAAGCGAACACGTGTTAGCCTAGAGCGGGTGGCTTTGAACTGGATCGAATCACAGATTCCAGATAATTCGGGAACGCATATTTCAGAGAAGAAAATTGACTCGTCTTCACCCGAAGCTATATTTAATCGTCTGGATCTAGCGAGCATCAATCGAGATTTAAATCTAAAGTATGCAAACAATAGCGAAGTGTCGTTGTCCGCAGGAGCGTACCTTTGTAACTTTGTTTATTTTAAAACAATGGCACAAACAGCGAAGTGCTTGTTTACTCATATTCCCACGCAGCTATATTTTTCTGATCGAGATTGGAATCATGACAGTCATGAGTATCGTATTCGTGTAAAATCGATAGGACTCGAGCTAATTAAACATATTCTTTAATGTAGAGACTCTGGACAAACGAGATAAAACTCAGGGATTTCGACAGAGTATTCATTCCCGTTATCTGTCATCATTTGGTAAAATCCTTTCATGGATCCGCATGATGTTGTAAGTGGGCAGGCGCTGTCATATTCAAAAGTCTGTCCTGGTTGGATTTTGGGTTGCATGCCGATAACGCCGGGACCTTTTACTTCCTCAATTCGTCCAAAGGCATCTGTGATGATCCAATGTCTATGCTGAAGTTGAGCAGGCACCGCGCCCGTGTTTTTAATTTGAATTTTATAAGCAAAAAAATAGTAATTGTGGTGAGGGCGGGACTCCGTCTCGACATAGACTACTTTGGCTTGTATTTGAAAACTGGGTTCAATGGCTTTTTCTTTAGACATAGTGATAGTCAAAAGTTAAACAAATTGAAGTTCGATATCAAGCTTTAAATGGTACGTTATGTAGCTTGAAAAAGATGGGATAGTGGTCCGAAGGTAACTCTAGCTTTTGTTCCAGGGTCGTCGGTAAATCCAGGTCAAAACCGTAGCTATCTTTATAGCGGTACACAGTCGCAGAGCTCTTATCTAAATATTGAGCAGCCTTTGGTGTTAAAAAACAAAAGTCTATTTGGCGCCCTTCACTGCGTAGGCCGGCGCGGACTTGGGCAAAGGTAGCTCGGCGGTCATCCGCTAAGCCGCCCAGTTCTAGGACATCCTGCAGTTGAGTGTGTTCGTAAAGATATTTAAATTCTTCGTCGGTCGAGCGAAGAGATGCGTTGCCATTGAAATCACCCGCCAAAATCAATGGAACGTTAGGGTTGCGTTTTTGCACTTCGTTAGCAATATCAACCACTGTTTTAAGTTCAGCTTGTCGGCGGGCAAACCCATTCGGGTCCTTTTTTTCGGGATCTAATCGGGACTTTAAGTGTGTTAGTAGAATATTCAAAAAAGGTTTGTCGGATTCACGCTGAAACAACTTTAGTTCGGCGCAGTCACGTGACAGCTTGTGCTCTGGAGGAGTCTTCAGAAAACGTTCAGAGTCATAGTTGAAATTAATTAAGCGGTGTTTGTTGGTTGAAAGATCAAAATAGAAAGGTAGGTTTTTGCGGACTAAAAAGCCCACATCGATATTTCTATCCGAGTTGCCTTCCATGAGCGCAGTTGAGTACTTGTTTTCTAGGAATAACTCATTGAAATGTTTTAATGATTCTGATCCACCGACTTCGCACAGTAGAATAATGTCGGCATCCATGTCATTAAAGGTGCGCGCTAATTCTTTGAGTTTGGCTAGGTTTTTATTTGGATAAATAGATGTCGATAGTTTTTGCCACTGAATTTCATCTAATTTAGTATGTTCCAATGTAGGCGGCTGATCAAAAAGTAAAAACAGATTTTCTGTATTAAGAAGTGCTATTTTTAAATCCGTTGATTCAGTCCAAGGCATAATACTATTATTATGCTGGGAATAAATACTCTATGCAAAAGGAAAAATCATGAAATCTCTAATATTTCCTAAAATTAAACCGTGGAATGCAGACATAAAGAATCTTATCAAATCTATTGATTTATTTAAGGCTCAATTCAAGAAAACAGCCTCTAGACAGGGCTTGGTGATCGTTGTGAATGCAGCTGACTCTGCGGAGAAGGACGAGCTATTTAGAACCATATTTGAAAAATTGGCCCTGGATTGGGAGAAGAAAACGAGCGCAAAGACATTCGCCTCGGATACATTATATTTTCAAACGAATTGGGGTCTGGTTTGGCTGTGTAGTCCAAGTAAGTCATCGCCTAAGTTTTTTGCAGAATCGGAATGGTCGTGGGCAAAGGATGCGTTTGGTTCACTGTTGAGCCATTTTAGGTTGCATAAATTAAAACAAGTTTATGTATACACGGGCGAAGAAAAAAAATCGATAGTGGTTCCTGCTCTAGTAGGCATGGAAATGGCATTCTACCAGTTTAAAAATTTTGCAACGTTAACGTCGACTGATCTGCCCGAGATATACTTTGATAAATTAGAAAAAACGGATGTGCGGGAAGCTCAAGATTTTGCGACCAGTATAAATCTTACGCGACATCTAGTGAATTTGCCGCCAAACCAATTGACGCCAAAAGATTTCGTTCAATTGGCGAAGGGATTGAAATGGGGTCGCAATGTTAAGCTTGAAGTTTGGGATCAGCGCCGTTTAGCTAAAGAAAAAATGAATTTGCATTTAGCGGTTGGGCAAGGATCTGATAATCCACCTTACTTACTGCGCATCAAATACGCGAAACGAGGAAATACAAAATCAGTCGCTTTCGTAGGGAAAGGAATTACATTTGATACGGGTGGTTTAGATATTAAACCCGCGTCAGGTATGCGTTTAATGAAAAAGGACATGGGCGGGGCCGCTGCTGTTTTGGGGCTTGCGCACTATGTGGCTCAGCATGACTGGTCTGTTGATTTCGACTTTTATATGGCTCTTGCTGAAAACTCAATTAACGGAAATGCATTTCGTCCCAGCGATGTAATTACATCACGCGCCGGGTACACAGTTGAAATTGATAATACCGATGCGGAAGGCCGTTTAGTTTTGGCGGATTCATTAGACTTGGCAACTAAGGGTAATACTAAACTGGATTGTGTAATTAATGTGGCAACGTTAACAGGCGCGATCAAAGTTGCCTTGGGCGCCGATGTTGCGGGCTTGTTTTCGAACGATGATGATTTAGCCGATGAGCTGGTGGCTTCAGGCCGGCGCATGGGTGATCATTGTTGGAGAATGCCACTAGTTGATAAATATTTTGGTGGCCTAAGCAGTTCGTTTGCCGATTTTAAAAACTCGTCCGAAGGTTTCGGTGGTGCTATTACGGCCGCTTTGTTCTTACAAAAATTTGTGAATCAAAAGCGCTGGGCTCATTTAGATATTTATGGCTGGAATGATAAGTCGTCTGGCAGTTTGGGTTTTTCAGGCGGCAGTGGGCAAGGTGTTGCTATGTTAGTTGATTTTATAAATAAGTATAAACTGTAAGCTACCAACTATCGGTCTTCTCGTGTTCGGGAAGATCGCGCACTGATAGTAGGCACCTATTTTGACTTTCCGAAACCCCAAAGCTTGTGTTTCTTTAGATAATCTACAACCAGCTCAGGAACCAGTTTTTCCCAGCCTTTTTCTTTTTTCTCGATCATCTTTTGGACGTCGCTCGAGTGATAGTAGGTATCTGTATCATCACATCCGGAAATATCTAATATCTGAGAGTTATCGATGAAATGTTTGTATAAATGGTTAACATCCTTTGAGGGAAAGAATGATTTCGTTGTTAGGCACATCATATCGTTTTTGTGAGGATAAATGTAAAGCTTAGTTTGAGCATCCAGCAATTTACCTAAGGCTTCGAAAATGTGTCCTTCCAATTGTTTGTACTTTTCTGAATCAAATAAGTTTTCCAAATGACGAGCGCTCATCACCATGACCAGCGGGGCCTGAGTATAGTTTCTAAAGAAACGCTTCATTTCATAGAAGTAATTAAAATTAGAAATTAGGACGTAGTAGCCAAGACTAGTAATGATTTGTACGCGATGCCAGAACTCATCAACGTCGATATCGAATTCGCTTGTGATTTCCATAATGGGGAAAATATCACTTGATTTCAACTTTTGAAGTTTCATCTCGTGCTTCAACTGTTCGAAACCCTTACTCATAACATCTAGGTGAGTCTGTGTAATAGGACGGTAGAATCCACGCTGGATTAATAAAGCTTTTCCCCAAATGGTATCAGCTATATTCAAAACAGCATCAGAACCGACACCAGTTTGTGGGCCGAAAAGAACTGCTTCGGCTAAGCCACGTTTAACAAGTTCCAAATTCATCTTTTGATTATTGAAATGTTTAAAAGCTGGGCCAGAGAATTTGATAACATCGATAACGATCTGTCCTTGTTTTAGTCCATCTACAAGAAAGTTCATGAAATCGGTGGGATCTTCAGAATGGTAGAAGGCGGAATACACAAGATTTACTCCCAGCATTCCAAGAGCTTCTTGTTGCTGCAGGCGACGTTGATCCATCATGCGTACGTGAAGTATGATATCATTTGGTTCTGCACCCGGTTTTTTCTGAAAGCGAACGCCCATCCAACCATGGCATTTTGGTGATTCCGCAGATCCAGTCGCTACCGTATTCGCGTAGGCAAAAAAAGTAGTTTTGCTACCGCGGTGTTCATTTAAGCGACGGATAAGCAATGAGTATTCTTTTTCGAGCATGCGATTTAAGCGCGATTCGACAACGTAACGGCCATTTTTTTCTTTGCCGTAAATTTCGTCACTATAAATCATATCGTAAGCGGAAATGGTTTTAGCAATAGTTTGAGAGGCACGACCGGCTTGGAAAAAATGTCGAGCGACTTCTTGTCCAGCTCCGATTTCGGCAAATGCGCCGTAGATGTTCATGTCCAAGTTTACGCGAAGAGCTTTTCCTGTTGTGGTACGTGAACCCAGTGCTTCCGCGGTAACTTTATCAGACATGCTTATCTCCTTGGCTATTTGACTTCACCCAGCCTGTGATGGCCAGGCTAAGAGCTTTTTCAACTGGAATATTAATTTTCTTAATTTTCGATTTATCGATAAGGATTGTAAAACCACCCAAAGCATAACTAAGTGGAACATACACAGCAACTTTTTCATCGAACTTAGGTTTCAATGTGGCCTCTTGAGTTCCCGGAACATCTTCAAAGTGATCTCGAGTGACAAGGCCAACAACATGCGTGCCATCATTCAGTTCAACCATAACAACGCTTTTTAAATCCTTCTGACCATCGCTGCTGAATAGGCCCATCAAATCTTTTAGAGGCGAATAAAGTGCTTTAATCAAAGGAACTTGAGTCAGGCGTTTTTCAATTCGATCCCAAATCGATTTTGAAATGAAGTGAGTTAAAATCAGTCCGAATAAAAAGATAATAATTAATGTCGTTACTAATCCTAATCCAGGAATATACGATTCTCGCAGAACATCTCGGAAAAACTGACCTAAC
>DDTZ01000041.1:14326-35582 GCA_002344565.1 Bdellovibrionaceae bacterium UBA2351 | reverse complement strand
AAAAAAGAATCTCCTCGGAAAATGTTATACCAAATTTTTTCGAAGGATATGGTTTCTACTCGTGAAAAAAGAAAACTAATTGAAAGCATCGAAGAGATCTCGGCTTACGATCTGCCATTTATTTATAGTTTGCTTACAGAAACTAAGAGTTCTGGCTATTTAAATATTTATTTTAATGATGGCAGCGTATCTGGTATCGCATTCTCTAATGGTTGTATTGTGGCGGTAGACGTAGAAGATAAATCTACCTATATCGGTGAGCTGTTAATCCAAAGTGGTTACGTAAGCCCCACGGATATTCAAAAAGCATTGCAATCAAAAAATAATCAACGTTTGGGTCAACGATTAATTTCGTCAAACTTAATGAGTCCGCATGCGCTTGATTTGACGATGATCGAACAAATGAACGTCCGTTTGTCGAAAACGATTTCAGAAAAGACAGTTAAGCTTAACTTCTCGGCAAGTGAAGTCGAATTAACTCAACCAAATATCGATTCTGAATTACTTCTAAATTATCTTCATGATTGGATTGCATCTAAGCTACCTACAAACTGGCTTAAGAACTTATACATGATGTGGGCTGGTCATCAGATCATCCCAAATGCGCACCTAAAACCAGATCATCCATGTATGCAAATGAGCTTAATCCAAAGTTTAGACGGCCTACTAGATAAGTTAGCTAAGAAGACGACATTGAGCGAATTGTTAAGTGTGCCAGATTACAATCAGGCGGCACTTTACAAAGCTTTACACTTTTTAGTAACCAAAGGTTTGATCTACTTCTCGCGTAATATTTCGTTTGATAACGTGGACGAGCACTTTGACTATTTAACAAAGCTAAAAGCTCAAATTGAAAACAAATCAGATTACGAAATGCTAGAAGCATTAGGCTTAACTCAGTACAATGATGCAGAATCAGCGGCGAGTGAGATCGAGACTCTTTTAGGCCAAGAGCCAATGAAGAAAGAAGCTAAGAATTTTGGTGTATGGTATGAGCTATATAACAAAATCTCGACAGCTATCAATTCATTAAATCCAGAAGCTAAAATTCAGTTGAAAAAGGCTATCGAGAAAAATGAAGCTGAAAATCGAATCAAAGCTAATCAGTTATTAGATGAGTCGAAAAAGGAATTGATGTTGAGTCAGTTTCAGTCGGCCTTAGTTAAATTAAAAGAAGCCGGAAAGCTTTCAGGTACATTGTTCCAATACAATATCTATATCGCGTGGGCGCGTCTAGGTATGAATATGCAGAAGAAAGATAAGAATGTGATCAAAGAGATCGAATTTGATCTGATGCAAATTCCTGCTGACGAACGTTATGACTATTTATACCCATACGTAATGGGTCTTTACTATAAAGCGACTAATGATTACTTAAATGCTAAAAAGTCGTTTGATAAGGCATTAGCTATGGATAATACATTCCTAGCAGCGAAACGAGAGTTAAGCTTGATCGAACAAATGATGAAGAAAACTCGCAAGAACGAAAATCTATTTACGATGGATCTTAAGGACGTTGTTACCGTCCTATTCAAGAAAAAATAATTAGTGATCGGTCGGCGGCAGCGGTTTGGCGTTTGATGTCGCCGTGTCCGTCCCGTTAGGCGTTTCAGCTTGGTGGGATTCTATCACTTCTTTCGCTTTTTTTCCCGTTATACCTAACCATTCTGGCAGAAAGAAAGCGACTGCTATGAATATGGCTGTGATTAATATAAAAAATATACCTAAACCTACAATGACGTCCATTTCGATATCCTATTCTAATTTAATGAATTGGACAAGTTTCCTAAACTCAGTTATGCGTTAAAGTATGGGGTATAATCCTAAAGATCACTTTTTCAAAAAGGCTAAGGCCGAAGATTATTTAGCTCGGTCTGTTTATAAACTTCAAGAGATTGATGAAAAATATAAAATCATCAGAAATAGCGACATCATTGTCGATCTGGGAGCGTCTCCGGGATCGTGGTCACAGTACTGCCTAAAACATATTGGGCAGAATGGCCGCCTAATAGGAATTGATCTAACAGAGGTGACTGTGATCAAAGATCCTCGCTATATATTCTATCACGAAGATATCTTTAGAATGAATTGGCCCGAAGAACTGGCTAAGTTAAATGTTGAAAAACTGGATGTTGTCCTGTCCGATATGGCCCCAAAAACCACGGGTATTAAACTCACAGATCAAGTGCGGTCGCTTGAATTGTGTCAGATGGCGCTTCAGTTCTCAGCAGATTATTTACGTCCGGGCGGTAAGTTTGTATGTAAGCTGTTTCATAGTGAGCAGTTTAAAGAGTTTCAAACGGCTATGAAAAAGCAGTTCAAGCGAGTCGAGGCGATGAAGCCCGATTCAACTCGCAAAATCAGTAAAGAAATTTTCCTAATTGGTCTTGATAAAATTTGAGGTTTTATGAAAACAATTGCCATGTTTTGTGGTGCTAGATCCGGAATCCCTGAACACGCAAAGACTGCTGATGAATTCATTCAGTGGATGAAAGACACTAAATATAACATGGTTTATGGTGGTGGTAGTACTGGCATCATGGGAACTGTTTCGAACGCTTTAATTAAAAGTGGAAACAAAGTTGTCGGAGTCATTCCTCATTTCTTATATGATTGGGAAGTTGGCAATGATGACTGCAGTGAATTGATTAAAGTAATTTCTATGCATGAACGTAAAAAAATCATGTTTGATCGTGCGGATGCTTTTGTCGTTCTGCCAGGCGGATTTGGCACTCTAGACGAAATTTGCGAAATGATCACGTGGAAGCAATTAAAAATCAATGAAAAGCCGATCGCATTTTTAAATTCAACTGGCTATTTTGATAAGTTTTTCGATTTTATCGAGCACGGAGTTTCGGCTGGCTATATCTCGGCAGACGATTTGAATCGGATTCAAAAGTTAAAAGCTATGAATCAGTTTAGCTGGGACGCTGTATGAAATTTTTAAGTAAAGGTGAACGCAAGCAGGTGTTGAGTTGGGGCCTTTATGATTGGGCCAATAGCGCCTTCTCAACAACGATTATGGCCGGGTTTTTTCCAGTTTTCTTTAAGCACTTTTGGAGTCAGGGATTTTCTGCCGTGGATACGACGGCAAAGCTTGCGACGACGGTCAGTATCTCGAGTTTCCTGATTGCTATGGTTTCACCAACTTTGGGTGCTATTGCAGATCACAAAGGGCAAAAGAAAGCTTTTCTTATTGTGTTTATGTTGGTGGGGGTCGCGGGTTCGGCGGCTTTAGCTTACATTCCGGCCGGAGAGTGGTTTACCGCAGCGGTCGTTTATGGTATCGGAATGATGGCTTTCAATGCGAGTTGCGTATTTTATGATGCCTTATTGCCATTTGTCGCACGTAAAGATCATTTAGATTACGCCTCGTCATTAGGGTACTCGTTAGGTTACTTAGGTGGCGGAGTTCTTTTCGCTTTAAATGTAGTAATGTATTTAAAACCCGATCTTTTTGGGTTTTCGAGTGGTTCAAGTGCTGTTCAGTTTTCGTTTTTGAGTGTCGCCATTTGGTGGTTTGTTTTTTCGTTACCTCTTATGTTTTTTGTTAAAGAGCCAAAGCAGACAGCCTCTTCAAGCGAAGACTGGTGGACACTCACTCGCGCGGCAGTGCTAGCCATGAAAAACACGTTCCTAGAAATTCGTAAAGATCGCAATTTGTTTATCTTTATGTTGGCATTTTGGCTGTATATCGACGGCGTTTATACATTAATCACGATGGCCGTTGATTATGGGATTTCGCTTAATTTTGAATCTAAGGATTTAATTGCGGCACTGCTGATTACTCAATTTGTTGGATTTCCGGCAACGTACGTGTACGGCCTTATTTCAAAGCGCTGGGGCTGTCGCAAGCCCATTCTTTTTTGTATAGCAGTCTATGCTTTAACTGTCGTATTGGCATCTCAAATGAAAACCCCAATGCATTTCTATATTTTGGCGGCAGTCATTGGGCTGGTGCAGGGCGGAGTTCAATCATTGAGTCGGTCCTTATTTGCTAAAATGATATCCGAAGAAAAAAGCGGCGAGTACTTTGGCTTTATGAATTTGATTGGAAAATTTGCTTCGGTGTTAGGGCCAGCGATTGTGGCTCTAACGGTTATGTTGGTGAAAAAGTCCGAATACGGATTGATGGGTTTGCTGATACTGTTTGTAACTGGTGGCTATCTACTGATGAAGGTAAAAGAGCCAGCCTAGAACAAGTAATTTAGTCCTAGGTTTACATTAACTTGAGTGCTTTTTAGTGAATTATCGTCAGACATCGAAATGCTTTGGATACCTAAGCCATAATTGAAGTAGAACGAATGGCTTAGCTGTAGATACAGTCTGTAGTCCGCAGTCAGCAGACTTTTAATTTCAATTTCATTTGATTTCGCACCTAAATAGTAATTGAGGTTCCATTTGTACCAGTCAGCCATCATTTTCATGAATGAGGAGGTGAACATCGTTTTTTGGCCAATACCGAGTCCAATTTGCGAGAATGATAAGTTGCCCAAAGACATGGATCTCATACCTACTGAACCAAAGAAGGATGGGTCTCTGAAGTTCATACCGGCTGTTAATCGATGTAAGTAGCTAAACTCTGTAATGGACCATTTATCGATAGTATCTGTTTTGGTTAGTGCTTGGTCTATCATAATGCTTAACCCGGAACGCTTGCTCATCCAATAGTTTAGGCCTAGATTACCAAAACTCATTTTTTCGGCCGTTATGTAGGTAGCGCCCAAGTGCGCTTCTAAAGCTGCCGCACGGTAGATGGATTGATAGATAGCGTATTCATTTTTGTCTTTTTTTAAGTACAAGATACGTTCGTTGTCTTGACCTTTCTCTAAACCAGTGACGGTCCATTCGATTTTTTGACCATTCTTTGCTACCCTGGAGTTAGCATCTTTCGATGAGATCGTTACGCCTTTAGGTAAATCGAGAGTCATTTTCTCTGATGAAGAATAGGTGTCGTTAACTAAGTCTGAAGAGCTTGTGCGTAAGCTTTCAGTTGGAAGGGCGCCGCGGACAAAAAATTCTTGGCGGAATGGGATGCTACCTTCACCCTGAATATAAAAAACAGGAAAGTCTGCCGGTAGTTTAATTTGCCACATAGAATCGGTCAGGTTAGTGACGTTTTTCTCGCTAACAGGACGTGAACCCTGACTTGTAAGTGATAACGATTTGCCATCGTCAGAAATAATGATGTCTTTGAAATCGACGGGTCGTAGTCGAGTTTCAATTTCAAGTTTTGCACCCGATTCACTTTGACCGATGAAATTAATGCTTTCAGAGATGTCGTTTAGAAAGATAATTCCCTGTTCGCCCACTTCAGCGTTGTTAACCAATATTTGGGCACGCTTTTTATTTTCAGATCGCATTTTAATTGTGGGTTTGCCATCCTTCGATGACAGGTAGAGCTCAACTGAACATAAATCAATACGCGTTGATTCTTCTTTACGTTGTAAACAAAACTTGAAAAAGGGTAGATATTTAATTTCGTCTAATAGAACGGTTTCGATTGGGGTTTTAAAAATTGCTTTGTCTTTTCGTAACAGACTATCCACTTCGGACTTTTCACCTTCTTTAGACTCTTTAATCAGTTCAATGTCTTCCTTTTTAATTTCGTAGGTTTGAATTGCTTTGCCATAATTATTAAACACAACCAGTTCCGCGTGATCGAACAATCCTGCGGGCCAATTAAAAATAAACTGATATTGCGATTTGTCTTGAGCGAGCTCTAAAGATAGGTTGTTGGAATCAATTACGATGTCACCAATTTTTATCGTCGAACTGTTTAGTAAATTGTATTCAAACTTCTGCGGCAAAATTTGCAGATTGTTTTTTTCTGGTAAAAAATAAACAGGTTCTTTTTCTTTGGCAAACGTCGGGACTGCCAACAAAGACGCCGCGATAACTAAAAAATTTACGAAACTATTTTGCATACGTCCTCAAAAGATTTGCCCTTTACAATGCTTTTAATTACTTGAATCGACTTTGTGATTTTTGCCAAGAAGTCGCCATCGCTTGCAATTGTGATTCGGCGTTGATGGCCATTCCAGGCCATTTTAATTTTTTCGTTTAATAAAAGTGCTTCTGTGTGCGTCTCTGTGCGGATTGGATTTGAAAGATCATAGTTTTCATTGGATGCAGTATCCAGATGAATGACCCAGTCATATCTACCTAATTCAACTTTTTTATTAGATTGGATGTTTTTAAAGAAGTCTTCTTCGTCATTTGGCCAGTAGGCGATGCTATCTAGTGAACCACGATCAAAAACCAGTAGGGCATTTGCCGACTCTCCAATGGCGATTGTTTCTAGCTCACGTTGAGTGTAATAAATCGCACGTTGAGTTGCGATACGTCCAAGAATAGATTTTTTGCGAGGGAAACCGCCCCCGTATAAAATACTAGCTGCTTCCGGTACAACCGTAATTTGCGATCCAAATTCTTTTTTTAGAGTTTCAAGTAGGGTTGTTTTTCCACCAGATGGGCCACCCGTGATGGCCACTTTAATTTTATCCATGGAAATATCTTAAAACCCAATAATTTAATTAGCAATAGGATCTAGTGATAATATTTGGCAACAGCATCGTGACCAATCCAACGTGTGGACGCTGATGGTTTTAAGCTATCGTTCAACATTAATCGGCCACAGGACTTAAACACAACTTCACTGAGTACACTGGTGATCAAGTTTTTAGGGCTTTCGTGCAAGTCGATAACATCGTCAGAGCATTTAAGCATAACTTCCATTTGTGTTCGAGTCGACTGCATAGGCCAGCGAGCAAATTCGCGGTTCATCGCAATGATCTCGGGCTGAGCATAATAGGTTTTGATAATTTGAAATACATCGTTCATTGATTTGCCAGACTTAAGCAAGGCCTGGCATTGATCGTTGACCTGTTTGGCAATAGTCGGGTTTTCTTTTTCAAGGGAATGGATAAGGGGATAGAGTGAAACTTCCACGCCTTGAAAAATTGAACTTGAGTTCGTCAAGATCTCTGGGCAGTTATAGACACACGATGAAAGTCCCTGATCCATAAATGTCTTAGAGATATCTTCGAGTTTCATTTTCGCCCATCCTTGAAGATATGGCGTGTAGGTTTGCCATTTTAATTGGCCATCGATAATGATTTCTGTTCCATGATAACCGTAAGCTAAATACGAAACTTGGCCGCCGGCTTGTTTAACTTTATCGCGGAAACCAGACGTGGCCTCGATAAAGTGACGGAATGTTTCAGCGGTAACTTCGATAAAGTTCAATTGGCACAGTTTGCCTAAATCACTAGTCCAAAATTTGTCTGACTCCAAGTAACGATCGCCAGTGCCTTTAAATACTCGATTCATTAACGGCATAATGATTTTGGCGCGAGGAACGCCGCCGGCCATCAAATGTGCGAGTAAAAAACTACGCCCAGGAACGATATGTTTTTCGAGCTCAGCTACGTATAGGGCTAATTGTTTTTTAAAACGGGTGACACCATTTTTACGGCATTCTTCGATAGCATGGAAATCGAGTTTAGTATCTTCCCACGCGCTTAGTTTAACATCTTTAAGCATGTCGACTGGACTAATGCCTTTCGCATTTTTGTCCATATCAAATCCTGCTTCCAGCGGAATATTGATGATAGGACCAGAAACGGCAGCGAGCTCCTCGGCATTCAAGGGACGCAATTCATCTTTCTCACGGCGACCAACTGTGCCTTTTATGATTTGCATCTGGCGCTTTTCAGCTTCTTCAACGAGTCCGTTGGCGTAGCCTCTTTGGAAAAGTTCACCAAAAAGTACCAAAGCGTCGTTTTTTTTCCACGTGTTTTCTGTGTCTAATTTTCTAATTGGATTTAAAGGTGTCATACAGCTCCTTACTAACTTATCTATCAATGGCCATTAACCATTGGTGGCGATCTGGAATTTCACCATATTGAATTTGGCAAATTTCTTCATAAAGTTTGTTCCCCAACGTTTCTGCGCCTGTATTTAGCTTAAATGTATGGTCTTTGTACTGCAGTTCGCCGACGGGAGTAATAACTGCTGCCGTACCTGTGCCAAACATTTCCAAAAACTCACCTCGAGCGTATCGGTCTTTTAATTCAGACATTGTGATCTTGCGTTCAGTGATTGGTAAATTCCATTCTCTTAAAATAGTTAATGCGCATTCACGGACACCACCCGCTAAAATAGAACCATTCAGGGCTGGTGTGACAATTTCATTTTTGAAAACAAAGAAAACATTCATTGTTCCGACTTCTTCGATTTGATCTTTGGTGACAGCGTCTAGCCATAAAACTTGATCGTAGCCACGTTTTTTTTGTGCCGCTGCTGCGGCCAATGAACTGGCGTAGTTGGCTGCGGCCTTAACAGCGCCTAAGCCTCCTGGTGCTGCGCGAATTTGCTCGGTCTCTACCCAAATACGAACGGCTTTGCTGTTACCTGAGTAGTAGGAGCCAACCGGAGAAAGTAAGGTGAAGAATAAATATTTTTCGCTCGGTCTAACGCCTAAGAAGCCTTCCGTTCCAACTAGTGTTGGACGGATATACAGCGAGGAGCCTCGTTCACTAGGAACCCAATCGCGTTCAACGTTGACAATTTCAAGCATCGTTTGAACGAAGAGGTCTTTAGGAACTGCTTGCATACACAAACGTTGCGTTCCAAAGGCCATACGTGCGGCATTAAATTCAGGTCTGAAAATTACAATTCTGCCATTTTTTTGGCGAAACGCCTTTAACCCTTCGAACAGTGCTTGACCATAGTGATACACGCAGGCTGCGGGATCCATGCTCAAATTTGAATAAGGTATAATGCGATGGTTTTGCCACTTACCGTCGGCAAAGTCTGATGCCGCAATATGATCAGTGAAGTATTTGCCAAATCCTAGTGCCGTGTTCGGTGCGGGTTTTGGCAAGGGTTTGCTGGTTTTTGTGATGGTGAATTGATTAGTCCCAGTACTCATATATCCCTCGATTTGGGCCTAAATTTGACATACTCAATATGTTATTGCAAATAAAAGAATAACCCTTTAATAATTTTCAAGAATTCTTATGAAAAACAGCGCTGAAAATATAAAAAATTATCTCAAATTCACTCATCAAGTATTGGGTGTTTCACATATTTTCAGATCGGCTCCTAAATCAGCAGAGGCGACGCCAGATGCACTCAAAAAGAAGATTTTTAATTTTTATTCGTGGCCTGAAAGTAGAGCATGGACTGAATTTTCTTTTCAGAATCAAACAAACGATTTAGGGCGATTCCAAAATATTTTTATTTTCTTTTCAAATGAAACCGGTTTTGAAACCAAAATGCGCGAGCAGTCTGAAATGCTATCTAAGATGAATCAAGCATTAGGTGGGACTGATTATAAGTTACTACTTGGATGGTTGTCTTCAAACGCCGAGCGTGAGTTCTTTGAACACTTGGCTCGATGGAAAGCTCCGGTTCGAATCGTTTTCTTTCGTGACGAACTTTCTGTAGAAGAATCTATTTATTCCTCTGGTCCTCATTCTATCTTAGAAACTCTATCTCCACTGGCTGATCCTAACGATCAGCAGCGTAAGCGATTTGTCTGGAATGATTTTAAACGTTTACTGGCGTTTTCTTAGCCGCCGCGTTTGGACCTGACTAGACCGACCTAGCTCCGGTTTTCATTAACTAGACTAGATCGACCGCGAGGCCAGCTCTAGGCTGGGGTAGTGCGCTTAAAAAATCATCACATTGCTTTAATCTTTGCGTGTTTAATCGGTTTGTCATCACTGCCAGTCAGAGCCTCGTCTAAACAGTCTGGTGTCGATAACTCGTGGATACGTATTCGCATTTTTGAAAAGGTAAAACGTCTGTCGCTGATCGGAAGCAACATCGAAGTCCTCAATCAGGTAGACGCCTTTCGTAACGTGGCTATTGCGCCTCTGGGTGAGAAGAAATTAAATATAGAATTGAAACGTAAATGGGATCGAAGTCTTCTGTTTTTACAAAAAGAGAGTGGCCCTGTTTCGGTGAAAGATAGCTCCTTGTTTATCAAGGGCCACGGAATGCGAGTTAATGCACAGTCGATTAATAATTTTATTCAAATTTACAAGCGTGACGCTAGCTTTGATGTCATTGCCTATGTGAAGCTTAGAGATTATTTAAAGGGCGTTGTTTCATCGGAAATGCCTGTGAATTGGCCTGCCGAAACATTGAAAGCACAAATTGTGGCGGCACGTTCTTATGCGCTGTTCATGACTGAACAGCGCAAGAAGCAGATTTTCGATGTCGAGTCTTCAATCAAAGATCAAGTCTATCGTCATACGGATGACGATCGTATGGAGCCTCTTTTGGATGAGACCGCGAATTTAGTTTTGTTTGATGGCAATCGCAATTTGCTTAAGGCCTACTATCATTCGGAATGTGGTGGTCAAACATCATCTGCAAAAAAAGTATTCGGTGATTCGCAGATGGACTTTGAAGTGCGTGATCCCTATTGCCAAGGCCGCACGTGGCGTCTGGAGCTTTCTAAGCGGGAAGTTGAAAAGTTTTTTGGTCCTTTTAAGGCGGTGATCAATGCCTTTAATCCAATCAAACGAGCCTATGAGTTGACCGTCGAGCGTGCCGACTCATCATTTGAAACCATGGACGCCCAAAAATTAAGAATGCAGGTGGGTTCAACACGCATGAAAAGCACCTGGTTTGAATCTCGTGCTCATGGCGATAAAATAGAATTTATAGGTAAAGGTTACGGTCATGGCGTTGGGCTATGTCAATGGGGCAGTCGCCAGATGGGTGTTATGAAGAAAAGCTTTCGCGAAATTTTAGCTTTCTATTATCCCGGAACAAAAATCGTATCGTTAAACTAAATTTTCAAGAATACACGTAGAGTGAAGAATAAAACTACGCATAGAACAAATACTTGATAACGATTGATCGAGTTAATTTCCATTTTCTTTAGACATCCTTTTATTGTATGACCTATAAAACAAAAGATAGTTTTCAAACTCAATGTCAGTCAAGAGTTTTTCGAAACATAATCAAAAGGTTTTCATTCGTATGAGCAAAAAAATAAATTCAAAAAAAAGTAAAAATTCAAACAAGCCACTGGCTTTGATCACAGGCGCAAGTTCTGGGATTGGGCTTGCAACCGCTCGAAGGCTTGCGAGTGATGGGTATTCTTTGGTGTTAGTGGCTCGTAGGTTAGACGTGTTGAAACAGGTGAAAGCCAAGCTAGAAAAGGATTTCGTGGGATGCCAGGTTCAAGTATTTAAAGTCGACCTGGCGGATAGAAAAGCTGTGTTAGCTTGGCAAAAGGGAAATCAAAAGTTGATTTCAAAGATCGATGCTTTGGTAAACAATGCGGGTATGGCCAAGGGGACCGATAAAATTCAGGATTTGAAATGGGATGATGCTGAGGTCATGATCGACGTGAACGTAAAAGGGTTGCTGTCGTTTTCGCTGCCTATTGTTAAGGCGATGGCGGAAAAAAGTTCGGGTCATGTCGTAAACTTGGGTTCAGTGGCGGGTCGATGGGCCTATGCCGGAGGGGCGGTTTACTGTGCAACTAAGTTTGCCGTTCGCGCGTTAAGCGAAGCTATGCGGCAAGATTTGATTGGACGAAATGTGCGTGTCACAAATATTGAACCGGGCATGGTGAATACAGAATTTTCCACGGTCAGACTTGGAAATAAAAATTTAGCTGATAAGGTTTACGAGAATATGACGCCGCTTTCGGGCGATGACATTGCTGAATCAATAAGCTGGTGCTTGAATCAGCCAAAGCATGTGAACGTGCAGGAACTGGTTATTTACCCAACCGATCAAGCGCATCTGGGTATGGTACATAGACGAAACTAAAGGGAGACTTATGAAAAAGACATTAGCGGAAATCAAAGCGGACAAAGAGTTTCGCGTAGAAAAAGACACGATGGGGGATGTGAAAGTTCCGGCAAGTGCACTATGGGGAGCGCAAACTCAGCGTTCGATTGAAAACTTTAAAATCGGTGGCGATCGTTTCCCTCGAGAAATGATTAAGGCTATGGGTTTGCTTAAAAAGACAGCAGCAATGGCGAATCAAAAACTAGGATTATTAGACGCTAAGAAAACCGACTTGATCGTAAAATCATGTGACGAAGTAATTAAGGGCGAATGGGATGATCATTTTCCGTTAGTTGTTTGGCAAACGGGTTCGGGCACGCAGTCGAACATGAACGCGAATGAGGTGATCGCGAATCGTTCGATGCAAATGTTAGGTTTAACTCTGCCATCTAAAGACGTTCACCCGAATGACGATGTCAACAAAGGTCAATCATCAAATGACACCTTCCCAACAGCTATGCACATTGCGGTTGCGGATCAAATTCACCATCGTTTGTTGCCGGCTATGGAAGCCTTCTATGGCTCGATGGTGAAAAAACAAAATGAATTTCAAAAGATCGTAAAAATCGGTCGTACTCATTTAATGGATGCGACGCCTTTAACGCTAGGCCAAGAGTTTTCGGGTTATGCGACTCAAATCAAGCACGGTATTACACGTGTTAAAAACACGTTGCCTCATTTGCATGAACTCGCAATCGGTGGAACGGCAGTGGGAACGGGTTTGAATGCGCATAAGGATTTCTCGCAGACAGTGTCTCAGTTTCTAGCGAAGGAAACGGGCATCCCGTTTGTTTCCGCAGAGAACAAGTTCGAAGCGTTGGCGTCTCATGATGCGCTGGTTGAAGTTAGCGGTGCGCTGAGAACACTAGCGGTTTCGTTAATGAAGATCGCCAATGACATTCGTCTACTTGGTAGCGGTCCGCGCAGCGGTTTCGGTGAGTTATTATTGCCAGAGAACGAACCCGGTAGTTCCATCATGCCAGGAAAAGTAAATCCAACTCAAAGTGAATCCATGACCATGGTGTGTGCGCAAGTTATCGGTAACGATGTCGCAACAACTGTCGGTGGCTTAAACGGTCACTTCGAACTGAATGTTTTTAAACCCGTGATCGTGTTCAATGTCCTAAACAGTGTGCGCCTACTAGCAGACAGCTTAGACAGCTTCCGGGTAAACTGCCTTGATGGAATCCAAGCGAACATGCCACAAATCAAGAAGCATTTGGATAATTCGTTAATGTTAGTAACCGCTCTGAATCCACATATCGGTTACGATAATGCGGCAAAAATCGCAAAGACGGCCCATAAAAATGGAACAACGCTGAAAGATGAAGCTGTAAAGCTGGGCTTAATGACGCCCGAACAATTCGATCAATGGGTTAAGCCAGAAGAAATGACGGGCCCACTAAAAAACTAAAAAAAAGCAAAAGGGGACTCGCTCCAGCGAGCTCCCCACGCAGCCGCAGGTAAGTCGACGCAAGCGGAAACGAAGACGGGATGCCTAGCTCCTAATGGCCAAAGGCACCCAGTCATACGACAAAAAAACCGCTCAAAGAAACGGCACTAAGTCCCATTATTCAACGCGCGTACAAACAAAATTAAGACTTGGAGATCATCTTCTTTCCTCGCTATACTCTTACAGTGGATGTAACTCAAATTTTCCAAGAAAAAGTCACCTGGTTCCAAAATCCCGATATCGTTCCTTATGTGTTCGTGCGGGATGAAAATCTGATCAGCCAACCAGGCAAGAAACATCGCTTAGATTGGTTTTCAAAAGCGCCGATCATCAAAGATCCGTTAGACCTGAAAGAACTCCCATTTGCGGAATATATTTACCATATCGAAAATATTGCGTTTGGCCCGTCAGCTATGCCAATGCCTCGTTGGGTTTTCTATGATTGTGCCGTGATGCCGGGTTTCGTTTGTGGTTTCGCGTACAAAAAAGATAAAATGCCGGCAAACCTTAAAGCAAAGCTGCCTGATTTCGGCGATATTGACTATGTACCCCTATCGCTTTTCATTATCATTCCGACAATGCACAAAGGAGAATGGGTTGCCCATAATTTGTGCTCCGTAAATAGTTTTTTAGACAAAGCAGATCAGTTTTACGGATTAGGTTTTTTATCGAAGGCGTTTGGGTTGTGGTATGCCAATGTCGAGTTGTGCTCGGGGATGACTCAGTGGGGAAGTCCTGCGTTAAGGCTTCATTCGCATTACGGTCATTTAGAAGTGATTGGGGCTTATGCACCTGTGCATTCTCACGCGAAGACGGTGACCTACCGTGCGCAAGTTAATGCTAACACTTGGGAATTGTTTTTTTCAAAGGATGTCGACCTGGAGTTCCTAGAACAGTACGAAAAATCAGGTTTTGAAATAAATCCAGCCGACGAAAAATCAATGATTGAAATTCAGAACAAAATTCAGAATAATGAGGGTCCCTTTTACTTAAATGCCTCAGAGATCCTTAGCAAAGATTTGAAAGCCCCTTTAAGTATTTACAGACCTAAAGGTTATTGAAAAAGTAAATGATAAACACATTAAAACCAGAATGGTTTTAATCTTAGGAGATAGAATGGCTGAAGAGCTGACAGAATTGCCCGCGGTAGCGAAATCATTTCACACATTTTGCAAAAAGTGCGATGTAGATCGTTATCACAAAGTCCTTGCGCACACGAGTGCGACGACGGCTAAAATTGAATGTGAAGTTTGTCATTCAAAAAAAGCATACAAATTACCAAGTGCTAGAAAAGAGGCTATGGCCAAAGCCCGCGCCGCTCGAGCACCAAGCGCGAATCAGCGTAAATCAAATCATCAAACTGAATATAACGACCTTTTGAACTCATTATCTGCGATGGAAGAAAAACCGTACAGCTTAAAAGCTAAGTTTGAAATCGCTAACAAAATTAACCATCCTAAATTTGGTATTGGTGTCGTTCGTGCGGTTCAGCCGGATAAAATCGAAGTGGTTTTTTCTGACGAAGTAAAACTTCTTATTCACAATCGTACTTAAAATTTTTCATGTGGTACTCCGGACTTAATCCCGAGCAACAAAGAGCTGTGGCCCATAACTATGGGCCGCTTTTAATTTTGGCGGGTGCAGGCTCAGGAAAAACCACCGTTTTAGTGTCACGCACTGGGCGTATGATTGCCGAAGGCGTAGCTAAAGCCGAACAGATCTTGGTTTTAACCTTCACTAACAAAGCTGCACGTGAATTAAAACATCGCGTATCGGTGAAGATTGGTAAGTCGGCAAAAAAAATCTCGGCAGGTACGTTTCACTCATTTGGCCTGCAGCTAATTAAAAAATATCATAAAGAGCTAGAGCTTGATGAAAATTTCGGGATCATTGATACGTCCGATTCCTTTGCGATTTTGAAAGAAATGCTCAAGGAAATTAAAGTTGTTGGGCGTGATAAATATGATCTTGAGCATCTGTATAATTTGATTCAAAATATTCGAAACAAAAAACATAATTCGACCATTGATGACGAGTATCATCAGATGGCAGAGATTTTGGCGCCTAAATATGAAAAGCGATTAAACCTTTTGAGCGTTGTGGATTTTGAGAGTTTACTTTTGAAACCGTTGGAGCTGTTTAACAAGTTTCCAGATATCAAAGCCGAAGTGCAAGCGCAGTACACGCAGATTATGGTGGATGAGTTCCAGGACACGAACGCGACGCAAATGAAGTTAATTAACCATTTGATTGGGCCTCATGATAATTTATCTGTTGTTGGCGATGACGATCAGTCGATTTATGGCTGGCGCGGAGCCGAAGTTCAAAATATATTAAATTTTCCAAAGGAACATAAGAACTGTGAAGTGATAAAGTTAGAGCGCAACTATCGTTCTATTTCTTCAATTCTACATTTCGCAAATGACGTCATTAGTAAAAACAAATCGCGTCACGGTAAAGTTCTGAAATCAGAAAGTAAAAAGGTTAAAGATCACATCCCTGAACTATTTATTTTAGAAAATGAGGAGGCTGAAAGTGAATTCATTGCCTCAGAGATTCTAAATTTTATTAAAGAAGGCTACAAGCCAAAAGACATCGCGATTCTTTATCGTTCGAACTCTCAAGGCGCTTGGCTTGAAAGTGCTTTAAAGAAAAATCGCATCGAGTACACCATTACTGGTGGGTCATCCTTATTTGAACGCAAAGAAGTTAAGGATCTTGTCGCATTTATTCGTCAAGCGATTCAAAGTAAGGATGTCACGTTAAAACGTATCATCAATGTTCCCCCGCGTGGAATCGGTGAAACGACCATTGAAAAATTAAACGAATACGCCAAAACAAAAGGGATCACTTTTGCAGAGTCATGCAGGCTGTGGCGTGAGCAAGATATCATTGCTAAGGCCGGCGAGGGTATTGACGGCTTGTTTTATTTTCTTTCTGAATTGCCTAAGAAGATGGTTTCCCCAGGAGCAAATGAAACGTCTTTTTTAGAGGCGTTCCGGGAAATGGGATATCGTGAGTATGTTTACAGTTTATCTGACGATGCATCTGTGGGTGAACGCAAATGGGGCTTGGTCGAAATCTTTGCCCGTATCTTGTTTTCATTCTTAGAGAAAAACGGCATGAATTTATTTATGCTAAAAGAATTTTTAGATCGTTTGATGTTACGTGATGAAATGTTATCTGGCGATGAAGAAGAAAACAAAGTTCAATTGATGACTTTGCATGCGTCCAAAGGCTTAGAGTTTCCGGTCGTGATGTTATGTGGGATTGAAGAAGATCTTTTGCCACACAAAAATCTGGGCCAAGATGTCGATGAGGAACGCCGTTTGTTTTATGTTGGAATTACTCGTGCTCAAGAGTATTTGCTAATGACAAAGTGTTTGGAACGAAAAAAGAACGGGGCGTTTAGGAAAGTAGCAATGTCGAGGTTTTTGTTAGATGCAAACCCAGAATTATATAAAATTTATCCACGCGGAGTTCGTCCTGTGTCGGGTGAAAAGCGAACCCAGCTGGTGTCTGATTTTTTAAAATCTCTCGATGCAAAAAAGTTATAGTATGACGAGAAAAATTTTAACTCTTATTCTACTATTTTGGTTGTCGTCCGCACGGGCGCACGAATCTGAGTTTTGGCAATCGTTCAATAGTGATTTTGTCCAGATGGAAATGGTTTATCAAGACAATCCAAATGTTAAATCACGGTATCCAAAGTTCTTTCGAAGAATGCTAGAGGGGCTATTGGGGTGGAATCCCGGTACGGTGTGGGACAAGAAAAACGAATGTTCTTTTGCTGAATTGAAAGCTAATCTTGGCTCTGTGGCTCCATTAGGTTCCAAAACAGCCATACTGGATGACTTTGTTCATCAATGTGAACCCGCGTACTCGAAGAATAATGTGATGAATACGCTTAAAGTTATTTCTCAAAGAGGTTCCTTTCACCATCATCCTTTTTTTAAGTATTCATATCTCAATTTTCCGAATGGTTTAAAAACGCGAGCATTGTGGGGTATGCGATCAGAAGAAAAACGGGATTTGATTATTATTCGCCCCGGTATTTATGCCAATGTAGATGAACTAATTGCTGAACGTTATTTGCTGTTCATGTTAACTGAGCTTAATGACTATCACATTTTAGTGATCGAAAATTCGACCAGTGGCGACCATTTAGCCAACAATGAAAGTGTGACAATTGGCGGTCCTAAAGAAGCGTTTGAGAATTTGTATGTCATCGACCAAATTAGAAAACATCCTAAGATTTCGCGCTTGGTAGGGCGAATTCACATGATGGGAATTAGCTTGGGAGCAAATGGAGTCCTTCTGGCAAGTCTGATAAATCAGAAAGAAACGCATCGATATTTTGATAAAACAATTTTATTTTGCCCTGTCGTCGACTTGAAAGCTTCATTTGAAAAACAAATGCAAAGCGGATTTCGTCCATTTATGATTGATTTTTGGAGTAGTCGCCGTTTTCAAGACATTGAAGGCAAAAGAGATTTTAAACTAGCGTCCTTTTGGGAGTCTCTGATTTCACTAAAGCCAAGATGGGTTAATGGGGCTTGGAATTGGTTTGAATTGAATTACAAGATACATTCCGAATGGCAACGTTATTTGCCGAAAGAGTTTTATAGCGGTGACTTTGTTAAAGACTATCAATTTTTCAACGAGCAAACTCGATTGCCCGACAATTTATATGTTGTTGCTACAAAGACGGATCCCATTGTTTTTCCAAGTGATAACTACGAAAAATTGGCGGCTAAGCGGCACGATAATACCTTCTTCTACATGTTTGACGAAGGATTTCATTGCTCGATGGCTTATGCCTATCAATGGAAATTCTTAGATACTTTGTTTTCAGGAATGATTGGATCAAATGAAGTCGTGGCGAATGAAGCTAATCGTAAGTATCGCCTGAATATCACTAAGTCACATCCTCCCGCTCACGATTTGATTTCGGGCGATTTAGAAATTCGTTCGGTCGAAGTTTCAAAGATCGACACTAAATCGGTAGAGCTATTAGTTTACTTCCATGGAGAGTCACTCGTTAAAAGTGCGCACGTTGAAATTCCTTTGCGAGATTTGTACTTAGATGAGCACTTTATAGGGTACGATATTGAAGTCATTCGTAACTACATCAAGCGTTTAATCCAAACGAAATTCAGAATTGAAAAAGAAGCGGACGGCGTCTTTATTAAAATTTGACCTTTAGAGGTATCCTTCCTATGTTATATATAACTACGGAGGGATTCTATGATTCGAATGATTGAAGAGAGTCAGAGTTTAACATCTAAGTCAGCAGTATGCTTGTCAGCGATTGATCTAGCAGACGTTGTAGGAATAACCTTACCGGAACTCAAAGCCGATTTCTCTGAGCACTTTGGAATTCATCAAAATCTAAGCTATTTGCCGGCTGAACTTGTTCGTGAGTATCTCAGCAAGCGCGGATTTAAATATCCCAAAAAAGTAGTTTCTTTTCAAATGTTAAAGGGAGGAGTGGCAAAAACCACGTCGGCATTGAATATAGGTTTAAGAGCGTCGATGTTAGGTGCAAAAGTATTATTTGTGGATTTAGACCAACAGGCGAATTTAACCTTTGCGCTGGGACACTTAGATGAAAATTCTCCAGTGTGGCTGGATATTTTCGAAAAGAAAGTATCCATCGAGTCAGCAATTAAAACGATTAACTCAAATATCGACTTAATTCCGTCAAACTTAAATAACTCGGTACTTGAGCGTGCTTTAATTAATTCCAACAGAAATTGGTCGGAATCTGTGAAAAATCAATTGGACCAAATTAGGCTTAACTATGATTTAATCATCATAGATACTGCTCCGGCCCTGTCGGCGACCAATACAGCGGTGACAGTAGCTAGCGACCTAGTGGTGCTTCCGGTGAATCCGGATAAGTTCTCGATTCTTGGGTTTGAAAAAAACTACCAAGAGCTGCAGGACATCAAAAAGGATTTCAAGATCGGAGCTGATATTAAAGTGCTTTTTACGAAATATGATGCACGTGAGAAAATGAGCGGTGAGTATTTAGATGCATTTATTGAAAAATACCCCGATATTTTACTTAAGAGCTATATTCGCGTCTCGTCAGACGCTAAAAATACATTGGCAACATCTAAGTCTATCTATTCGACCAAATCGTCGGCGAAAGAGGATTATCACTTAGTGACTATGGAGTTGCTGAATTTAGAAAAGGATAACCTATGCCATCTATAAAAGATCACGAAAATAAAAAGAAAAAGAAAAAAAAACCAGCGCATGGTAATGAGCGTCTTCATGCCGATGAAGCCGAGCACGAAGACGAAATAGATCACGTTGTCGTAGACACCGAGGTTAAAGCCTCTTCTAAGCGTCGTCCGAGTCAACTCGATGCCGATGCTATCGAAACTAAAAGTGATTCTATGGACGAATCGGCTAGCGTCGCGGGTGATTCTAATAGTGATCACGCAGATACGAATCCAGAATCGTTTCAGTCGTTTTCTGAACCTGAAAAGTTTGAATTAAATTTTCCGGGTAGTTTCTTACTTAAAGCCAAAGCCCCCAAAGCATTTGATTTAGCGGAACGCGTAGCTGGCGATTGGGTAAATGATGGCACGTTTGAATCATTGCCAGTTGGGCATCCTTTAGCGCAAATTTTAGTCGCCAAGGTTTTGACGAAAGCAAAGGACGTTGAAAAAAAGGCTTTAAATTCTACTCCAGTTGCTCTGGCTAAAATCGGTTTAGAGTATGCGAAATCAAAGATTAAAAGATAAGCTAACCAAAGAACTAACACCTACATTTTTACATATCGAAGATGAATCGGGGAACCATAGTGTTCCCGAAGGTTCGGAAAGTCACTTCAAAGTAGTGGTCGTATCCGAACAGTTTGAAGGAACTTCGAAAATTCAACGTCACCAGAAAATTTATGGGGCTCTAGGCGAAGAGTTTAAAACGGGTCTACATGCTCTATCTATTCGCGCTTATACCGTCCTGGAATGGGAAAGAGAAAAACAGCAGGGTGGTTATGATAGTCCTGACTGTTTAGGCGGAAGTAAAAAAAAGTAGGCCATTACCCGCGTCTCATAACGAGAAACTGTTTCGGTCCCCTTTAGTCAAATATTCGATTTTCCGATAAAAAACGACTAGGGGAATAGATGAAAAATTCAGTGTTAGCTATTGCTAAAATTTTTGTTCTTATCTCGATAGGTCTTTTTGCCTTCCAAAACTGCTCCCAACCTGGCGAGCTAACATTAAAAAAACAAGAAGAAGGGTTAAATAGCATTGCGTCTGTGGTTCCTCCATGTAGTCCGAGTCAATCGCAAGCGTGCAGCGAAAGAAATGGACACGGTATTCAATTTTGCTCGGCCGATGGTCAGGCTTTAGCCTGTGAATTAGAAAGTTGTAATTCTGGTTTTCAATTAATTGATAAACAGTGTGTTCCGCGCACGTGTCAGCCGGGCTCGACCGCATCGTGTGCTAGCGCAAATGGAACGGGTTCTAAAACATGTAATTCTAGCGGAACGGGTTTTGGAGCGTGTGTGATCAATGCCTGTGATGCTGGTTTTAATATGCAAAACGGCGCGTGCGTTGCCAACCTGTGCACGCCAAATTCAAATATGGCGTGCGTATTTGGGAATGGTTCTGGAAATAAGGTCTGCAGCGCGCAAGGAACAGGTTATGGGGCGTGTGTGTTGTCGTCATGTAACTCAGGCTATAATTTGCAGAACGGGACGTGTGTTGCCAATGTGTGTACACCTAACTCGATGACGTCGTGTTCGGAAGGTAATGGTTCCGGTACAAAAACATGTAACTCGACGGGGACAGGTTTTGGTGCCTGCCAATTAAGTGCATGTAACTCTGGTTACAACTTGCAAAATGGCACCTGCGTTGCGAATTTGTGTAATCCAAATCAAAAGTATAGTTGTTCCGAAAACAACGGCAGTGGAGAAAAAACGTGTAATGCTCAAGGCACTGGTTATGGTGCGTGCCAGTTAA
>DDTZ01000041.1:0-13995 GCA_002344565.1 Bdellovibrionaceae bacterium UBA2351 | reverse complement strand
CGGCGTGTTCGGAAAATAACGGGTCGGGTTCGAAAAAATGTAACGCGCAGGGATCGGGGTATGGCTCGTGCCAGATATCTAGTTGTAATGCCAAGTACGTGATGAGCAATGGGGTATGTTTAAATACCTGTTTTTCAAATATTGTCGGCAACGGAAAAGCGGACAGTCCTTACCAAATTAAGAATGAAACCGATTTGTTGTGTATGAATCGATTTGGTAATAGTAACGTGAATACTGGTGACAACTATTGGCAGTTAAAAGCAAATCTTAATATCGGAGCTTCGACCTATCCAGTTGTGGGTGAAGTAAAATTGCGTGGTTCTGAGGGCGACCAATTTATTTTAGTTTCCCAATTTTCGTCAGGAAATTTCGACGGTGGTTATCATACAATAAATTACACCGTGAAATGCTCGCTAGAATCTAATAATTGCAAAAATCCAGATGGGCAGTCCTACCCTAAAAAAGACATTTCCGTATTTGGAGTTATTTCTAATTCGACAGTCTCTAAATTAAAGATAAAGTATGACTATTCTGATATTGGTTCTTCATCCGGCAGTTCTATGGGGCGCGCAATTGTCCAGTATGCTTCGGGGCTTACGCTAGATGCGCGCAAATCAAGATTTTTCCAAATTTCGACAGAGGGAGTAGTGTTAGCCACGCCCCAGTGTGCTTCCGGTCTGACCAGTATTGAAAACTATGGTAGTTACAACCCGGGTGCGGGGCAAGAAAATTTAATCGAGCAGTCTTATGTTAAAATCACGGCTTTAGGCGTTGGATCGGGTCCAAACTATATAACTAGCGTCGCCGCCTTTTCTAACTCGCCTAATTTCACGACAATTAAAAATTCATATGCAGACGTAAGAGGCGCACTCAAAACTGTCAGCAACGGTACCACAAATGGATTTGGAAGTGGGATTGTGGGGGACTATTCTAATTTTCCTAACGTAATTTACGCTAAATTTTACGTTCAAAACTCGTATGTTAATGTGGATAATGCTGATTCGAATTACTGTTTACCTTCTGAATTTTCCGGTTCAGTAAATTCTGTCGACTTGTCGAAGAATACTGTGCTGACTAATTCATTTTGGGTAGGGCCAGTCGCCTGCGATAAGCGATCACTTTATCCCGGTGCCATGTTGCCGCTGTCGCCAAGTGAATATTCATCTGCTATTCAAAACAATGGCTGGGATGCTTCTATTTGGGTAAATGGAAATCTGGGCTTGCCACAGCTGCGCTGGTTAGGACAATAAGCCTAATTCGGCTTGTGAATAACTAGTTTAGACGGAAAGATCTTCCTCTAAGCCCTAAAAACGGGTAGGCTATCTGATGCTAGAGAGTTCTATTTGCGAAGGATTCTCTATAGCCTGAAAAAAGGAAATCAGATGACCAAAGTGAAGGGAACTGGAAAGTCACACGTACATAATTTTAAACTGATTTCAAACTATAAACCTTCGGGTGATCAGCCTAAGGCCATTGAGCAGCTTGTTGAACATTTTGCAAAAGGAATCAAACACCAGACGCTACTTGGTGTTACCGGTTCCGGTAAAACATTTACCATGGCTCATGTCATTGAAAAGATGAATGTCCCTGCTTTGATATTGGCACCTAATAAAACGTTAGCTGCACAATTGTATTCTGAATTTAAAGAAATTTTTCCCAAAAACGCCGTTGAGTATTTTGTTAGCTTTTATGACTACTACCAACCGGAAGCGTATATTCCGTCGACGGATACTTATATTGAAAAGGATTCGGCAATTAATGATCAGATCGATCGTATGCGCCATTCGGCTACACGATCTTTGTTCGATCGTCGCGATGTGATCATTGTCAGCAGTGTATCATGTATTTACGGTTTGGGTTCCCCCGAAGCCTATGAAGATATGATGGTTCACGTTGTCCGCGATACAGAAATGAAGCGGGACGATTTTATCCGTGAGTTAATTCGCATTCAGTACGAACGTAACAACGTTGATTTCCATCGTGGTACCGTCCGTGTGCGTGGAGATATCGTTGAGCTGTTCCCAGCCTACGAAGATGCCAAGGCTATTCGGGTTGAATTTTTTGGTGATTATATCGAACGTATTTCTTGGTTTGATCCGCTGACGGGTGAAGTGGTCGGTGATATGGATCAAGTCGGCATTTATCCCGGCAGTCACTATGCCACCACCGAAGACAACCTAAAGCGAGCGATTAAATCAATTCAGGACGAATTACTTCAACGCTTACCCGAGCTAAAGACTCAATCTAAATTTCTAGAAGCTCAACGGTTAGAACAAAGAACGTATTATGATATTGAAATGATCGAACACATGGGGTTTTGCCAAGGGATAGAAAATTACTCGCGTCACTTGACGGGACGTGGACCAGGAGAAGCTCCTCCTACATTGATTGAATATTTTCCTCCTGATTTTATTACATTTATAGACGAGTCCCATATTACGGTTCCTCAATTAGGGGCGATGTATCGCGGAGATCGTGCGCGTAAGATGACCTTGGTGGAACACGGGTTTCGTTTGCCATCGGCTTTAGATAATCGTCCACTCAATTTCCAAGAGTTCGAACGTAATATGGATAAAGTGGTATATGTATCAGCGACACCTGCCAACTATGAATTAGAGAAGAGTGAAGGTATCATCGTCGAACAGATCATTCGCCCTACAGGGTTGATTGATCCCATTGTTGAAATTCGACCCGTAAAATTTCAGGTTGATGACTTGTTGAAGGAAATTCGTATTCGTGTCGCTAAAAAAGAACGCGTACTAATAACGACGTTAACTAAACGTTCGGCGGAAGACTTGACCGAATTCTTTGAATCAATGAACGTAAAAGTTAAATACTTGCATAGCGAAATCCACACCATGGAGCGTAGTGAAATTATCCGTGATTTGCGTTTGGGAATCTTTGACGTATTGATTGGCATCAATTTACTTCGAGAAGGTTTAGATATTCCTGAAGTCAGTTTAGTCGGCATCACGGATGCCGACAAGGAAGGCTTCTTGCGATCAGAGCGCTCGCTAATTCAAACCATTGGTCGCGCGGCTCGAAACATTAACGGGCATGTGATTTTGTATGCGGACAACGTTACGGACTCGATTAAGAAGGCAATGTCTGAAACAGAACGTCGTCGTCGAATTCAGATGGAACACAACGAAAAACATGGAATTACGCCGGCATCTATCAATAAAAAGATCAGTGAAGGTATTGGCGAGATGTTCGATGGCTCTCTGAATTTGAAACAGCTTAAGGAAGAGTATAAACAAAAAGAAAAAACAGGTAAGCCCGTTCGCCCAGAAAATCTGCAAAAAGAAATTGGGTCTTTGCGTGAAAAGATGAAAAAACTAGCGAAACAACTCGACTTCGAAGAAGCGGCAAAGGTCCGTGACGAGATTCGTCGACTTGAAATTATGGATCTTGGTGCGCGCGAAGCAGGTGCTGCAAGTGGGTCTGGGGATTCCGCGGATGGCAAGTAAGTCCGGTCGATTTGATGAATTGAAAGAGTTCGTTAAGGACTTTCCCGTCCAAAGCGGCGTCTATCTGATGAAGAACGATGTTCAAAAGATTATCTACGTTGGTAAAGCTAAGAATTTGAAGAATCGGGTTCGCAGTTATTTTCAAAATTTGGATCACAATAGTAAAACTCGGGCGTTGATTCAAAATATTCATACTGTTGAATACATTTTAACGAAGACAGAAGTCGAAGCCTTTTTATTAGAAGCCTCACTGATCAAGAAAAATAAGCCAAAGTACAATATTCGTTTGCGGGACGATAAATCCTATCCGTATATTAAATTAACTTTGGGTGATAAATTTCCGCGCCTTTATTTAAGTCGAAAGGTGAAACGGGACAATCATGCCTATTTTGGTCCCTACACTAGCGGTGCGGCAGTATTCGGTACGATCAAATTTCTGAATCGCACATTTAAAATTCGTGACTGTTCCGATGGGGTATTTAGTTCGCGCAAGCGTCCGTGTCTGACGTATCAAATTGGTCGTTGTACCGCGCCCTGCGTGGGTTATGTGGATCAACCGACGTATGCGTTGGATGTGGAAGGTGCCCTGCATTTCCTAAAAGGACAGAATAAAAAAGTTCTAAAACATTTGAATGAACGAATGCTTCAGCTTTCAGAAGAAGAGAAGTTTGAAATGGCGGCTAAGATTCGTGATTCCATTCAAGCGATAAAGGTGATTTTGCAAAAGCAGGCTGTTATTAATGAGAGCGCCGAAGACGATTTAGATGTGTTTACGTACTACGGTGATGAGCGCGGTTGCATCGTTGAAACTCTTCATTTCCGCAGCGGACGAATTATTGGTAATCGGTCTCAGTTCTTGGATGTTAATCCCGCAGACGCACTTGAAGATGAACGTGAATGGTTTGTTTCATTTATCAATCAGTACTATGAAGAAAATATTATTCCGGATCAAGTTTTGGTTGGCAGTGACTTTGGCGGGGACATCAATAAACTTTTAGAGAACGTTCTTGAATTCCGTTCCGAGAGAAAAATTTCCGTACGCTATCCTACAGATGAAAAAGGTCGTAAACTTTTGGAAATGTGTAAGGAGAATGCGATTTCACATTTTGAAAAACGCTTAGCTGAAAATGAAGAAAAATTTGTTGGGCTAGATGAAATTAAAAGTAAATTAGAGCTGTTGGCGCGACCGCATCGTATTGAATGCTATGATATTTCAAATTTCCAAGGTACCGAGACCGTGGCGTCGCAAGTGGTTTTTGAAGATGGCCTGCCTGCAAAGGAACATTACCGCCGCTATAAAATTAAAAGTGTTGAGGGGCAGAACGATTTTGCATCGATGTATGAAGTTCTATCTAGGCGATTTCAGCATTCCGAGTGGGATGAACCCCAGTTAATCGTAGTGGATGGTGGTAAGGGACAATTAGGCCAAGCCGTAAAAATATTAAATGAACTAGGAAAAAATCATATTCCTGTAGTGGGTTTAGCCAAGGCGCGGGTTAAGCGCGATTTTAAATCCGCCGACGTTGAAGCCACAGAGGAACGAGTTTTCTTGCCTGGGCGACAAAACCCGGTATTTTTTAGGCAACAGGCCGATGGATTAAATATTTTAGTCAACATTCGTGACGAAGCCCATCGGTTCGCTATTACCTTTCACCGTAAGCTGCGTGAAGAGCGAACATTGGCCAGTGAGCTAGATTTGGTAGTTGGTTTAGGAGAAAAGCGAAAGAAAGCTTTACTAACGCATTTTGATTCTTTAGATGATATTAAGATAGCGAGTGCGGAAGAGATTGCTCAAATTAAGGGCTTTAATCGTATTCTGGCCGAACGAATATTAATTCAACTAAACGAAGACGACGTCGCGGAGACCCCAGAGTGAGTTTACTAGTATCTGCCAATAAATTGAGCCATTCCTACGGTGGTCGTACCTTATTTTCTGACCTCAGCTGCGGCGTTTTTGAAGGCGACAAAGTTGGCCTCATTGGTCCTAATGGAGCAGGGAAGTCTACATTATTTAAAATATTGGCGCAGACGATTAAGCCGGATAAGGGTGACGTTGTTCATCGTAAAGGACTTAAGGTTGGCTTCCTTCAACAGACGGTTGATATGGATGATTCGCAATCGTGGTTCAATCATTTATTAGAAATTGAATCCGATTACGCGGAATTGCTGCAAACGTTGTCTAAGCTTGAACTAAACACTTTGGCCGAAGACTTATTGTTTTCAGAATGCTCGGGCGGTTTGCAAAAACGTATTGGCATTGCCGCTGAGATTCTAAAAAAGCCGGACGTACTTTTCCTAGATGAGCCAACGAATCATCTAGATGTTGATTCAATTATTTGGATCGAGGATTTTTTACGGGATTCTGGCTTGACCTACGTTCTAGTCACACATGATCGTTTGTTTTTGGAACGAACATGTACTAAAATTTTTGATTTAGATAAAAAGAATCCTAAGTTTCTGTTGGTTACCGATGGCGATTTGGCCACTCATTTAGAAAAAAAAGAGCAACTGATTGCTCAGCAAAAATCAACCGTCGAAAAATTGAAAAATACGTTAAGTCGTGAAACGGAATGGCTACGTCGTGGAGCTAAAGCTCGTCAGACTAAGCAGAAATATCGAATTCAAAATCACGCCGTTATCAAAAGTGAGTTTGAAGGCTTAAAACAAAAAGTGGCCGCTAAAAGTTTTGATTTCGATTTTGGTGATAAACGCACTCCAAAAAAGTTAATCGAGATCAAGAATTTAGATTTTTCATATGAAAATAGAAATATTTTTACAGATTTGAATTTGTTGATTACGGGCAGCACGCGTCTTGGAATTCTGGGCCGCAACGGTTCCGGTAAAAGTACCTTATTGAAACTGATATTAGATCAACTCAAACCGGACAGTGGGTCTATCCAGGTAACTGATGGGATTAAAGTCGCTTATTTTGAGCAAACCAAGCAAACGCTGGATTTGAGGGCTTCGGTTTTAAAAAATATTTGTCCACAAGGGGATTATGTAAAGTATCAAGGCGAAGCTATGTACGCGAAAACCTACTTAGAACGATTTGGTTTTAGTTATGACCAAATGGATTTGCCAGTAGAAAAGCTATCTGGAGGAGAGAAGAGTCGTATTCGTATTGCACAACTGATGCTTGAAGAGAGCCAGCTGTTATTACTCGATGAACCCACCAACGACTTAGATTTTGAATCATTGGCTTCACTCCAAAAAGCTTTAGCCGATTTTCCAGGTGGGATTATTTTAGTTACCCATGATCGTTATTTCATGGATGTGTGTAGTAACCAAATTATGTATATGGATCCACCGGAACCGATACAGTTGTTTAGTGACTACTTTCAGTGGGAAGAGTACTACGCCCAAGCGGGTATCCTAAAAGAACAAGAAAAATTGTCAGCCAAAACAAAAAAGACTAACACCAAAAAAGGTCTAAGCTTCAAAGAAACCCGAGAGTTTGAAACTATCGAAACTGATATCGCGCAACTAGAAGAAAACTTAGAGAAATTAAAAAACGAATCTCAGTTAGAAACTACGGTCGCCGATCCAAAAAGGACCTATGAGATCTTTGTCCAGATGGATGAGATATCTAAAAAGATCGAAATTTTGTATGCGCGTTGGCAAGAACTAGACTTAAAGAAGTAGTGTTAAGAAATAGTGATTTAATTTTCCGTTCAAGTAGCCGAAAAGCTCAATATGATACAAGGTGATTATTTTGATCAATTGATGTCGGCGTTAAATCAATCCGCCATTGTTAGTATCACCGATACTAAGGGTAAGATCGTTTTCGCTAACGAAAATTTTTGTAAAATTTCAGGCTATGCAATGCCCGAGCTTATCGGTAAAGATCATCGTGTCCTAAACAGTGGATTTCATAAACCTGACTTTTTTAAATCTATGTGGGAGACGTTGAAAAAGGGTCAGGTATGGACCGGAGAAATTCAAAACAGACGAAAAAACGGCGAACTGTATTGGGTGCAGTCAACGATTTCGGCTATCGTAAATGAAAAGAACGAGGTCGTTAATTACGTCGCTATTCGATTTGACATTACTCAAATGAAACAAGCACAAACACTATTGGCCGAATCTAGTCGCCTAGCTTCACTGGGTGAGATGGCTAGTGGTATTGCGCATGAAATCAACAACCCCCTGACAATTATTTTAGGCCGTTTGACGATTGCTCAAAAGAAAATCGAACGTAACGATCCGCCTACAATAGTAACTAAAGAATTGCAAACGATTGAGCGTAC
Organism: Bdellovibrionaceae bacterium UBA2351; assembly: GCA_002344565.1. Lineage (GTDB taxonomy): Bacteria > Bdellovibrionota > Bdellovibrionia > Bdellovibrionales > Bdellovibrionaceae > UBA2316. Next base: position 6,278 of record DDTZ01000041.1, on the reverse strand, counting down.
TGTGTTTAGAATATCAAATATTATTAATGGACTAAAAAAACTAGCGCGTAATGCTGTTTTCGATCCCATGGAGACGTTCGATATTGTTCAGTTAATCAATGAGTCACGCGATCTGTTTTTGCAAAAGTTAACTAAATATGAAATCAAATATACTTTCAATCACTCTGAGCCAATTTATGTAAATGCGCGTCCGCTGCAGATCTCGCAAGTAATTTTAAACCTAGTGAGTAACAGTATTGATGCAATTGAAACTCTTCCTGACCGCTGGATCAATATTGATATTGCAACAGCAGACGGACGCTGTTTAATCAGTGTTATAGATTCGGGAGAAGGAATTCCTCCAGAAATTGCAACTAAGGTAATGAATCCATTCTTTACAACGAAAGACCCAGGCAAGGGAACCGGTTTGGGATTAAGTTTATCAAAAAAGATGGTTGAAGACTCGCAAGGAAAATTCTTTTACGATAGTACCAAGAAAAATACGACGTTTACGATTGATTTAGAAATTGGGACTCTGAAGGAAAAAGTAGCTTAGCAACTCGGAACTGGCCCCTTATCGTGCAGAGGGGGAATTGTATCTGAAGTGGCGCAAGGGTTGCCACGGTAAGGGTATGATTTATATAAAATGCCCTAAATGCCTAAAAAAATTCAGTCGGTCTTTAAAATCGAATTCACAAATAGTTAAATGCGGATTTTTTAAAAGGAATTCCGACCGAAAGATCGTGCAGCGCTATTATTGTACAGCTTGTAAAAAACATTTCTCATCAGCCACCTTCTCCGATTGTTTCAATCAAAAAAAGAGACACTACAATTGTAAGGTTGCTCAGCTTCTAGTCAGCGCTGTTTCTTTGAGGGAGTGCTCCCGAGTTTTAAAAATAAATCGTAAAAGCGTTGTACGTAAATTGATCTTTATGGGGAAAAAAGCGAAAATCGATCTAGATAAGTTCAATAACAAACTTCCAATAGCTAAGGAAGTTTTGTTTGACGACCTGGAAACATTTGAACACACAAAATGTAAACCAGTTTCAATTGGATTGATGGTAGAAGAGGGTACGCGTAGAGTCCTAGGGTACAACATTGCTCGTATGCCCGCTAAGGGGTTATTGGCAAAAATATCAGTAAAGAAATACGGCAAGCGAATCGACGAGAGACCTAAGAAACGAGCGGAGCTTTTTAATGAAATGAAAAACTTGGTTCACGATCGTGCGATTGTTAAATCAGATGAGTGTCCTTACTATTTTAAATTTATCAAAAGACATTTTCCAAATGCTAGTCATATTACCTTTAAAGGACGAGCGAGTGCGATAGTCGGACAGGGTGAGCTTAAGAAGGTAGGCTTTGACCCTCTGTTCTCTCTTAATCATACGTGCGCGACTTTAAGGGCCAGAGTCTCTAGATTAATTAGGAGGACATGGAATACGACAAAAAAACCAGAGAGATTAGATCTACACTTGGCGATAGTGTGTCTCTTTCATAACAGAAATTTAAAGAGTTATTTGCCTTCCCCAGCCGCAGGCTGAGGGACCAGTTCTTAGTTACTTGGTCGGAACTGACTCGAACGGAACTAAGTCCGTTTGTTTTCGGCAACCCCTATTTATGTATTCGTTCGTCTTTCTTTTGATTTGTTTTAAACTGCCTTTGCTTATTTCTTCTAGAAACTCGGGGATGCAGTTTTTCATTTTTCCGCTGCTATTTATGAATTCTGCGTGGCCGCCATTGGGCTCGGCTAGGAATATTTTTTCGCTGGTTTCTGTTTGGCTATCAAAATGTTGTTGGGCGCCAGCGATCGGCGTTGCTGGGTCTGATGTTCCATTTAGGTAGATTACAGGAACACCTTTGATTTGATATTCGTTCGGTTTCCACCGAGCTGGGAGTAGCCGACAGTCACATATTTCTGGCGAAAATGTGTTGGGGGTTACGAGCCCTCCAAACACTTTAGTTTTTCTTAAATCGATGACAGTTTCAAACAACTCGCAGGCGGCGGCTCTTTGTTGCCAAACAGCTTCTTTTACTTCGGGAGGAATATCGGATGTGACGGCGGGAAAATTGGTGAAATCCTTAGGTGATTTAAGGAAGGCTTTTAATGTTTCGGAAGTTAGTTTAGGTCCATAAATAAGTGGGCCAGATAGTATACGATCTAAATTTTCTTTATCTTTCGGCGTTAAATTTTTGGATGCTTTTAGATAGTTTTTACGAAATTGTTTCTGCTCAAACGGAGACAGACTTTGCCACGCTTGTTCTGCTACTTTGGGATAGTCAGTACCATAAATGGCTCCTGCTGACGGTCCCACAATGCCAGTTAGAAATACGCCTTTTAACGTAGATTTCTTCTCAGTGTCTTGCCTGTGGGTATGTTTCGATGCGGCCACTGTAGCGACGGCCGTTCCATAAGAATGACCAAGAATTATGATATCGTGTCGAGCTAGATCATTGATCATTTGAGCTACGGCTTCACCTTGGCTGTTGATCGCCATATCATCTGGTTTGTTCAAGACCCTATTGTTCCCGATACCCAAGTAGTGGATCGTTACGATATCGTAGTCTTCTGGTAAACTAAATGCGCGCTTAGGGCAGGTAAAACCCGGGCCACCACATAGGTATACCAACGTACCTTTTTTAGGTGTGTTAAGTGCGCTGGCGATACTGTACTTTAAAGCTGTGGTTTTGCCGTTATGCTTAAAAAGAAACTGATGTGTTTTGATTTCACCGATCTCGTTAGGGGACCCAGATACGGGATAGGGTCCAGTAGAATTGTATTGGGATTCGGAGCTACAAAACGGCGAAGGTTTAGACCACGAATTTAAATATAGAATGCATACGAATATTAAGTATTTTATCTTCATATGCACCTAAACTATAAAACGACTACTCCGCTTTAAAACGACGGAATTCAAATTCCGTTCGGTAGAGATCAGTTTTTTCGGTATCTTTATAAAGCGTTTGGCATGTGCCATAGGCTTGCTTGTTCCAATCTTTTTCATCTTTACCGAGATCTTTTTTCCAAATAACTTCTTTGTCTTTTTCGCCTTTTTTCTTGAATCCTTTTGGCATTCCAGGAGGAATAACGTCAGAGGCAAGACCACGATAAGCTTTTTGAATATTTTGATCTTTTGTTAACATCGCATTGTATTTCAATTCTTCAAATTGAATACCGGCGGTACATAGCTCGTACTTGTATTCGTTGTTCTTTTCTTTTTCTTTGCGAATGAACTGTACGCCGAAACCACTCCATAGACCGCGACCTAATGTTTCGTTAAATGCTATACCCGGAATGAAACGTAAACCTATTACATTTTCTTTTTTACCGAGATCTAAATTGAAATCGAAACTTTTCAGATTTACTTTTAGGTTTTCAGCGACCGTGTTAACTTCAAATCCTTTTAAATAACCTGAGTCGGTAATGTACTGATTTAGATCGGCTGCGGGTAGCGCCGACGGAGAGAAGAAGTCCATCATTGCGTATTTTTCGTTAAGTTCAAAGGTAACGAAGTTTTTAACTAATTCCTCTTTCATGCGATCTACAGAGCCCTCTTGGAACGTGGTTAGGCAGTGAGTCGCCGTGATGGTATTCATACAAAAGAGTTCGATATAGAAAGAATCATAGAAGTCAGCGACATAGTATTCCCAATTGCGATTGTTTTGGTCTTTATATGTTTTAACTTTTCTAACACCAGACGGAAAGTCTTTAACTTTGAAGTCTGCCTTCGCTTTGGGGCGTAAGAATGGGAAGTAGCGAAGGGAAACAATTGCCCCTTCTGGTCCGATGAATACGTCTTTCATGGTCTTTAATGTATTAGCCTCGCGTTTTTTAAAGTCTTTTTCCGGAGTATTGTACACGATAGAAAAGTCCGGACTCGCGATAAAATATTTAGAAATATCAATCGACTCTTTGGAATCTTTGACGGATGAATAGACTAAGTAATTTTCTTCCTTTGGAACTTGGAAACGCTCTTCGATCAACGTTCCTTTTGTAGCCATATAGCCTTCGTTGTAGAGGTAGAACTTTTCTTTTTTCCAATCGTTAAGTGTCATCTCGTAACCGATTTGGCCACTCATACCCACAAGACCTAACGACTTTGGAATAAGAGTGTCATTCACTGATTTAAATACTAGGTGGGGGTCACTTGTTGTTGACGGAATAATATAAGGTAGGCTCTTAGTCGCTTGAGTTTCCCAATCGGTGCCCGGTAGATCTTCTTTACGGATCATTTGGCTAACTGATAGAATTTTTTCTTTCGCGACGTCGTGAAACTTCTGGAAATATTTTTCATGCGCTTGGTTGAAATCAAACGGCACCTGAATTTTGACATTAAACTTGTTAAGGACCTCTAGCAGGTGCGGTTTGTTGTCTAATTTTTCTATTAAAGGTAGGCGGAATGATTTTGATAAGTAGTACTCTATACCGCCAAAATTTAAATCCGATGTTTTAGAGTCAAACACGATTTCTTTTGGCTCGCGATTTAAAACGAAATTGTTAAAACCGTTACGTAAATCTTGGTATGAAATGCCGATATTATAGTTTTCGGCCATGTTTTTTCTAGAAACCAGAGCTACGACCTCACCCTTTTCATTTAATAGCGGGCCACCGCTGTTTCCGGGGCTGGCGGCAGCCGAAAAACGAATATATTTTACCGACGGATCATTTGGATCTTCAGTTTCGCCAGAGATAATACCTTCACGGATGGCTAAACCTTCACCAGCTACGTTACCAATCGTAAATACTTTTTGTCCAATTTCAATCTTTTCAGTAAAGCGGAAGAAGGGATTGTCATTGAACCCTTCAACTTCAAGGAATAGATAGTCTTTTGTGAAATCAAAACCTAAAATTCGTTTTGGAATGATTTCGCGATTATCAAATGTTTTTAAAATAAAATCTTTTTCAATAGATAGTCCAGGAGGTGGGCTAACGCAATGGTGGGCCGTTAAAAGAATATTTTTTTCCACAAGAAAACCGGTGCAAAAACCTACAGTTTCTTTGAAATCCTCTTCTTTAAGGTCTGCTTCTTTTTTGATTTTAGATAGAAGATCTTTCTTTACCTTAAGTTCGAATTTCAAAATCTTATTTTCTGAAAAGCCCATCAAAGATTTTGAATCAAATTTGTTTTGATAGTAATAGGAAAAATAGGTTGTCACTGCGACAAAAGCGAAAATGGCTAGGGTATAACCACCAGCCTTTAAATAACTGTACGAAGATTTAGCGGGCTTTTCTTCTTGGACATGAGTACGTTCATTCGCTAAAAATGTATCTAAGAAAATGGATAAACCATTTTTCATATCGACACTGGCAGAGTCTGTTAGCGTCGTAATCGCATTCTTCAAACCGGCTTCGTTACGAAAGTGCCAACGCCCTTCTTCGAAATATAAAACCCCTTGAAAGCGGGAAACGGTCGGAACGGGAAGCTGAACGTCGCAGTTCAAACCTCGGCCCACGGTATATGACTTGTTAATAAGGGGTTCTAGAGTCGCAACGATTTGGTTCTTATGGCGGAAATAGATCTTCATTTATTCTCCAAAGCTATGAAAATCTATCGGCTAGGACCGCAGAATCATTGAGGCCAGCTAAGAAAAACGGCAGACTCGACCTAAGGTTCGCCTACGCACAAGGCAAATAAAGTCCTTTATTGACGAAAGTGTGATTTGTGAATAACTCTAGGCCTTTAGTAATAGGGGATTTATGTACGATACATCTGATTTTAAAAAAGGTCTTAGAATTCTATTTGAAGACAATCCATTTCAAGTGGTTGATTTCCAGCACGTTAAGCCAGGTAAAGGCAATCAGTTCACGCGAACTAAGCTTAAAAACTTACTAACAGGCCAAAACCGCGAGTTAACCTTCAAGTCCGGTGAAAAGTTTGCGGTTCCTAATGTTGAAAACAAAGAAATGACATTTTTGTACAAAGACGAAAATGGCTATAATTTTATGGACCAAACAAATTACGAACAGATCACTATGACGGCTGATGATATTGGGGAAAACGTTAATTTTCTTCATGACGACCTGAAAGTTGTGATTTTGATATATAACGAACGTCCAGTGGCGGTCGATGTGCCAAAAGCGGTTAATTTGAAAGTGGCGCAAACAGATCCAGGTTTTAAGGGCGATCGTGTAACTGGTGCTACAAAGCCGGCGATTCTAGAGAGCGGTCTTAAAGTCAATGTGCCTCTTCATATCAACGAGGGGGATTTATTACGTATCGATACGTCAACGGGTGATTACGTAGAGCGCGTTAGCCAAAAATAAGTGCCTCTGGCGATATCAAAAAACAACACCTTCGGTG
>DDTZ01000105.1 GCA_002344565.1 Bdellovibrionaceae bacterium UBA2351 | reverse complement strand
AGTTTCAATTTTTTCAGCAGAAATACCCTTAGCTTCTAACCATTTTGCTTCCGAATTCAGTTTAGCTCTTAAAATTTCTTGGGCTGGGATTGTTTTAAGTTTCTTAGCCATTCCGAAAAGTTTCATCAATTGAATCATCCATTTTGTTGGATCCCAGTGATACCATCGAATTCCATTGCGGTAGTCTAACTGAAACTGATGATGGAAATTATGGTAACCCTCACCGTGAGTTAAAATGGCGACGATGAAACTATCACGCGCCGAGATTTCTTTAGAGTACGTTTGCTCACCTAGGGTGTGGCATAGTGAATTTACAAAGAATGTACTTTGCTGAGTCAGAAAAATTCGCAATGATCCAAAGATAATAAGTCCACCGAGTGGTGCACCAAAAAATAATCCGATTAAAACAGGTACCAAGAAACCAGTTCCGATACTCCATAATAAATAGTGTTTATTTTGATGTTGAATTAAGCGATCTTTTTCTAAATCAGGAGCCTTAATCGCAAGGTCTACAGATTCTTTGTAAAATAACCAACCCATATGTGCATACCAAAATCCTTTTTTGATCGAGTACGGATCTTTTTCAGTATCGATATGGCTGTGATGGCGGCGGTGATCAGAGGCCCATTTTAAAGCGGGACCTTGAAACGCAGATGAGCCAAAAAACAAAAGAATAAACTTCATGAAAGTATTCGTTTCGTAACTTCTGTGTGCAAACAAGCGGTGGTAACCAGCTGTGATGCTTAAGTTAGTTAGCGCTGCGAACACTAGGAATACGATCCACATGGCGACAGTTGTGTCGAAAAAGTAGATATAGACAAAAAATAAGGTTAATCCGACGATAGGGTTTAAAGTCAGAAACAAAGCCACTGGCCAATCGATTTGCTTTTTAATTTTCATAGGTATATTCAGTATGCCATTTATTGCTTAATTCATCAATAATTTAAGCCATTCTAGCTTATTTTTTGGAACTAAATCGATTGGCATAAACAACCCCGTTTTCAGTCCGCTTTCAGGCGCCTTTGTGCCTTGCCACAGTTCGCTTTTAAGCTGAACTAATTCTTTTAGAAGTTTAAAGGCCTTTAAATTATTGTTTTTCATGACCTTAATTACTTCGGCCACAGTGACGTGTGGAATTGAGTCATCCCAGCAATCGTAGTCTGTAACCCAGCAACACGGAAGATAGGCTAGTCCAGCCTCACGAGCCAATGCAAATTCTGGAAAGTGAGTCATACCGATGATACTAGCGCCGGCATTGATATACGATTTAGATTCTGCTTGAGTTGAAAAATAAGGGCCTTCGATGCAAATATAAGTTCCATTGTAGTGAGTTTGAAAATCAAACTTGGAAGCCACCGCACGAAGTTTTTGCTCCATAATTTCGCAGATAGGTTTTGCTAGGGAAACATGGCCGACAATACCCTCGCCAAGGAAAGAGTGTTTTCGAAAACCCTTTGTTCTATCAATATATTGGCTAGTGATAACCATATCACCCGGTTTATATTCTTTCTTTAAACTGCCCACTGCGGAAAATGAAACGATGGCTTTCGCACCATGCTTTTTTAAAGCATAAATATTAGCACGGTAGTTTACTTCACTCGGCAAATTTTCATGGTGTTTGCCATGTCTTGAAATAAATAAACATTCTTGCCCTGCAATACGTACTTTTTTAAATCCAGACGCGCACTCACCAAATGGAGTTTCACGATCTAGTTCTGCCACGAATTCAAACTCTTCAAAATTTTCAAAACCAGATCCACCAATAATTGCTAACATAAATCTCCCAAGTTTTTGTGCGTGATAATTTTATGATCTAATATCCAAGCCGTGACATATTCATTTGGAGTTACATCAAACGACGGATTATATACTTTTGTATTTTCAGGCGCCCAAGTCAGAGACTCACTCGAAGAATGAAAGCCAGTAACTTCATTTGAAACGCGTTCTTCTATCGGAATATTATTTCCACTTTGACATTTTGGATCAACAGTTGTGCGCGGTCCTACCACATAAAACGGAATTTTATGTAGATGGCATAACGCCGCGACTGAGTACGTTCCTATTTTGTTCGCAAAGTCGCCATTAGTCGCGATCCGGTCGCAGCCGACAAAAGCTTTTGAAACCTTTCCTTGTCGCATTAAAAACGCCGCCATCGAATCTGTAATTAATGTAAATGGGATTTTTTCTTTTGCTAGTTCCCAGGCAGTTAAACGCGCCCCCTGCAGCAAAGGGCGTGTTTCATCAACAAAGACTTGGATTTTTTTACCTTGCTGGTGCGCCTTCTTAATTACACCTAATGCAGTTCCCGCGCCGGCAGTCGCTAGCGATCCTGTGTTACAATGAGTTAAAATATTATCACCGTTTTGGATTAACTCGGCTCCCAAGGTAGACATGTCGTCACACAACTTTTGATCTTCATTGAAAATTCTAATCGCTTCCGTTGCGACGTCTTCGTTGGTTGAAAAGCGCGTTAGTAACTGATCTATATTGTTCATCAAATTAACCGCAGTCGGACGAGCTTCTTTTAAAAGTTGGGCGTCTCTAACTAACGATTTCAAGTCCTGACCGCGAAGCGCTTGATAGGCTATATAGAGGCAGGCACTGACGCCAATTAAGGGTGCTCCACGAACACGCAAAGATTTAATCGCTTCAATCATTTGATCCAAGTTTTCGATCTTAATCCAAATTTCTTTTTTAGGTAAAAGAGTTTGATCCAGTAGCAGAAATTCTTGAGGAGACCACTTTAACGAAAGTGTAGATAACGACTTCATAGATTAAAATTACCCATTTGCGAGCGCATTTGAAAAAGTTCTTTTATTTCCTCAGTGGGAAGTTCTTCTAAATTGATTTTCAAATTTTTCAGTTCGATCGCGAGTTTTAAAATATAAGATATATGTTCGACGCGCTCAATGCCACGATAAGCTTCATCCAAGGTTTCTCCCCAGGCTACGGCACCGTGTTTTTGCATAATTAAAACCTTGTGATCTGGTAAGAACGGTAAAAGACTGTCGCCCATTTCAGAGCTGCCCGGACGTGCATAGGGAACTATTGGAATTTTTCCCGTAGCTAGAATGACTTCAGGAAGACTTTTATACGGAAGTTCTTTCATGTCACTAAACGCAAGTGACCAAGCGATGGCATGTGGTGGATGAGCATGAACAACGGCTTTAGCTGTCGGACAGTTTTTATAAATAGCTAAGTGAAGTTTTCGCTCGCTCGAAGGTTTTCCAGACACAATCTGATTATCTATCGTCATGCACGCGAGCTCACGATTATCCATAAAGGCTTTCGTTTGGCCCGTTGGTGTAATCCAAATAGTTTGATCGTTTTCCTTAACACTGACGTTGCCATCGGCGGCCGCCAAAAGGTTGCGGTCATGTAGGCGCTGGCAGACTTCGATAATTTTATTTTTAATGTTTTCCATGGAGACCTTGTAGTAACCGATCTCTTCTAAAAGTCAATTTTTTTGGCCTTTTTCTCTGCGGTTTTAGTGTGTTCAATGGTTTTAAGAATCTGCCCGAATGACTCTAAATGCTGTAGTTTGGGCTTCCAAAACAAATTAACGCGATTCTGGTTAGCTTCCGTGATTTCCCGCTCTCTAAGGGGCTCTGGGATTTCCTGCAATAGTTGTGAAAGACGCTTTTGATTGTTCAGTTCATAAGGGTATTTAGTTTCGATCGTCTTAAAGATTTTAGCGGAATCGATCTTGTTTGATTTCATTTCATAGAATAGTGCGATCGATCGCTCTGAATCGGTAATGCGTTCCTTTAAATGACGAATTTCGTGATTAACTAGCTCCACTTGCCTATGTAGATATTTTTTTTCATCCATTAAAAATTCCACATCTAAATAATTAGATTTTGTGAAATGTTTTGAGTCCTGATTGAGCAAATCTATAATTCGCGATTTGTAGTTAACGATAAATTGGTAAACGAAAAAAAACTCGGAATACGAGTCATTTAACGGTAGTGACACCAGATCATTGAGCATCTGGATGAGCCCGGCTCGGGTTAGCTTATAGCGAGGCGGATTTTTACGCCCCATCTTTCTTGCTAATCCGAGCCGGACCATATTCTGTAGGCTTCGCATTATCTGGGTGTTGTGAAGGGGGAAGGGCTCGCTATTAATTTTCACAAATACCCAATTCGAAAATAGATCCATGTAGAACCGCACTTCTCGCTGACGAAAGCCATCTAGCATCGAGCTAGAGTGAGCGGCCAATACGGAAGCATAAAAGTGCTTTGAGTTCATATCAAAATTACAATGTAACTAAAATTAAAAATCAATAAAAATCTATTTTAATATACTAAAATAGTTATGCACATATCCACATGTTACAATGTAACAAATATATCCACATTTCCACATAAGAGTATTGTATTCTTGTGGTATGGAGGAAATATGAAATCGATACTACGTTATGTAGGTTTGTTTGCCGTGGTTCTATCTGGTATTACATTTATGCTTCAGGGTTGGAATGAACTTACTGGTTTGAATAAGTACCTTTCCTTTTTTGCATTTGTATCTATTCTTGCGGGACTTTCATTTCTGTTTCAGCGGCAATTTGTGGATAAGATAACCGCAAAGATCTTTGCTGTATTGTCAGCGCTCGGAATTACGACACTGGTATCGCAAATTGGATCCATCGTCTATTCATCAGTTAAGCCTGGAGTTACTGCAGTACCCGAGGTGTTTCGTTTTGCGATACCTATGTCTGATTTTTTAGTGATTGGATTGGTGACGGGATTGGCGCTAATCCCGATCGCTTTGCTTGGCTTTAATTCAATTATTAAAGCGCGTTTTGTTGAATCCGCGTTGCTCTATGTAGTACTAAATGCATTCTTGATCTTACCAATGCGTGATTCAGTTTCAAATTCACTCTTTTTGTTGAGTCAGTTTTTGATTCTGTTTTGGGGATACAAACGACTGAAAATTCAAATTTCGATTGAAGACCGGTGGAATCGCATTGGCTTCTTCGGTTTGTTAAGCGCTCCCATCCTGACATTGATGATTCGTTCACTCTATTATCCTGTGAATGCGTATTATTTTGCGACTCTGTTTGGCGTCATTGGTGCGGCATTGGTATTTGTTCCCAATAAAGCCTTCAGTCGTGATGAAAAAGAAGTAGAATCACTTTTCACAGGTATTGGATATTTTTCGCTACTCGGCGCGTGGTCGTTTTTCACTGAGCATACTTTCTTTCTATATTTAAGACGACCCGGGATTGAGGCGATTACGAGTTTGTTTTTTCCCTATGTTCTATTCGGTGGAATGGCCCTAATTTCATATTTGGTTTATATCTCGAAGGAGTCTAAGTATGATTTTTATAGAGACGGAATCATTTTTTGGATAAATATCGCTATTTGTAATTCCGTGCTTAATTCGTGGAAATTTGAAACTCATGCGTTTGGAGTTTTAATAGCCGCGGCACTAACAGTGTATTCCTTCAGACAACATTATAAATGGCTATTTCTAATGAGTGGATTAAACGTAATTTTATGCTTAACCTACTACTTTGATTTTATCACAGAGCTGTACCGTAGATCTCCGTGGTTGTTCTATGCAATAGTAGGTATTGGATTGATATTGATATCGGCCTTTTACGAACGAATTGCCAAATTTATTGAACTTCTTCGTACTCGACGACGTTCCCTTCAAGATCACGAAGTACCTTCTCCTCGGGACCAGTAAGGGTCTTTTTTGCAGTACCATTCGCTCCGGGGCCCAGCTCCGGGCGCTTGATTTTAAATGTTTTGCTGATTCTGGCTTCACGGGGTGAGGCCAGATTTACGCCCGAAGAAACTCGTAGGGAGTCTTCCGTCAATTCGATACGCTCAACACCAACTCCGGTTACGTCACCAAGCATGTTTGCAAAGAAACGCTGAACTAAGCTGAAAGTTTCAAAATAAATATCGACAAATGGAATAAAACGAAAAATTTGTAAGAAGAACATTTTTATCTCACCGATGCCAAGCAGAGTGGCTGGGACCGGTTTTACTTTCATTTGTGGATCGTAAACCAAATTACCGAAGAACGTTCCAAATGTCGGAGGATCCAAATGGTAACCACGAAGGAAATAGATAGTCATGTGAGACTCTTCTTTTTTTTCGCTGTAGTGTGCGCATACGTACAACACAATGCGATCTTTAGTTACGTCAAAACCCAAGATAGGTACCGGAATGATAGAAAAGAAGTCGTCATTTTGTGGACGAAAGAAGCCTTCAAAAGTCCCGTAAAACTTTTTTTCGCCCTGCTTAGTCTCAAATTCAAACTCTGATTGAAGAGGAATATTTTTAGGCACAGACGTTTTCATTTTGGCAACAGCAGAAGTTACTTTTGTGCCAAATGCGTTGAGTTCATGGGGCTGCAGAGAACAACCGTGTTCATATCCAAAACTTGAACTAGCGATCACTAGAATGGAAATAAATATAAAATATAAATTTCTCATGGTAGCGGGCTCCCTGCTGGATCAGCGATTTGTCTTTGCAAACTGCCCTTAAAGCAAGAATCACGCTGGGAAACCAAGTTGAAGTTCGTAAGCATTGATATATGAAGATACTCGGAACGATCGCTCTTAACAGTAGCTTGAACTTTGTAAGCACGCTTTTTATTTAGATAGAATGGAGTCGTTGTGTGCATACTAATTTGCTCGACATTCAAGCCATCTAGTTTTTCGATAACGAAATACTCTGAAACCTTGCGGCCTTTAGGAAAGGTGATCGAAATATCGCCGATAAAATTACCTAAGTCACGGTCGGTCGGACTACCGACTGAGCATGCAGAGGAGCCTTCGTCTTTGACCACGCGATTAACCTTACGTATGAACCGACCAAAGAAATTTTCAAACGATAGGAAGATGAACTCACCGCCAAGGGCACCCCAGCTTGTGTGACTTGTTTTCCATTCTAATTTTAAGGGAGGTAAGTATTTTCCTTCTGAGTTTAGTACCCATAACCAGATAACACTTGATTGCTTTTCTTTGAATGTATAATTCGCGGATTCATATATGCAGGCGCCAACGCCTCGATAGTTTTGTGAAGTACGATTATCCAACTTACACGCATAAACTTTAATACCAATTTCAGTTAGAATTTGATCCACATCGAGAACCGCCCCACTTACAAACCGATAAACCTTACTAGCCTCATCGAAGGCAGTTGGAATAGCCGGTGTAAAGACAGGGCCGTCAGCAAGTACCGCCATTGCTAGCGGTGATAAAAATAGAGTGGCTAGTAGCCAACTCAACGTTTTCATGGCGAGCGTTCCTATTATTTCTTAGATCTTAATTTGAAATTTCCATCAAATTTAACTGCGGCTTTAGAGTCATAAACACCACCGAATTCACAAGTTGCTGGCTTCATGACTGTCTTGTCCGGAGTTTCGATATCAAATCCGCTCTTCCAAGCGGTACATGATCCTGAGAATGAAAACTTTCCGTCAGCCAATTTTTGTTCGAAATCAACATTGATGTCTTTGATTCTCATGTCAAACATACCAAAATTTGGACTCTTCACAGAAATGTCTAATAATTTTTTATCGTCAAGTGTATTACAGAAATCGTTGTTTTGAGAATAGCTTTGGCAAAAACGAACAGTAAATTTCATTTTACCTTTGTCGCCAGATCTAACTTTTGAAACAACATACATATCTTTCGTGGTAAAACTTACTGCCGGTATAACCTTTTTTAGCTGAGCCGCTGTTTTTTCCTCATCTACGAAGTTGTAAAGAAGCTGATCTTTAAACTTTACCAGCATAGAAATGTCTAGGTATTTAAAGTCGATGGAGGTCGCACTCTCACCATTTTTTTCAGTTACTTTCATGGATAAATCAATATCGAAATCTAACTTCGCTAGCGTGATTTGGTTTAAAATAGCCACTAAAGCCGCGTTAGTTGCGGGTGTCTCCGCTTCTTCTTTAGCTTTTGCAGTCGCTTTAGCTTTTTCATCTGAATTTTTGATCGACGTCTTCTTTACCGCCGGAGTTCCATCAGTGGCCAAAACGGCCAATGAAGAAGAAAGGATGAAGCCAGCAATAACCATCTTAGAAAATAAACTTTTCATAAATCCTCACGCAAAATTCTTTTTCAGCACTATATACTATTTACGAGGTAATGTGTGAAATTTGTTTAGATTGTTAAGATTTCCTCAAGGTTGAAAATGGAGCGTGTCGAAACTTTTGACACAAAAACCGTCACAATGAAAACATTTATGACAGTTTTACTTAGTGTCTTTTAGCTGAGTTCATTCTAAAGAAATGTTGTCGGCGTCCGAGTGTTTTTCGCAAAAAATTCACTTTTCGATTTTTACGTCAAAAAAACCGATGTTTTTAACTGAATCCTTGTCGTTTTAGCCTCCTTATGCAATGATTTTGAAAGATGCGTTCACCACTACTTGTTGCTTTTCTATTTTTAATGGCTCTATCAATGGCGGTCATTTTGGCAGTTCCGAATTTCAAAAAGAAATTCAAAGAATACTTTGTAACCGAACACCGAACGATTCTTGGAAAAGTCATTGGTAATTTAAGTCCGGGTTCAGAGAACTATGTGATTCTAAAGATTCGGCAGAAAGAAAATATATTTGTCGAAATTTACAAAGAAGATCCAAAAACTGAAACCCTGGAATTTCAGCAGAAATTGGATTTAGGACAGAAAAAAGAAGGACACTTTTCTTTTAAAGGGGAAGCTACGAACCTTGTTTTCACTAACATTGATGATGATGAAAATCTGGAAATTTTGGTCCCCGTGTTCGATTCTGAAATGACCGCGCGTTTATACACCATCAAATACAATGAATCGATTATGCAATTCGAAATTCTGAACTCGAACCAATAGGCTTTCGCGCTAGGCTCAACTTTAGTCCGTGCTGTATTGATGCCGGACTTAGATAAAGAAGATCATAAATTGGCATTTCAAAATTCAATTTCAGATCGCCCAGATTTATCATTTAAATATGATAGAATTTTCGCATTTATATAAGTCATACGATAAGAAAATACATGCCCTTAAAGATATAAATTTGAAAATTGGGGCTGGTGAATTTGTCTTTCTTACAGGTCCTTCAGGTGCTGGGAAATCTACTTTTTTTAAAATGATTACTGGTTATGATCAACCTACATCAGGTAAAATTATAGTTGGAAATTTTGATTTAAATAATATCAAAGAAAGCGACTTGGCAGACTATCGCAGAAAGTTAGGAATTGTGTTTCAGGACTTTAAATTACTGCCGGATAGAACCGTGTATGAAAATGTGTGCCTGCCCCTAAAAATTCAGAAACACCATGAAAGTTTTATTAAAAAGCGTGCGCTAGAAGTTTTAGATTTAGTGGGTCTGTCTGAAAAAATCGAGCAGTTTCCTGAATACCTGTCGGGCGGTGAACAACAAAGAACCGCCATCGCTCGGGCTATCATCCATCAACCCGGTGTTTTAATTGCCGATGAGCCTACAGGAAATTTAGACCCAGAAATGAGTAGCAAAATTATCGATGTATTTGAAAAGGTCTGTGCTCAAGGCACTACGGTTGTAATTGCTACTCATGATCACGAACTAGTAAAACGTAAAAACAAAAAAGTAATCGAGCTAATGAATGGCTCTGTAAATAAAATGAGTTTATGAAAGAATACAAACAGAAATCGATACAACGAGTAACAGCCATTTCAATCATCGGTGCCACATTTGCAGTGATCTTAGGATTCTACTTACTTTCAAAGAACATAAGTCATATTCTATCCATTTGGGGTGAGAGCAATAAGCTGATCGTATATCTTGATAGCGAATCCGACGACACAGTTAGAAAATTAACTCAAAGTCGTTTGGAAAAGAATATCTTGGTGGACAAAGTGATGTTCTTTTCAAAAGAACAAGCCATCGAAGATTTTAATGCGCAGATTTCTGGATATATGTCAGGCCTAAAAAATGATACGGCTCTGCTACAGGTTATTCCGCCCTATTTCGAAGTCTATTTGAAATCGGAAGGCTCCTTAGAGGAACTTAATGCTAAAGCAAAAAATTTGGCTTTAGAGGTGCGCGAATGGATCGGTGTGGAAGATGTATCCAACGGGTCATTGTGGACAGAGAAATATTCTAAGCTGAGCCAGTCCGTAAATGCGTTCTTTATGTTTCTCGGCTTAATTCTGTTCATCTTGTCCTTTTTTGTGGTTTCTAGCTCTATTAAGTCGCACCTATTTCAGCGCGCTAAGGAAATCGAGATTCTGGAAATGATTGGGGCCACTAAGTTCTATATCCAAAGACCAATATTTCTAGAAAGCTTTGGTATTATTAGCATAGCGTTTGCCATCGGTCTGGCGGTCAACTCGGCCCTATACTATTACTTCAATTCATTCTTTGATAGTCAGCTAAAACTATTGAATTTGAGTCAGGTGTTTCGGTTCTTTAGTGTCCTAGAACTAATTATTGCTTTCGCTATTTCAATTGGTATGGGGCTGATCGTGACTCGATTAACGTTTAGCAGACTCTATCGGTATCGACACGCATGAGATGGATTCTGACGATTTTACTTTTAAGTGAGTTCAGCTTTGCTGCCACGAACGACGTGCAAAAAGAGGTCGCGTTAAAGAAGAACAAACTCATCAATATCGAAATCAAGCAAGAGGCCCTGCTGCGCGACCTTATTTTGATAAACAGAAAAGTTAAATCACAGACGACAAAAATGGCCAATATTCAGAAAGAAATCGAAACTATCAACGCGGAAGTAGACCGACAAAAATCTGAAATTAAATCTATGTCCAAACAGTTGGTCGAAACAAAAAAACGTTTAACAACCAAAATTAAAGCGATTTCCAAAATCAAATCAGGCAACCTGTTACAGGTGGCGTTGGTTCATTCCAACTTGGTCGATATTGAAAAAAGCGTCAAGATGATGGGGATTATCGCAAGCTATGACGTTCAATATATTAATGACTACTATGAGAAAAAGATCGAGCTCGGGAGAAATCTAAAAGAGCTTAATTCTAGAAACGAAGTTCTGAAAAAAAAAGAATCCATTCTTGCCGAGCAAAAGAAAGTCTTAGAGAAAGACTCGGCTGCACGAATCACATGGCTAGAGCAAGTTAAGAAAACAAAAATGTTCACAGAAAGTGAAATTCTGAAAATGAAAAAGAACAAGAAAAACTCAGAGTTTGCTGACTTAGGTGTATTTGATATTTTTTCGAAGGATACAATTGTTAAGAACAAAGGTCTCCTAGCCGCACCGATGGATGGCGTTTTGGCTCAAAAATACGGAGTGAATGCGTCTGATTCCGTAATTATTAATAACTCAGGAATCTTTTTAGCCGCGACAAATATTCAAGGTATCAAGGCGCTGTTTAATGCCGAGGTCGTTTTTTCGGGGGCTATGGACGGCTTGGGTAATGTGGTCGTTCTAGATCACGGTGATAATTACTATTCTGTTTACGGAAATCTTAACAATGTGTCTGTTAAATCGAAGCAAATTGTTCGCACAGGGCAAGTTATCGCCCAAAGCGACTACAGTCCTCTCTTTGAAAGTAACGGACTATATTTTGAAATGAGACATTACTCGCAGTCGCTCAACCCTCTGGATTGGATAAGGAGTTTCCATGAAAACAACTAGAACCACATTAATCAAAAGCGTGTTTGGCATCTTGGCGGTATCATCCGTTTTCCTTTATTCCACTGCTCAAGAGCGTTACACCGAATTGCAAAACTTCAGTAAAGTACTCAATTTGATTCAGCAGTACTATGTCGAAGACGTAGACACCAAAAAATTGATTCAAGGAGCGATCAAGGGAATGCTTAAAGAACTAGATCCTCATACAAGCTTTATGGCGGCCGATGTTTTCAAAGAATTTGAAACAGAGACTAGTGGCGAGTTTGGTGGCTTAGGTATTGAAATGTCGATTCAAAATGGCGTACTCACAATTATTTCTCCAATCGAAGACACACCGGCGTGGATTGCGGGTGTAAAACCTGGCGACAAAGTAATTGCCATCGATAAAAAATCTACTAAGGGTTTAAGTCTCGTGGAAGCGTCCCAATATATTCGCGGAAAAAATGGAACGAAGGTGGTTTTAAAAATTGTTCGTGAATCGAACCCAAATCCAATTGATATCACGATCACGCGTGGACAGGTGAAGATAAAATCTGTCAAATATACGGATATGGAAGACGGCTATGCCTATGTACGCGTAACCAGTTTCATTGAAAATACAGCAAAAGATTTAGAAAAAATTCTAGATAAGCACATGGATAAAAACAAAAAAATTGAAGGTCTAATTATCGATTTAAGGCGTAATCCAGGCGGACTTTTGGATCAGGCGATCAAAATGAGCGACTTGTTTTTAGCGGACGGCGTGATCGTAAGCACTATTGGACGCAATAAAAAAGAAAAAGAAGTTTCAATGGCTTCTAAGAAAGCTAAATTTAAAGACTTCCCCTTGATTGTATTGGTTAACGAGTATTCCGCTAGCGCTAGTGAGATCGTTTCGGGAGCTTTACAAGATAATAAACGCGCATTGATTGTAGGAGAAAGAACGTTTGGTAAAGGATCGGTGCAGTCTATTGTTAAGCTTCCAGATGGAAGCGGTTTGAAATTAACTGTAGCTCGCTACTACACACCAAAGGGTGTTTCTATTCAAGCTGAAGGCATCAAGCCGGACATCGAAATCGAAGATATCGAGGCCGAAGCGTTTGCTAAAGCGATCGTGAAACAAAAAGGTTCCCGTGAAAAAGATATTCAAGGTCACTTGCGTGGTGATCGCGAAGATCAAGAGGACGCTGCTGAAAATGACAAAAAACAAAATGCGGTGACTAATGCGACATCTTGGTGGAATGACGTAGCGACAAGCAAGGATGAAAATCTTTCGCCAAAAATGAAATTGCTTAAGGGTGACTTTCAGGTGTATCAGGCGTTCAATTATTTAAAGACTTGGAAGACGTTGAAGGTTCTTACAAAATAAAGACAGTGACTACAATGCACTAAAGGACTAATTATGAAAATGATCATCCTAGTGTTCGTTTTTAGTTTCCTGCGCGCAAATGCGGAGCCTAAAAAGGAACAAAACAAGGCAAAGGACACCAATATCGTGAAGACTATTGTAGAAAACAGCAAAGTGAAAAAAGACGGCGAGGTTTGTGAACTTCCAAAAAGCGATGCAGAACTCAGAAAATTACTATCTCCTGAACAGTACCGCATTATGAAAGAAAATGGGACGGAAAGACCATTTGATAATAAATACTGGAACAATAAACATCCCGGCATTTATGTAGATTTAATTTCTAATGAAGCACTGTTTAGTTCAAAGGATAAATTCGATTCGGGTTCTGGATGGCCGAGTTTCACAAAACCCATTAGAGATCAACGTGTCGTTGAAAAAATTGATTCTTCTCACGGAATGGCGAGAACCGAGGTACGCTCAAAAAAAGCTGACGCTCATTTAGGCCACGTGTTTGATGATGGACCAGCTGATGCCGGCGGATTACGTTACTGCATTAATTCGGCAGCGCTAAAGTTTGTTCCATTAGAAAAGATGGAAGAAATGGGATATGAAAAATTTCTGGATCTGTTTGATAAAGCGGATTGGGAAAAAGCTAAAAAAGAACCATATAAAAACTAGTTCAATTTTTGAAGATTCCTAGAAGACTTTTTCAGATATACACGCTAGCCCACGGTGACGGATTGAGTACCGAACTGTGGGATATCGGTTGTGATCATTCTTTACTAGCCCGGATTAATATGCGCGAGGGTAAGTTTTCTAACGTATACTGTGTGGACAAATCCAAAGCGTCTCTTGAAAAGATCTTAAACGAAACGAAGCATGTTGATTTGAAATCGATAACATTAATCGAATCCGATGGCTGTAATATAGATTGGAAATTGGTTAAGGGAACTGTTGTGATAGCCGGCGTCGGTGGAAATACGGTACTAAAGGTTGTTCAATCGTGCCCTGAAGCCTATCGTGCTTGCATCACGTGGGTACTTAATCCCTTTACCAGTGTGGAAAAGTTTTTAAAAGAAATTGTCCAGCTAATGCCAAACAGAAATATTGAAATGTTTGAGGCAAAAGAAAAAGGCCGTCTCAGACTTATTTTTCGAATTCTACCTATTGTACGTTCGTAATTATTTAGTTAGTCTTGGCCATTATGAGAACACTTAGTCTTATTATTTTCACTTTGTTGGCAACTTCCGTTTCTTTTGCTGCGAGCGAAGACAAACTAGGTCAGATTTTTTTCTCGGACATCGTTCCCTATTTAACAGAAAAATCTAGAAGCGATTTTTTCGTCGGAAAGGCAGGTAAAAAAATTCACTACTATCACTACAAGGTGAATGTTCCTAAAGGAGTGATTGTGGTTTCTCCGGGGCAAGGCGAGCCCGCGCTAAAATATGCAGAACTTGTGTATGATTTAAAAGACTCGGGATACGATGTCTTTATTATTGATCACCGTGGCCAAGGATATTCGGAGCGACTTATTGCTGATCGCGCAAAATCGCATGTGGAAAAGTTTTCGTATTATGTGGATGACTTTGCTTTTTTTATAAAAACGATCGTTCAGCTTAAAAACTATAAAAGTTCAATACTGATTGGTCATTCAATGGGCGGTGCGATTGCATCGGGATATTTAGTACAGAAACCGCGCGATTTTAATCATGTGCTACTGTCGGCGCCCATGATTCAGATAGATACGAATCCTTATCCAGAATTGGTGGCTGTTAGTTTAGCGCATACCTTGTCGGCTTTGGGCAAATCTGAAAACTTCGCTCCTACGCAGAAACCGTACGATCCTAATGAAAAATTTCCAGATCAACGCTCAACTCATAGCTGGCTTAGATTCCGTTTGGAACAAGAGCTTTGGAAGATTTACCCACAGCTGCCGTTGGATGGCACTACCGTAGGATGGGTTAAAACAAGTTTAGATTGGACTTTAAAGATGCGCCGGCAAAAGCATGTGTACCAAGTTCCGACAACGCTATTTCAAGCAACGAAAGATTCCATTGTGAAACCGCGTGGCCAGGACTTAATTTGCGCTGGAAGCCCTGGCTTTTGTGAAAAAGTAGTGGTTAAGGATTCGTATCACGGGATTCTGCTCGAAGGTGATAAATTCCGTGATCAGTTTATGAAGCGACTTTTTTCTATTTTAGAAAGTGAATAAAGTTTAGACGTTTTTAAAAGCGCCCAAATTTGTCCCCTGTCTAAATCTCTACAGTAGAAAACATGTCTGTGCTCACGTACAACATTAGGTGTGCGAGGCCATATCATGAAAAATAAAATTCGAAGTTTACAATCTGTCTTGTTTCTTTTGTCTATTGTTTTGGGTTTAAACGCATTCACAAGCCCGAGCGAGTTTGACAGTATTCAACACGACATCGTTGAAGGCAAAATTCAAGCAGCTGAAGCCTCTGCGATGTTTCCTCAGATACGACAAATTCAACAAGACTATGCTCAAATGAATTTGCGCTTTGATGAACTTGCATTGAGCATAGATGCTACGGGTGATTCGCCGGCTGAGTTGTCCGAGTTATCTCAAGTACTTTATGTTTATGATCAAGAAGTGAAAGCAGTTAAATTCAATCAACTGACTCTTCAGCAAAAGAAAGATTTTATTTCTCATTTAAATTCTTTGAAGAAAGAATTCTACACAGCTTTATCTGCTGTTACTCAAAAATAATCTCCAGTTATAAGCCTAGAAGCTAGACTAGACGCGGCTCTTAAGTCTAGCTACTGGTCTTTCAGTCAGTGTGTTTCCGGGATCAAGGCCCAGGAAAAATCCGTTAAGAACCAGACAAAGACTCAAGAATAGGAAAAAATTGCTTCTAATTTTTCAAAACTGTACTGAGGTCTCGTTTAGGATAGGCAAAAATTACCCGTATAAAGGTGCACAACAAACAAATACCTTAACGGAGGGTAACACAATGGGAATGAGAGTATCGACTAATATCGCGTCTGTAAATGCACAACGCCAACTAACATCTAGCCAAAAATCGATTCAAAAATCGATGCAGCAGCTAGCATCAGGTAGCCGAATCAATATCGCGGCTGACGATGCGGCAGGGTTAGCGATTTCTGAAAGCTTAAAAGCATCTGCGAAATCGGCTGCACAAGCAAAACGTAATGCGAACGATGGTATCTCGATGATCCAAACTGCTGAAGGTGGTTTAAATGAGATTTCAAACATCGTAGTGCGTTTGCGTGAACTAGGTATCCAAGCGGCTTCTGATACTGTAGGTGATACAGAGCGCGGATTCCTAAATAAAGAGGTCACTCAATTAAAGAGTGAAATGCAACGTATCTCAAATGTAACAACTTGGGGTAAAACAAAATTATTAGATGGTTCAACTCCTACGTTCGATTTCCAAGTAGGTGTTTATAATGATCCAGAAAACAGCGTAATTTCATTCGACTCTTCAGAGAATGAAGCGACGTTATCTGCACTAGGTTTAGAAGGTATCGATTTTTCAAGTAAAGAAGGAGCTCAAGACGCTTTAGATTCTTTAGACTCTGCTTTGAGTGGTGTAAACGGTATGCGCGCCAATCTTGGTGCGATTCAAAATAGATTGTACTCAACAGTAGATAACTTAGGCGTACAAGAAGAGAATATCTTGTCTGCGAACAGCCGAATCCGCGATACAGACGTAGCGCAAGCTTCTTCTGAGATGGTAAGAAATAACATCTTACTTCAAGCGAGTACTTCGACTCTTGCTCAGGCAAACTCTGCTAATCAAATGGCTTTAAAACTTATCGGTTAACCCATAACTGGTAAGGTTAATGTTCTGAACTCTCCGTTGCCAGCACTGGATGGTCCAGTGCTGGTTTTTAAGACGGAAGTTGTAGATAGGTAGAATTAATTTTCTTCGTTCTTTAGGTCTTTAGCGGAAACTTCTTTGATTTTTACGGTTTCCATTAGCTTCTTGATAACGTTCTCTTCAGTGATTTGATACGTTAAGCGGCTAAGAGTGTCTTGTTTAGAGTAGAATTCGCGAATGCGAGCTTCTTCAATACCAGTCTGAGCAGCGTATTCCGCAAACTTGCGGTCTAAATCTTCAGCTTTGCAGATAAGGTCATATTTCTTACCAATAGCATCGATTAAGAAACTAGACTGAATCATCTCGCCAGCTGTTTTTTCAAAATCCTTGTCCCATTTGGCAATGTACTCAGTCAAAGTAGCTTCGTCCATTTGCTGTTGACCCATACGTTTTTTGAAATCTTCAACTAACATATTTTTTTGGTCTTTCAATAAAGAGGCCGGAACGTCCACTGGATTTTCTTTTACTAAAGCTTTTAACAAACGATTTTTGAAAGCGTCGTCGATGCGTTTGATTTCAGAACCTTCTAGATCATTACGAACTACTTTACGGAATTCTTCAACAGACGCTACGCCAGAACCCGTTGACTTGATGAATTCGTCGTTAATTTCAGGAAGAACTTTAGTTCTTAACGCATTCAATTTAACTTTGAATTTAACGGCTTTACCTTCGAGTTCTTTAGCATGGTATGGAGTTGGGAATTTTAGGTTGAGAGTTTTTTCTTCGCCTACTTTCATTCCAACAACGCCCTCTTCAAAACCTTCGATGAATTGTTTTGCGCCAAGCTCTAATTGTTGGTCCGTGCCTGAACCATTTTCTAATGGAGCACCATCTACTTCACCGCTGAAATCGATAACTGAAAAGTCACCTAACTTAGCGGGACGAGCTTCAGTTACAGTTTCGAATGTTGCGCGTGAGTTTTGGATGTTTTTGATAACCTCATCAATTTTTTCTTCAGAGAAATCTAATTTTTCTTTTTCAACAGTTAGATTTTCGTATTTCTTAAGGTTTACATCTGGACGGATATCAAAAATAGCTGTGAAGTTAAATTCTTTGTCTTCAGCTAAATCATCAAATTCAAATTCAGGGTAAGAAACAGGCTCTAGCTTGTGTTCTGACAATGCAATTGAGTAGTGTTTTTGAATTAGATCTTGGATTACGTCTTGTTTAACTCGGTTAGAATAAAGACTTTTAATGGTATTCATCGGCGCTTTGCCTTTTCTGAAGCCTTTAATTGTTACTTCAGATTGAATGTCTCTATAAACCTTGTCAAAACTAGTTTGGATATCGGCGACGGGCACAGCCACGTTAAGCTTGCGTTGTAAAGATGTCACCTTTTCCACGTTTGATTTCATGAAAAACTCCTGTATTTTGTGAGTACGTGTTTAAACGGTCGGATACTAGGTGACAGGTTGAAGAAAATCAAGCACTTATGATAGTTCTTTTGAGACTGGATAATTAATGCAAAAAATAGTTTTTGTTACTGGAAAAGGGGGCGTTGGGAAGTCGATTTATGCGGCGGCCTTAGCTCAAAAATATTCCCAAGCGGGCAAAAGAACGCTTTTAGTAGAACTAGGCGATGAAAGCTTTTTCAAAACATTTTTCCAGTTACCTCAAGTGCAATACACGCCAACTAAAACTCCCGGCAGCTGGGACTTGGCTTTATGGGCGGGAACCGACGCTCTTAAGGAATATGCCCTACACTTATTAAAATCCGAGGCTGTATATCGCCTATTTTTCGAAAATAAAGTCAGTCGTGCCTTAATTCACATTGCTCCTGGTCTGCCGGAACTTGCTATTTTGGGCAAGGTGACATCAGGCCCCCGTCATCATGGTCCCTCCTCTCCACATGACGTGATTGTGGTCGACGCGTTTGCGACGGGTCACTTTTTAGCATTGATGCGAGCTCCAAAGGGTATGGCTCAGGCCATCAGTTTTGGCCCAATGGGGGAGCAAAGCCGAAGCATACTGAAAACAGTAATGGATCCTAGTATCTGTGACTACCACATTGTGACCTTAGCCGAAGAACTTCCAATTAAAGAAACTATCGAGCTTTACGATCAGCTGAAGGCTGAATTTAACTTATCAGCCCACGTGGTTTTGAATAAAACGCTGAATACCACATTGAAGTCAGATGAAGTTGTTCCTAAAAATAATGAATTCGTGAAATTTGTAAAAGACACGTTAGCACGGGAAGAAAACGCGCACGACCGCCTGCGTGAAAAAAATTTGAGTCCCTATGAAATTCCCCACATTTACAACAAGACTTCCTATGAACTGATTCAAGATATAGCTGCGGAGATAAAACTATGAAACGAACTCAAGTCGTAGTTTGTATTGGTTGCGGGGGCGTGGGTAAAACGACAGTATCGGCATCGCTTGGATATATGTTGGCCGATCAAGGTCATAAAACCCTAGTATTGACAATTGATCCGGCCAAGCGTTTAGCGACCACTCTTGGAATCGAGGGAACTAAAGAAATTACAGAAGTTCCTGGAATACAGCTCAAAGGAAAATTATTTGCTTCGGTTATAGACCACCAAACTGTGTTTAATGATTTTATTAAACGCGCTTCGGGTGCTGGCGCCGATGTGACTCCAATATTCAAAAATAAACTTTATCAACAAATGTCCACAACGTTGAGTGGTTCCCAAGAATTTACTGCTTTGGAAAAACTATATAGCGCATATGAAAGTGGCGAGTATGATTGGATTGTTTTGGATACGCCGCCGTCAAAGCATGCGATAGATTTTTTAAATGCGCCCCAAAAATTGTCTGCCTTGTTTAATGATAGTGTCGCAAAATGGTTCCGCACGTCTGAAGGCGGCGGTTTGTTTAGCCAAATTATTTCAACGGGAACCCGACAAGTTATTCAAATTTTAGAGAGTTTAACAGGTTCGGAATTTGTAAAAGAGCTACGATTGTTCTTTTCATACATTCATGCGTGGCAAGATAAATTAGAAAATCGTATTGTGGAAGTGCACAAACTTTTAGTGAGCCCCTCGACTCAATTTCTTCTTGTATCGAGCTTAGATGAAGTGAAAATGACGGAAGCCTTAAACTTAGGTCAAGAAGTTCGTAAACAAGGCTATTTGCTGAGTAAAATCATTATCAACAAATCACGTTTTGAAAAAACATTTGATTTCAACATAGGTCCAGAACACGCCACGTCTGAAAAAAGCTTTAAGGAATTAGAACAGTTTAAACAGGCTTTCGAAGGATTTATAAACCATCGAGAGCAATTGTTACACAAATTTGAAAACTCTGTTTCCGATAAGATTGATTTAGTATCATTAAAAGAATACCTCGACCCTATTTCAGATACAGACAGCCTGAAATTGATTGCTTTTGACCTGAGTCAAAAAATAAAATTGTAGAGGGAAGGCCAAATGAATTTTAAATTGAAATTTATGAGTTTTGTGTGTGTGGCTGCGTGTTTTATTTTTATCGGCTGCGCTTCAAAAGATACAAAAAAAGAAGAACCTGTTTTGCCGGATACATCTCAAGTAGACGCGCAAGAACTCGATAGAATTTTTCTACTGGAAGACACAGCGACTTTTGAGACTAAACGCGATGCCTACCTTAAGGCCTACCCTAATTCTCAATATGTTCAGTACGTACATTTACTTTCGAGTAAATTGAGTTTGAAAAAAAATTTATTAGCGGAAGCCCTCGCGGCCAATCAAGAAGTCCAAAATAAAACATTTAGCTCTAACAAAGAGATATATTATTTAGCATTGTTCGAAAGTGCTGATATCTACGAAGCACAAGAAAAATACGATAAGTCGTTGGCGGCATTGGTAGAAGCGGAAAAAAACAAAGGCTATTTGCCAGCCAAAAAACGATTATTCGAATTGCCATTAAAGTTATCCGTAGCCTATTCGCGATTGAACTTAACTGAATTAACTTTCAAATATATCAAAGAAACGCAAAATGGCTTGAATGAATATTTAAAAATGGAATCGTTAGATAATGCAGCTTTAGCTAAGTTGTATTTAGAAATTGGCGGCGGATTGACTCAGTGGCAATCCAACGACTTTTCATTAGAACTTAGAAAATTCTTAATGACCTATAAATTTTTAGTTTATTCAATGAATCGCAATGATGCCGAGTTTTCGGAAAAAGCTCAAAAAAAGCTAAGAGGTCAGATTCAATGGATTTGGAATTTAAGCCAAACACAAAGAACGGCTCCGGATTTGGATCGATTAGAAGAAGAAAAAGCTCAATTCATGAAAATGACAGAATTTTCTAAATTACTAAACTCAATTAAAATGTTTGAACCACTTGACGGGCAAAAGAAGTCCCCACTACAGGAAGAATTTTTTGGATACGTAGAACAGGTCCAAGACGTCGTGTTAGAGAAAATTTTTGCACAGTACAAGTACACTCCACCGACGCAGGAATCTTTTAGACATCAAATATTTCGTGAAAACTTAACAATCGAAAATTTAGAAAATCAATATAAGTAAGGAATTCTTATGGCCTACACGCGCACGGAACTACATCAGCAAATTCTTTCTAAGAAAACCGCAGTTTGTGATTGGTTTCAATCGAAATCAAATAATGCATTCATTCCGATTTACTCGAGCTATGATGTGCGGGATGCGGGTTATAAAGTAGCGAACGTAGATGCGAATATATATCCTGCCGGGTTTAACAATATTTGTCCTACCGATAAAGAAACGAGCATCGATTTAATGCGTAAGTATTTAGATGGTCGTTATGGTAAAGATATTCAGCGAATTTTATTAGTTACTGAAGAACATACCGGAAACCCTTACTATTGGGATAATGTAGCGACAATTAAAGACTTGATTGAAAGCGGTGGAAAAAAAGTTCGCATAGGATTTGGAACGCAATTGCCAGAGCCTATGACAATTAAAAGCGCTAGTGGTCACAATGTGTTGGTCGAATCAGCCTGGGGTGATTCGCCTTTATATAAAGAATTTAATCCTCAGTTAATCGTTAGTAATAACGACTTTTCAGAAGCGCATGCTGATTGGGCAAAGACAATTCAGTTGCCGATTAATCCACCACGTGAATTAGGCTGGTACCAGCGTAAAAAAAGTAATTACTTCAAGTATTATAATGAACTCGTTGGTGAATTTGCGGATGTTGCCGGAATCGATCCCTTTGTTTTTCAAGTTAAGACAGAGTATTTCCCACATTTCGATATTAATTCTGAAGACAGCCGCAAAGAATTGTCTCAGGCCGTAGACAAATTTCTAAAGGATCTTGAAGTTGATTACCAAAAACGCGGAATTAACCAAAAGCCGTTCGCCTTTGTTAAAAACAATGCGGGTACATACGGTTTGGCAGTTATTCGCGTTCAGTCAGCAGCGGAAATTTTAGAGTGGACATACAAAGCCCGCAAAAAAATGAAAGCTGCAAAAGGCGGTCGTGATGTCGAGGAAGTCATTATCCAAGAAGGTATCCCTTCAATCGTAGAAACGGATGGTGTTGTCGCTGAACCCGTTATCTACATGATTGGAGGCGAACTTGCCGGTGGATTCTTAAGAACTCATAGCGAGAAAGATTCTACGGAAAGTTTAAATAGCCCCGGAGCGATCTATAAAAGACTTTGCGTCAGTGACCTTGAGATTAGACCAGAAGGATGCCCATTGGAAAATGTTTACGGTTGGACATCAAAAATTGGATCGCTTGCTATTTCGATGGAAGCGGCCAATATCACTAACTAAAATTAATTATCATATTAAAGCTCAATGGAGACTTTGGATCCATTGAGCAATTTCGTTTACAACCTTATCGGTATTTTCTGGTGACGTAATATCCCCGACAATTACATGAGAATCTCGACTCTCCAGCGACATTGACTTATTCATAGGATTATTAGCTTGTTCCCATTTCTCTAACATTAACGCGGGATCGGCTACGGTATCCTTAGGGTTATATAAAAGAAAATAGGGGATCTTTAGTTTTGTGTAATCTTCGTTGCTTGCAATTTGAAAGACACGCGTAATATGTGGAATGATGTCTGTGTTGTAGGTCGTGTTCCAGTACAGATCTTGATCTTTAAATTTTCCTACCCATTTATATTGGTCTCCGACAATTAGTTTAACAAGTGAGTGCCCTAACCATGGATTTAAGCTGACGTTCATGTAATGAGAGCCTGTGTAGAATGCCGGTGACATTCCCACGAATGCAAATCCTTGTTGGGTTTTGTTTAGCACGTATTGCAGAACTGTCGCACCAGTCGATAAACCAATAAAGATCGGTTTTTTACCTAATTTGTTACCAATAGTGACGGCTTCCATTGCGGTTTCGAAAAACTCTTCGGTACGAGCGTTTGAATAGTCGTTAGCTTCCTCACCATGGCTAGGCAAGCGAGAGAAAAACGAGTTAGCCTTAAATTGCGTCGCCAGATTTTCAACGACCGGCGCGATTTCTTTTCGGGTAGCCGTAAATCCCGGCATATAGATAAACGCGTATTCAGTTTGTTGTTTGTTTTTTGGATCGTTCCATGTAATCGATTTACCTAAGCCTTTACGTAAATTGGGAAAGGCGCTTTCTTTGTTTTGTAGGTAGGAATCAAGGTCTTCAAGTTCCGGAATATTTTTTTCAATGACCAGCATTTTAGTATTGATCAACGCTGAGTCGTAAAACTTCATGTATGGAAAGTAGACAAGAGACAAAATACAGATAGCGAGCAACATTAGGACGAAGATGAGTTTACGAACCATTCAGCAATTAGAACTTAAAACCAATATAACGTCAATGACGCCGACTTTTGAAAATTTTTCCTGGTCACTCATAGTAGTGTAATGGTTGCCTACAGCAGAATCTTTTATAACTTAAATAACCAGTTCTAATCTTGGTATGGCTTTCGCATTTTAGGTTCGGCGATTATGAAAGCAAAAAAATTGAAGCTCCTGTGCGTACTGTTGATCATGGCTGTAGTTGGAAACTTGTTTTCTATTTCTGCGCATTCGGCAGAAAATTCTCAAGATGCTAATTTATCTCAAGAAAATATAGATACGGTCGTTACAAAAGACGACATTCAGATCGAAAGAGTTTGGCAAGAAGGCACGGTTCGTTTTACTGAAACGGAAGCTATTACTGAGAGCGGCCAACGTTACAAAATTAGTCCCCTACCTACCGATCCTGAAATGTTAGCGGAGTTTAACTCCCTGTCTCGAGCCGAAATGGAGCAGTTCTATAAAAGAAGAAATTCGATTTTGGCCGGCATTATAGAAAAGATGGATAAGGAAGGCCAGTCCAAATTTCTAGGTCGCTATGCGGTTATTAAAGGCCGTGTAATTAAATTCTTTAAGCGAGATAAGTCTCCAAATATTAAACTAAACGATAACGAACAGCTCGTTGAACTTGGTAAAGAGGAACTACAAGAGCTTATCAAAAAAGTTGAAGCCGAGTTATGGAGATCATCCCGTCTAATTAGTGATGTTAACGTCAAGGGCCAATCTTTAGCTCTGAATGGAGCTATCGGAATGGGCCTGAAAAAGACAGGTTTAATGCTGAACTGGGCCCTTGGAATCGGATATTTTAGGAATGAGCAAACAGGCGATTCGTACCTTGAGTTTTTCGTGATTCAGGAGCGATTTCATAAGGCATTCACTTATGCTCTGCCATCATACGCCGGTGTAAAAGTAGGTTGGTTAAACTGGAGAAATGAAAAACAGGTCGAACGATTTGGAACGGCTCGTGGTGTAGGTATAAATATGCCTACGGCGCTACCGTATATATTTCGCTCACCAGGTGAATTTGCGTTAGCGACTGGAATGGGCGTCGATGCTTTGGATTTAATTGTTCCTATGCAGTCATTTGCGCAAACCTATATGACAAAGTGGAGACGCTCACACTTTAGAATCAATTTTAAAAGCAAAGATCCGGTGCGCATGTGCCGTGGTTTCTAT
>DDTZ01000025.1 GCA_002344565.1 Bdellovibrionaceae bacterium UBA2351 | reverse complement strand
TAGGTTAGGCCTTGGGATAAACACATCAGATAGTGCGCCGCTAACGGGGACCAACCAGGACGGGTGATATTTTTTTGCCCAGGAACGCGAGCCTCGTGCTGAATCGTAAAATGCCCGCTATCATTAAAATGAATTTCCGTTTGGCTTTTGTGCGCGGCTATCGCCTGGGAGTCACCCGCAATTTTGACAGGAACGGCGCGGCTTCGCAAGTAGGTGATAATGTCTTTAGTCTTTGTTTCTGACTTTAATTCAAACGCAGGCATTCCGTTACTGGTGTCGAGCATCAATGTGTCCGATATAAAAGACAATCGTTCTTGCAGTTGACTGAATTCCGTCTTCCAGGGGTGAACGATAATTACCGCATTTTCTGGTTCAAAGGCGAATGAATCGTAAAAGTAGAATCGACGATTGCGATGGGAAACTAATTTGAATTCAGTTTTAAAGCCCTTGCGTTCATTAAATTCAACACTCCATTCTAATTCACTGTCAGGCTCAAAATCAATTGCGTGAATGGGTAAGCTCTTTGTCGATTGACTGTGGGTTTGTATAAATAGTGATAATCGTTTCTGCCTATGGGCAGAGATAATACGATTGAGTAG
This sequence comes from Bdellovibrionaceae bacterium UBA2351, assembly GCA_002344565.1. Lineage (GTDB taxonomy): Bacteria > Bdellovibrionota > Bdellovibrionia > Bdellovibrionales > Bdellovibrionaceae > UBA2316. Next base: position 10,240 of record DDTZ01000025.1, on the reverse strand, counting down.
CGCCTGCATGATATCTTCGGTGGGTCTGACTTCAGGACCCGCATCGGTTTGAGTCAATGGCCACGGTTTCAGTGAAACACTATCAAGGTGCCAGGGCGAGGATTTTAGCTGAGGTAGAAATTCTTCCGGTACATACTTATGAATGGATAGGCGCAGAATTTCTTTTGCGGTGACCTGGGCCCCGTTGCTGAAGTTATAGCGAATCATTTCTACCATTCGGTACAATTGATTCACAATCACAAACTCATATTTGGAGTAGGCCGATAGTCTGCGAACAAAAACTTCCGGCATGAAGCTTAAATGCGATGCAGATGTCTCGATATTCTTGGAAGGTCCGATGAGTTTGTAATTCAGTGGCGCTACCGGAAGCAAACTTGATACACTCGCGCCTTTGAGCAGCGAAGGCTCATCAAGGACTAAGCTAATGGATTGAAGCTCGATTGGCTCGTTAGACATAACGAGCGATTTTAAGCCGATCTCCTTTTAGCGGTCAATGATGGTGAACACCTTTTTCAGGCGCCATGGAATGCGCCATTGCCAGCGCGAACCCGCTTCAAAAAGAAGCATCATGCCGGGATTGATCTCAATACGGTCCCCGGTAACCATGTTTTCCACTTCGGCGCGGCCTTCTAAAATATACACGGTTTCAGACCATTGAAAGTCTAGGTTCAGTAGGCCAGGGCCGCTTTCCCAGATACCAATTTGGATATCGCTATTATCCGTTTGTGCGCCAATGCCCAAATGTTGGATGGGTTCGTTCCGTGTTCCAAAATTGAAAGGCTTCATTTTAATTTCTTCAACGGCGTTCATACTTTGCCCCCACTAACGACAAACCAGAAATGATAAAAACTAGCATTAGGATTTTGCGACAGTGTGTATAGATCGTTAATAGCGGTGTGTCCGTCGGAACGGTCTTTTGGATCTAGATAGATGTTTAAACTTGGCATGAGTGTTCGGACCAAGAATTCTATTTCAGGACCGCCGCCCAAGATGGGTTGAACCTCGGTTGTAATATTAGAAAAACCAGATTCTTTTAAATACGGAGCAAGTTTTCTGCCGACGTTAGGATCACCGCCTAAACGACGTTGACCCTGTTGAACCTTTTCCCAAAATTTGGAGAAGGAAGCGGGTGCCGGTTCGAAGAACATGCAATCACGATCGGCGTCCTCAATCAGCAATCGACCACCAGGTTTTAACACTCGCCTAAGACTTGCGATTGCCTTAATGGGATTGGTTAGATGCATGAATACAAGCCTAGCATAAACGAAATCAAAATGTTCATCAGGGAAGGGCAATGCGTAAAGGTCGGCGTGTTGAAAACTAAGATTGGCGTACGAGGATATATTGGCAATAAGCTCGTCACTGCGATCGATCGCGGTGATGTGTGTGTTTGGAAAATGTTCGGCCATTAGACGGGCCCTTATACCCTGTGCGGTGCCGACCTCAAGGGCGCGACCCTGTTCAGGAAAGCCGTGTCGTTTGAGTAGATCGGTAAATCCATCAAGCCGCATCTGCGCGCGTTCGGCCAACATATTAGCTTCATGGTTTCGGCCTTCTAATAATTCAAATTGGTAAGATCCAGTTGCGTTCATAAATTCCTCACGTAACGAAGTTCAGGTACGGTTTCTGTTAATTCGTATTTAGGTCGTTCCCCTAATTTTTCTAAGCAATAGTTAATAGCGCGTTCACCGTTTGTTTTCATGTCTAGTGCCGCTACGATCACTGGGCGGTGAGATCGATACGTCGATTGCTGCCAACCCAGTGTATTTTCAAAAAAACGATAACCCATTTCAAGTAGCGTATTTTGTCTTGGTGATCCGCTGACAAAAGTACCAATCACCGTCGGTATTTGGTAGTGCTGGGCAAGTTTTAAAAACTGAAGCCTTAAAATCAAGTTGAGTCCTTGGGATTGGTGAGACTTGGCCGTAGCCGCACGACTTAACAACATTGTGGGTAGCTGTAAAGGCATTGGGAAATCCCAAGGACATTCTAATTTTTTTTCCAAAAGCGATGCATCCGCAATTATTTCCCCACGCATAGTGGAAATAATAGTATGGTCGTCTTTAGCGACCATGACAAAGCTTTGACTGTCGGATATACTCCAGCGAAGCGTATTCAAATCTAAAGAATACCCACTCGCTTTTGCGTATTCTTGTTTACGCAATTTTTCAATCTCGCCAGTACTATCGTCGCTTGCGAAGTGAATCTTTTGTTTCATAACGTTCCGTCCATCAACGTCAATCGCTGCGGCTTGGGTTGGACTTGTTGTAAACGCTCAAGTGTTGGCAACGTCACGATACGATCAGACAGGCGACCTAAGCATGATAGATTTGCGAACCCCGGTCCTTGCATTAGCCCCGCTAACATCGGTAGATGCAACGTCGGAAACAAACCGCCGACAGATAAGTCGGGCTGAATTGATTCCGCTATTTTCGTATGAGTCAGCGGTTCACCTAATGCGTGTTCTAAATGCTGAAGAGCCCTCGGCGATAAGAATTGTCTTAACGTCGCTATCTGATCAAAGCCGCTGGCTAAAATAACCTGATCATATACACGTTCTGATTCTTTCACGCCGTACAATAGCTTTAGAGAGAGCGTGCCATTTTTGGTTTCCAGGCTAATCACTCGACCAGGAATAATTTTATGACGAATCTGTTCATTCAAAATACTCATTGCGTGCGTCGAAAACACGCCTAAATCAGTACGCTCGATGAAATCGATGCGATCTTTGACTTGCAGTTTGTCCCATTCATTGCGTTCAGGCTGACTGTACATTTGATTTTCGTAGTAACTTTCCGCACGCGTCGAAATAAACCCTTTCGGAGAAATAATATCCACGCGCATATCTGGGGCATACTGCGATAATGCAAGTAACGCCGAGGCCGCATTTTCACCCGCGCCAACGATGGCTAGTCGGCCCGTGCTCTGAAAGGTTTTGTTTTTCATTGCGGCCCAGAACGATTCTAAATCGTATGTTTTTTCGGGCATTGGTTGACCGATTAAAAAATCCATACGTGTTTGTCCAGGACCTGTTAACATCAGGCGATCTGCGTGTAATGTGTAATGATCGGCATTGCCGTCCGTGTTGATTAAGCTCAATTCCCATTTCCCTTTTATCGCATTCAAATCAATTTTCAAAACCTCTGCCGAAACAATCGAAACCTGGGGCACTAGTTGTGCTGATACCCAACGCAAATAATTAGTCCACGAAATATGGCAGGGTGCCGGTCGCCCGCGATCCACCCAATCAGAAAAACGATTTGTTTGAACTAGGTACGAAATCCATGTGAAATGCATCAGGCGCTGTTTTATGCGTTCGTTAAGATGCTTGTCCGCGACATCGGTTTCCATAGGAAAGACGACGTCTTTTTCAGGCGACGTTCCTAATTTCATTTCACCATTCGTGTAACCAAATTCACCAGACCAGTTAGCAGCTACGCTGTGTTTTTCAATTAAGATGATTTGATCCACCGGTAAGCCGAATTCTTCTAGAACTTTGGCTTTCACGGCGGTCGCGATGCCTTTTGGACCAGCGCCAATGACCGCTAATGTTTTTCTATTTGTTTTAAGCATGGAGTAAACTCCTTTCATTTTGTCCGTTCTCTAAAGCACGACCAATTCGTTGTCCAATTTCGAGTGAAAATTTAAATGCGGTTCCACCCCAGCCCGTCGCTAGCATCATGCGGGGTTGTCCCATCAGGAAACCGGCAAATCCAAGGCGGTTAGGTGAATAACAGTCCTCGGCACTGATTTCTGTGAGTTCGCCAGTCCAGTATTTTTCATTCATGCGTCTGGATTCTGGATTGCCTAGAATCAAATGGCTACCAGGGCCGAAACGTGCGAAATCTAATGTTTCGCGATCAAAATAATTAGGCAAAGTCAGAAAGCTATTTTTTTTCTTTGCGTGGTAGACCTTTAGACTCTGTGATTTCAATGAGTGTGAAATTCCTAGATCTGTCAGGTGTGGTAACAGTCGCGCGCCTCCAGCTAGAATTACTGTTTTTGCCATGATGCCAGACTTCTGTGAAAAAATTTTGTACTGACCACGGAAATGGCAAATGCGATCCACTTCAAAATCGTCTAAAATACTTAGGCCGCTCTGTTGGCTTGAAGCCAGCAAATCATTTGAAAATTCCGTAGGCGAAAGGTGCGTGCCCAGTGGTTCGTGCACCGCCCACTCGTCATCGTTCCAGTGGAACTGAGGAAATTTCGCACGGCCCATCGATGGCGTTAGAATTTCAAATGCGTACCCGGCTGATTCCATTTTCTGAAAATTAGCGGTGTAATGTGGAAATCGTCTTGAGTTAAAGAAGTACAAATGACCGTTCGGCTGATTCTTTTCCTGGATGATGCCGCGGTCTTGGTATTTTTTTAATAAGGCGAAATTGTTCAATGCTAATTGCACATGCTCGATATTTTCATGAAACACGCGCAGCATGCCGCCCGAACTGGCTGTGGCGCTTAAGTGCTTGCGACCACTATCGATAATCACACTATTTCTATAACCACGACGAGCGATCTCAAAACCGATGCTGCTGCCGATACAACCGGCGCCAATAATAGCTATATCAAATTCTACATTTTTCATAGAGCACCGTGTTCGATAGTTGGAGATTTTAACGTCGTCGGCATATTAGTTTCTAAAGAAAGTATGCGTTTCGCTGTCTCCGGCATGAACGGTGATAGGCCTTGAGCAAGGGCCGTGGCTTTTGCGGAAAAGTTAATGCTATCCTCTTGAACATAGACCACTGAATCTAAAAAGCCCAAAATCAATTGGGCTGCACCACGCAGATCATTTTGACTAAATGCCAAGTCTAAATCACGAGTGAATTTTTGAATTTGAAAGAGCGTCCGTTCATTCGGTTTTCCGGCTCTAATATCACATAGCTCATTTAGTTGTTTAAATAGTTTATCGAGTTTCATTTTTAAATCCTCAGAGAAGGCATTAAATGCATTCATAGAAAAATCAGTTGTGTGTTCGCTTGGGCGAATCTGAGTCAGGTACAGGCGAACATGTTCTGTATTGCCTTCGAATTCGTCCGCCCAGATCGCATGCCCTCGACTGGTTGAAAATTTGGCTCCGTCTAGTAACAGGAACTCGTTCGTCAACACGGCATCGGGCAAACGCGCCTGTGGATTCATCGCCCGCAGTAAAGCGGGGATGTACATTAGATAGTGAAAACTATTGTCAAAACCAAAGCTGTGAATCCAATGCTTTGATTGCGTTGCGTGCGATTCGTAATGTGCGGCCATTTCAAACCATACGTGCAAAGTCTGATCGGCGACTTTAATTCCATCGGCCTCTTTTGAGGCGTAGGCCACAAGCACTTTTAAATTAGGTTGCTGCTGGATGCCTGATATTAACCTTTTTAATCGCAACGATAAAGGCAGTTGTTTCAGATTATCCAAAATTAAAGGTAAATGCTGACTTAAATTAAAGGTGTAAACTTCGGTCGGTTGAGTACTCGCTAGCTGGCCACAGCGACCGCAATGAACATTCAGTAGTTCATTAGGCATTACAACGATCCCGCAGGACTCGCAACCGCCACGACTTGGAGATTGGCAAATCGGGCAGGTGCCATCCGCATGGACATCCACCAAGTTTAAGTCACACGATTCACAATGAGGAATGGAAAGAATATCTTTTTGGATAACTTTCGATTTTACCGCGCGACCGAAGAAATCTTGGATTTTAGTTTGATAAATATAGTCGGTAGCTGGCTCGATAAATTCATCAAATGAAATATCCATATTCATTAAGCCACGCTGAATGCGCGCGCGATGACCGCATCTAAACTCCTCAGTGGTTGTGTTTAAAGAGTGCGCTTTTTCGGATACGTAGTTTTGATGATCGTCAGTACCACTGTGAGTAACGACATCGACATGCTTAAGTTTTAAATAACGAGCCACTATATCGGCAGCCAGGTAAGGGCCGCTGATATGGCCTAAGTGAAGAGGACCGTTCGGCGTTGGCGGAGCTGCTGTAATTAATACGCGTTCAGGTAGATCGGGAACGTCCAAACTTTCGGTATAAACAGATAAAAATTCTAACGATTCATTTTCGGTATTTGTCAATTGGTGCTGGGTGAATGATGGGATTTTGACCAGATCACCGGCTTGAATTGATCGTGAATTTTCACCAATTGTCATGATTCCTTGACCGCGAATAATGAAAAAAAACTCCGGTTCAAAATGTGCGTGTGGGGTCGTTTGATCACCTGGTTTAATTAGGCAGAATGTGGGTTTTAAAGCATCCGATGGACCTAATTTAGGTACGGAATGGCATAAAATACCGTAGGCAGATTTAAACTCGGCTTGGTTAAAGGATGTGATGTTCATGGATAGACCCCCGTTTCTGAATGGGAACCTACCTCAAATTATAAATGAATAAAAATGATCAATTTTCATATTTTTTGTTGAAAAAATATGAATGATTGATACAAAGGCCAGCAGGTGGCGGGGATATCCTTGCCGGGGAGACCATAATGAAATTTGATCAACTTCAATATTTTGTAGAAACCGCACGACGCCAACACATCGGACAAGCGGCCCGGTTTTTAAATATTTCCCCAAGCGCCATCAGTCATAGTATCGCAGCCCTCGAAGACGAGTTCGGTCGTGTGCTGTTTGAAAAGCAAGGTCGACAAATTAAGCTCACTCAACATGGAAAGTTACTACTCGATCGCGCTGAGTTCTTGTTATCGGAGGCGGGGCGTATTCGTGAAGAAATCTCGTCTGAACAATCATCAATGCGGGGTCATTACAGAATGGCCGCGACTCATACACTGTGCTCGGAATTCCTGGCGCCTGTTTGGATGGGTATTCAGGCCGAGCATGGGGCATTAACAGGGACGCTTCATTCGTTGCGATCAGGGGAAGTCATATCCCGAGTGAGTGCCGGCGAAATTGATCTGGGAATTTGTTTTTCGCCGCAAACGGGACCCAATCACGAACAGGAAGTTTTGCATCAGGGAAAACTGGTGTTTTGTTTTGGAAAAAAGCATCCGTTTTTAAAAGACCGTAGAATAGAAGATCTAGAGCGCTATCCCAGTATTGCCGCGTTAGCGGCTCAAGGAATTGAAAACTGCGAAAACCATCCCGCATTTCAAAAATTAAGGTTTCAGCCGAAGATAATAAATATGTTCGACAGCTATGACGTCGCGATCGAGTCTTTAAAACATAGTCAAACATGGACACTGTTACCCGATTTCCTAGCCTATAGTCACCGCAACGAAATCGAATCCTACATCCCACGGGCCTGGGACGCTGATTACAAAATCGTAGCCGTCTGGCCGAAGTACAGAATCCGCACGCAAGCGCTAGACTATGTCATCGAAGGCGTAGCAAAAAAAGTCAAGGCAATGACAGATAGTAAAAAAGTCAGCTGCTGACTTTTTGCAATTCAGCGCGGCAGTCGGGCAATCCGGCATTGGGCCCAGGCAACCGAATCCTCTGCTGTTTCCATTCTATATTTCTCATCAATTCTGTTCTGAAATCATCAATTTTATTTCTTCCTCACACCGAGTACATCATCGATAGTGAGGTGTTCCTTGAATTTTGTTTTCTATGCATGGTCATTCGTTTTAGTTTTAAGTCTTTCTGTTACTGGTTTAGCGATCCGGTTTCTTGCAGATTTGAAAATTCCTTTGTCGGAAAGTTTAGTTGTGCGTGGGCTTGGGTGTTTGGTGCTAGTTATCGGTTGGTCATTTTTTAAAAATCTATCTTTGAAACCTAAATCTATTTCGACTCAAATATTTCGTGCGTTGATTGCGGGTTTGGCGCTGACGTTTTTTTCGATGAGTTACAATTGGTTGTCGGCTTCGACCATTGCGGTGTTGTCTAATATCGATGTGCCTTTGCTGGTGATTTTGGGGGCGTGGGTAGGGCAGCGCTCGTCCGCACGGGCTAAGTTATTGTCGGTCGTATCGATTATCGTTTTAGTTATCTATACCATGACTCTGCATGCGGAATCGAATTGGATCATTGGTCTTGCTACGCTTGGTATTGGATGTTTCCTTTTATGCTTTGGTTATTTCTATATCAAGAAAAGTATGACGGAAGAAAATGAAGCGATCACAGTGCTGACGCCATCATTGGCCTTGATTGGCTATGGATTGGTACAGTATGTATTTCAGATTCCAAATCAAAATTTGGAGGTTTCATCTGCGTGGACTGTGGCATCCCTGATCGTTTGCTTTGTTTCGGGGATAGGGATGTTTGGTGCCTACTATGCGACGATGCGATTGTACGAGCATGCGGACATCGCAACGGCAGAATTTCCGACCTTGATTTCTTCGATTGTCATTCAGCCGATGGAAGCCTTTCTATTTCGGGAATTAGTGAGTCTGCCGCATTTAGTTTTGTCGATTGTATTTGTGGGGATTGTCCATTTAATTTTAAAATCAGAAAACAAAGTCGAAGTTTCCGCAATGACGTTTCCTCAGGTTCCGCAGTCTTTAGATTTCACCTGTGGGGCGGCGTGCTTTGATTCGATGTTTCGGTATTTTCGTAAGGATTCGCCAGGGGAAATTCAGTTTGCAGAGGAGCTTGGAACATTAGCGACCGGATACACCGATCCTGTTAGCGTAGCGGATCTAGCTCGGAAGCATGGATTCCAGGTTGTGTTTCAGCGTAATTCAACTCTGAAGGATGTATATAGTCGGTTTTCACAGGCCTCTGTACTTTTTGTCACTTGGTGGTATGAAGATTCTGGGCACTATAGTTTGGTGAAACATATCGATCAAAATCGGATTACGCTAATGGATCCCTGGGAAGCGCGTGAAGGTAAAGATAATGTGCTAAAACTCAAGGACTTTGAAACGCACTGGCAGGCACGCGGCGGTGTTTTGATTTGCGTTTCTGACGCTCGCTAAATACACTAAGCCTATATGAAATTAGTAAGCTGGAATGTAAATGGAATCCGCGCCTGTGGTAAGGGTGGATTTCTAAAATGGTTTGAAGATGAAGCGGCTGATATTGTTTGTGTCCAGGAAATCAAGGCGCATCCAGATCAGCTCGAGGACAATTTTAAAAATCCGTTTAAGTATCATGCGATCTGGAATCCCGCGCAGAAGCCGGGTTACAGTGGAACGGCGATTTTTTCGAAGAAAGAACCCGTTGAGGTGCAAATCGGGATTGGCGATAAAGATATCGACAAAGAAGGCCGAGTCATTATTGTAAAGTACCCCAAATTTACATTGATCAATTCCTATTTTCCAAATAGTCAGCGGGAGCATACTCGTCTGCCGTTTAAATTGGATTTTTGTAATAAGTTTTTAAAGAAAGCGGAATCGCTTCGTAAAAAGGGTGAAAACGTAATCATGTGCGCGGACTGGAATATCGCTCATCAAGAAATTGATTTGAAAAATCCAAAGTCGAACAAAAAGAACGCGGGATTTTTACCAGAAGAGCGTGCGTGGATGGATCAGTTTATTAAAACAGGCTATGTTGACGCCTTTCGTGAATTCCAAAAGGAAGGCGGGCACTATACCTGGTGGAGTTATCGTCCCGGTGTGCGCGAGAAAAATGTAGGTTGGCGTTTAGATTATTTTATGACGAATGAAGAATTCAAAGGTCGATTAAAAAACTCGTATCACCGCAATGATATATTTGGGTCCGATCACTGTCCCGTTGTCGTTGAACTAAAGAAGTAAGTCTGTGGGGCGTAGCCCCACTTATTGGTCTAGGCCTCAGAAAAACCTTGCTCATTTACGATATGTAAATTATATGTAAATGTAAAGGAGATTTTCTATGTCTGATTTAATGAAACTAATCCAAGAAGCTGATGTGGCCTCAATCGATTTCGAAAAAGCTCGTGCTCAGGTTGAAGCGGCGAAATTATCGCTAGAATTGGCAAAAGAACAACAAGATCACGCTCGTGCGGCTCTAGATGAAATCGTCAATCGTGCGGATGAATATGGTGTGCCTCGCGCAAAAGTTAGAAAGTTGATAGAAGAACGTACGCAGATGTTAATGGCCTCGGGACTGATCCCAACTACGGCAGAAATTCGCGCTTCGGCCGGCACTGCAAAACCACGCGCAGCTCGCAAAGTTAAAATCGTGTCGGAATCTGCAGAGAAAGATGAGCTTGCGGGTTCTGTAGAGGATTCTGAAGTGCCTAATCTGGATCTTGCGAATCAGCCGGCCAACTGGCAGGCGAATCAGCGATCAGTGGCGGCTAATTAATGTTTTGTCACCAACTCCTGCCAGCCTAAAAAGGCACTCCTCTGTATTTGGGGTA
>DDTZ01000053.1 GCA_002344565.1 Bdellovibrionaceae bacterium UBA2351 | reverse complement strand
ACATCTCGGAAAAACTGACCTAACAGATTTTCTAAAATCATAACTCCGGCATAAATCAGATAGAAGGTAATTACGATAGGAAGGAGTGTAACAAGGCCGCGCAGAAAGATATCAGTGATTCGCTTTAACATGAAAATATCCTCTCATATAAACGAACGTAAATACACGACTTTAGAGTATAAACAGGCTATATAAAACTTTGGTATGTATCATAATTTAGCTTCGGGAATTAACTTGCAGCAAGATGGCGGGTTTGTTTAACTAGGCAAATGTTTAAACGTCTGGGAATCATTGTCTTTGTTATTATTTCAGTAATAGCTTTGATTTATGCATCTCAAATTACAAATCAGAGAATAATTGATTCAGTTGAGAACGTCAAAGGAAGTTCGTATTGTCTTCCTGCTTTTATTGCTTGGTCTATATTGATTTGTTTTCTCAATTTTCCTCTGGGTGTTATTACAAAATTACTGTCGGGATGGTTGTTCGGATTTTTTTACGGTTTTTTCATAGTATACTTTAGCACGGCAGTAGGTTCATTTTTAGCCTTTAGATTATCTCGATATTTAGGAAAAGAATTAATGGAGAATTGTTTTAAAAGAAGCATAACGAAGCTAAACGATGTTTTGATGTACGGCAAGCTGGTTCCTTTAATTCAAATCCGCATTTTTCCGTTCATTCCGCTTCCAGTTGCAAATTTATGTTTGGGAGTGACGAAAGTATCAGATGTCGATTTTGTAATGTCTACTTTTATTGGAATTTTACCAGCCTCAGTCTTTTATACTTATTTAGGTAGCAAACTGGTTGTCTTATCTGGCCAGCCTAAGGATTTTAATAGCCTTTTACCATATTATATATATATCGTAGCTGCATTACTTGTTTCATTTTTAATTCCCTATTTTTATAAAAAAACTAAAAAAAAGGAGCCACCATTTATATGACAAATTCTTTTTTTTATCGGGAAAACTGTCCTGCCTGCCAAAGTAAACAACGTAAAATAAAATTTTATTCTACTTTAGACAGCTCAAAAGCGAGCAGCAAAGACTACGTAGGAACAAATACTGGATACGGTAAATATCATGATATGTACGAATGTTTAAGCTGCCATGTGTTGTATATGAGTCCAATAGATGATGCCTTAGATCAACTTTGTGCGGAAGTAGTAGATGAAGATTATTTAGCATCTTGGGAGGAACGGGCTTTAATGTTCCAAGAGCATTTGGACGAAATTAAAAAATATGTGACGAAAGGGCGACTGCTAGATGTTGGATGTTACGCTGGTATATTTTTGAACGAAGCAAAAAAACAAAACTTTGATGTAGTAGGAATTGAGCCTTCGACTTGGGCGGCTGAATATGCGCGGTCGAAAGTTGGTTGTCTTGTTTATCAAGGAACTTTAGAAAAGCATGAGTTGCCAAAAGGTGAATTTGATATTGTAACGATTTGGGATGTTATAGAGCATTTATTTGATCCTAAATTAAGTATTGAAAAAGCATATGATGCCTTAAAGATTGGTGGCCACATTGCGATCACTACGCATGATATTCATTCAGTTTTTGCCCGTGTTTTAGGAAAGAACTATCCATGGTTGATGAGGTTTCACCTAGTACATTTTTCTCCATTAACTCTGGCTAATTTGCTGAGATCGGTTGGTTTTGAAATAAAAGACATCATATTTTATAAAAAGGCACTGTCTGTAAATTATTTTTTGAAAAGGATTGGAATTCAGACTCCATTGAATTCTTTTACAAGAAAACGTTTAGCATTTAATACAGGTGATATGTTTATGGTAATTGCGGAAAAGCAAAAATAATATCCCGTTTTAAATTGGAACACTTGTTTAAGTGACTCGACTCTTTCTGTTTAGGCTGAGTTCTGTTCAGATGTTCTAGAATGAGGCGTTTAATTTTGGTTGCCTCACAAAAGCTCTAAAGGGTTCAGGACCTATGTCCGATCAATTTAAGGACATATTTTGGAGGCTTTGTGACTGTAAGTGGAATATCGGAACGTTATCTGTTGCCTATATTAAGTATGCTGCTTATTTCGTTATCAACTTTCGCGCAAGCTCCGAAAGTTGTACCAGGTGAGTACTTAATTAAGTACCGCGTCGACATGGGGTCTTCCCAAGTCATTAGTAAAATCCAAAGCAAAGTAAATTTGAAAGCGGCATTCCCTGAGATGAATATGCTTCATTTTTCAGTGAAACCTGGTCAGGAGTCAGCGGTTGATGAAATCAAAAATGATCCTGAAGTATTGTTTGTTGAGCCAAATTACGTTTTAGAAAAATTAGACGAGGCTCGTCCCGGTGAAGTGGTCGATCGCCTATCAATGGATGATGTGCAAGCGCAGTCTTCGTTAACGTATTCGCAAAACTATGCAGCTGTTCGAGTCGAGCAAGCCTGGTCATTGTCGTCGGCATACTCGGCCAGTAATCGCCCGATTGTTGCTATTATCGATACCGGCGTAGATGGCTCTCATAATTTATTCACACGAACGAATGCGCTATGGGCAAATCCAAAAGAAATTCCTGGCAATGGTGTCGATGATGACCAGAATGGGTATATCGATGATATCAACGGTTGGAATTTTATCACGAATTCACCGGCGTACGCAGATGATGAAGGGCACGGCACGCACGTGGCGGGTATTGTTGTCGGGGCGGGACTAGATGTGTTCTCGCCGCAGTTGGATCAATCAAAAATCAGAATTATGCCTTTGAAGTTTCTGGATAAACAGGGTGCGGGCTCCACGTCAAATGCGGTAAAAGCTATTTACTATGCCGTTAATAACGGTGCAAAGGTCATCAATAATTCATGGGGTGGTCCTGGTTATTCCAGTGCACTTTTAGAGGCACTCTCGTATGCTTATAATCAGAAGGTATTGATCGTTTCAGCGGCGGGTAATAGTTCGAAAAACAATGACTCTTCTGAAATGTATCCAGCTAACTATGTAGTACCAAGTAACATCAGTATTGCCGCTTCTAGTGATACGGATAGATTAGCATCCTTTTCAAACTACGGTGTTGGTAATGTCCACGTCGCGAGTCCGGGTGTTTATATCTACTCATCACTACCTGGAAACATGTTTGGCTCTATGTCCGGAACATCGATGGCAGCCCCATTTGTTTCGGGTATTGCGGCTCTTGCGTTAAGAGAAGCACCGTCGTTAACTGGTTATCAATTAAAGAGTTTAATTATTTCAACCGCTGTGCAGGTGGGGC
>DDTZ01000186.1:1064-6627 GCA_002344565.1 Bdellovibrionaceae bacterium UBA2351 | reverse complement strand
TGGGGAAGCTGCGGTTCACGATAAGGTAAAAGGCCAAATACCTGAGTTCCTAAAACTAATGTCTTCAATCAGAGAACTATTAAAAAGCAATGAACCAGAAAAACATGCCCAAGCGTTAGAAATGCTAAATGGCCGTTTCGATGTGCTCAGCAATCAAGTTCGCGATTTTAATTTGGAAGTCAGCCAACTCTATGACGGCGCGTCTGTCGCGGAAAGCTTGGATGCGGAACAAACTAGAGCTGATGTTATAAAGTGGCTTTGGGTGATCACATTATGTAGCGCTTTCGGTATCTTTGGCATATTAATTTGGGTAGCGTCTAGTGTTTCTAATTCAGTAACTTCAATTGCAGAACAAATTAATACGGCAAGCTTAAGCGTTGCGTCTGCTGTAGGACAACTAAATGCAGCTGGTGCTGGATTATCTCAGTCTTCGACAGAGTCTGCAGCATCACTTGAAGAAACGGTCGCATCACTTGAAGAGTTAACGTCTATGGTTCAATTGAATTCTAACAACGCCCGTCAGGCGGCCGAACTATCAAAGTCGTCTAAAGAAGCGGCCGAAAACGGAGAGCAAGAAATAAAATCTTTAATTCTTGCAATGAATGAGATTTCAGTATCCTCGAAGAAAATCGAAGAGATCATTTCTGTGATCGATGATATTTCATTCCAAACCAATTTGTTAGCCTTGAATGCCGCGGTTGAAGCTGCACGTGCCGGTGAGCAAGGTAAAGGCTTCGCAGTTGTCGCGGAAGCCGTTCGTACCCTAGCTCAGAAGAGCGCGGTTTCTGCGCGTGACATTTCAACTTTGATCAAAGATTCAGTCGGTCAAATTTCGAAAGGAAGCCAAATCGCAGATCAAAGCGGAACCGTATTAACTAATATCGTAAGTTCAATTAAAAAAGTATCTGACCTAAACACAGAGATCGCAGCCGCAAGCACCGAACAAACAACTGGTATCCAACAAATCAGCAAAGCTATGAATCAATTAGATCAAGCGGCACAAGTGAACGCAAGTTCTGCTGAAGAAATCTCGGCAACAAGTGAAGAAATCAGTCGCCTAGCAAATACAGCACATGATTTAACCGTAGAACTAAATGCAGTTATTTTAGGTGGTGATAGACTAGGCCATTCAAACAAAATGACCAATGTAAAATCTCTAAAAAACCCAGCTGACGAATCGCTTCGCCACGCCGGCTAGATAAATTAATTTTTTCAGAGTAATAAGGTGATCTAGCTCAAATACTACTGCTTCGATCACTTTATTATTTTGTCAGCCAAGTACTCCAATCTTCTATAGTAGTCTTGCTTTTTCATTCGGTGTTGGCACTCGGCAGGTTTCTCGCTTCTTGAAATAACGATATCGATTGCGGGCAATCCAATTATAAACGATATCACGCAACGGCCCTGGAACGATAAAAAATATTTTAGCTGTTTTCCATGGCCAGCCAAGATCCCCTAGAAAATGTAAAATAGCGGAAGAACGCTGATAAGCAATATCGTTCCGCCAATAAATGACAGAGTCGTTGTCTCTCAAATCATATGGCGGAATCATTCGTTTGGCTGCTTCCCCCTGTAGTGAAGCAAACTTGATAGTTCCTTGCTTGTCATGGGATATTCCCCAATCCACTATTTCATTACACAAAGAACAATATCCGTCGAAAAAAAGTATTTTCATATCTAGTACCCTTCATTTCAACTATATATAATTCAAACCAAGGTTGCACCGTTCGACTTAAGTAAAAGTCACTAGATTGATAACACCTCGAAACTAAAACACTAATAACGCCGGTCGAAAGTCTATCTATTAACATTTTTAATGCCCGCGATAATCCCTAAGTATGCAAAACTATAAGCTGACAAAAATAGGAGGAAGAATGAAGAAATTAACTACCCTTGCGCTTTCATTGGCCGTTTCAATGTCAGCCTGTGTATCGAAGTCGACACACGAAAAACAAATCAAAGATTTAAACCAACAATTAGAAGCATCGGTTGGTGCGATTTCTAAAGCTAGAAACGAAAATGTGGCTTTGACGGAAGAAAGAAACAAACTACAAGAAAATCTTATGGCAACGGCGAAAGATCGCGGCCAATTGAAAACCTCACTAGACGAAATGAAAAAAGCGATGGAAGAAATGCGCCAGCGCCAAGCGGAACAAAAACAACGCTTGCAAGAATTTGAAGATTTAACAAAGCGTTTTAAAAAACTAACGGATTCAGGTGCGCTATCTGTCCAGTTTATCGATGGCAAAATGGTTGTGAGTTTAGGCTCCGACGTCCTATTCCCATCTGGTTCAGCAAAACTATCAGCCGCGGGTCTAGAGGCATTGAAAGAAGTAACGGCTCAACTGACATCCATTCCAGAAAAACGTTATCAAGTTGAAGGCCACACGGACAATGTTCGTATCGCGACAGCAACCTTTCCTTCAAATTGGGAACTAGCTGCAGCACGCGCTATTAATGTAACTCGTTCAATGATCGAAGCCGGAATGCCCGCAGAACGTGTAAGCGCCGCTAGCTATGGCGACACCTCACCAAGGCAAAGTAATGATACTGCTGAAGGTAAAGCGGCGAATCGTCGTATCGCGATCGTAGTTGTTCCTGATTTGTCGACAATGCCTGGCTATGATCAGCTAAGCAAGAAAAGTACTCCGTAAAAAGTGAACCAAATTTAATGGCCGCCGATACTTTCGCGGCCATTAAAAATTAACTTGAAGGATTAAGGTTTATATTTTCCACTAAACGCTAAGCTCGATGGCAAACCGTTCTTCGTTAGACACTGCTGAAACTTTTCTTTGAATTCAGAACCTTGTTTTTTTTTATCAGATACGCCTTTGACTTCGCCACGTGCCCAATCGGCACATTTTTCTGCACGCTGACCTTCTGCGATTTTCTTATCTAACTTAGGCATGTCGCCCGCGAATAGATTTGCTGTAAATAATAATGTTACTAACGCCGCTAAAATTTTCATTTTTGCCCTTTCGGTAAGTTTCCTGACATAATAACAACTTTTAGGTACGCATGAAATGATGTATTTAGTTCTACGTAGTAATGTCGAGGTCGCGTTTTTTGAGCTGTCCTTCCCGACGATAACTAGCTTCACGCAAATTTAATTTTACTTCATTTAGAAAACTGAGCTGTCGCTCCACCATTCCGTCAAATATTTCAAGCAAATGATCATGAGGGCGCGGACCTATATCGGAACTTTGGTAATTACCAAGTAGGTCAATCGTATGATGAATCGCTTCGATGGTAGAATAACAATGAGACTCTGGTTGTTTACGCACTCTAAAATTAGATGGCTTCACCGGTGTAAAGCAGATACGTGGAAGTTTGTTTATGTTTTCACTTTGACGAACCATTCGTCGAGCTGTGGCCCATGTTCCATCGATAACAAAAACTCTTAATTTTTTGTCACTAAATACCAGGTCTTTTCGTTCGTTTTCCGAAATTTGCGACACGTTCACCGACTGAATTCCTGGATATAGAATTACCGAACGGTATCCAGGCTCAGCAATCAATTCATTAATCTTTGGATGATCGGTAAAGTTCTGTCCTTTTATTAAATGTGATCCTTGTAAACATAAGTGCGACATTCTTCCGGTGGCAATTCTACGCTTGGCTTCAATCGGATGAATCAAAATTACAAAGTTGATAGAACAATCGATAGGTTTGATGTGTTTGCAATAGCAGCTAAAATTCGGTTGAATACATATGCTACACAAAGTTCGATATTTTGGGCCTTGGGCTTTAAGTTCTTCCTTTTTTCTGAGATAATCCTGTGAATTCATAAAGCTCATCATAACAAACACGTTCCCAGATTGAAGTTATCGCCTGACATGGGTATGGAATTAGGACTATAGTTTAGGTGATAAATCCACTATCGTATGCGGACGCCCAAAAAGGGCGTTCGTCTAAAAGAAAATCACCTACACACAAATAAAAAGCACTACGTGTTTAAAAAAACTAAGTCTATTCACAGACCTAACGAGAACCCCATCACGCCCCCCAAATTTGCACTCACCGACCCTAGGACGTTTTATGATCAATAGATGGATAGGCTATTTAGTTTTGTGTTTAGGTTTATCAACCCAAGCGGCAAACACTGTATTCTGGGAAGTATCTGCCCACCGCGGGGACCGAGGTACCTATCGCGAAAATTCGATGTCGGCATTAATTCATGCAATGGATATTGGGGCAACCAGTGTCGAGTTTGACGTTCATCTAACTAAAGACGGAGTTCCTGTCATTTACCATGACTACAAATTAAACCCCGCAGATTTTATTGGCATTTTGAAACCAACGCTTATTAAAGATCTAACGTTAGCAGAACTAAAAGCTATTCCTTATTCAGATAGGTTAGTAACAAAGCCTGAAGACACCGCATTGATTACGTTCGAAGAGTTTTTGTTGGCTGTCAAAGAAAGAGAATCACTGCCAAAGCACACGATACCTCTTCACCTAGAAATTAAAAGTGAAAAGGAATTTATAAACGAATCAGCTCCCATCGAAGACCTGGCCAAAGAAATCTCAGACGTCATCGACCGAGTAAAGGTTAAAACACCGATCATTGCGCGTGCTTTTAATTGGGATGTACTTGCCGAGTTCATGAAATACCAACCATCGATTCCGCGAATATTATTAGTCGATCGTGGTGATTGGAAAAAAATTAACTTCAAAGCCGCGATCCAACAGTTTCACCCGATTGCATTCGCTCCCAATTTTCATGATTTAACTAAAAGATCCGTAGAACGATTAAGAGCGCAAAAAATTGACGTTAATCCTTGGACCGTAAATGATCCCGTCGCCGCGGATAAACTTATAAAAATGGGCGTAGCCGGCATCACTACCGACGTTCCTTCAACATTTTTAAAACGTTATGCACCAATCCTTAAGCGAAATGCCTGCACACAATTCTACTATTAAACTCGAGAACTGGCCCCTTATCGTGCGGCTGATGTAATGAAATTTCAAGCTACAAGGTGCTCACTCAAATAAGTAAATACTCCTATACCTGCCGGCGAGTATCCGGACCTCGCCCCAATGTATATCTAGCGAATATTACAGCGTCTTTACCCCTCGTAATCCGCTATATTGCGGCCTTGTTGTTTTTTGTAGAGGCTCGTTTATGTCGACTGTGAAGAATGATGGTGGCTAACATTGAATGCTGTGTATTAGATTCAGAACTGCGCTCTGTTAATATACTTAAACCATTGATATAATATAATTTATTCGATCATCAGCCGCACGATAAGGGGCCAATTCTTAGGTTATTTAGACAATAATACTGTCGAACCTTTTTACATTAATTTCTCATTTTCAAATTACTACCTTTTTATGGGATAAACCGAGCCAAAATGGTATTAAAGGGACATGACAAAATTATTGAATACAGTTGCCGTGTTATTGTTTGTTTCTTCTGGTGTTTTTGCCCAAGTGTGCACACATTATAGTGCAGATCTGTTCCCGGCAGGTTTTTTTCTCAACGGTAATCAGGTACGTAGCCTGGTAACTCCTAAGCCGCTACCTAGGAATGTTAACAAGCCCAAAGAACAACAAATCAGTA
>DDTZ01000186.1:0-770 GCA_002344565.1 Bdellovibrionaceae bacterium UBA2351 | reverse complement strand
AACACTACACCAGCTCAACTAGCCACTTTAATTGTTAACATTTCTGCAAAAGTTGGAGTGGATTATCAAATTTTGGCTGCTGTTGCCAAAAAAGAATCCTATTTTTGCCGAGTCAGACACAACAAGAAAGGCGGCGACTCGGGATGTATGCAGTTTACGACACCTGCATTGACTGAGCTTAAACATCAATTTGGATTGGCGGGACCTGGAAAGCATTCTCCGGGAACACCTGAGGCCATGTTTTATCTATTAGGCAAATATTATGAACCTACAAATAAGGATAAGATAGAAGCATTTAAAGAATGGCTTAGTAGCGACATAAACAAAATTAAAATTGGCTTACGCCGCGGAGACAGCTTTGAGAATGATTTGTTGGCTGGAGCTTTATACTTGAAGTTTCTTTTATCTTTGGCCGGAAATAATTACGGCACGGCTGTAAGAAATTACAACGGATCAAAAAGAAAAGTCGCGTACCAAAATAGCGTCATGACCGGTTCGACAAAAATAGACTACGAACACGTTAATCGTTTTTCATACGAAAATTGTTTGGACGACAAACACTATGTGAATGAAATTTTTAAAAACGTTTGCGCGCTTGAAGACGATTTTGGACAATGCTACGACGAGTATTTGCGGGTTAGCTCTAACTATCTCTAAGATTAAGCAGAGATCCTAGCTCGAAAATAAAAAACCCGCATATCTGCGGGTTAGTATTTCAATCAGAGGCTCATTTCTGAGAGAAACTTCGGTTCTTCACACTTTATCGTATA
>DDTZ01000127.1 GCA_002344565.1 Bdellovibrionaceae bacterium UBA2351 | reverse complement strand
TGCTTGTCTTCTGGGCGTTCGAAAACTTCCTCGACGTGTGATTGCTGATCGCCTTGAATAATTTCAGCGCGTGTTTGCATATCTTTTTGAGAATTTTGATCGTACGCTGACTCGATGTTGATCTTTAAATAATTGCGATAGTGAGGTTCATCATCGTTTAGAATATAAAGATTCTTTAACTTTTTTTCTTTGAGTCGCTTCAATCGGGCGCCCTCAAAGCTGTCGCCTCGACGAAGGTAATGGACCATCTTGTCGGCAATTTTTACGTAAACATCGAAAGTAATTTTTTGGTCGCCTCGTAGGGTACTCACGCGAATAGAAGTATGATTCATATTTGCCCTTTTACTTGTTGTTCTTCATCTGAGTTTTGTTAGACTTAGAGAATGACTTTAGATGAATCAATTTTAAAAGAATTTGTACAGGAATCCAAATCTTTAATTTCGGAAAGTCTAGCCATTCTTGAGGAAGTAGAATCCGACCCGAGTCAGGTAAAAAAACTTGAAGTGTATGGAAACAGTGTCGATCGAATCATGGGAGGCGCAAAAAACTTGGCGTTAATGGCTGAAGCATCGCACCCGATTCATTTCATCGGAGACTACTGTGCACTGTGCAAGGCCGTCGGTTACAAATCATCTCAGATTGTTGGAAATCCAGATTTCTTGATGATCTGTGTAGCACTTTTGCTAGACGCCACAGAAACACTCAGTGAAATGGTAGATAAGCTTGTATCGAATACGCAGCTTGAAGCGACGACATTAAGTAAAACATTTTTAGATCGGTTGCAGTGGGTGTCTAATCAGTTTGGTAAAGATATTCGTGAAACAGTCGGCGCGAAAGCCAGTGGCGAGAAGAGTTTTGGACAGAGCGAAATTGATGAGCTCCTAAAAAAACTAGGTATCTGAAAGTTCTTTCAAGCACCACAGAGCCATTTCGTTTAAATCTTCGTGTTCCAAATACGGTCGAACATCATCGGCTAGTGTGCGTAATTTTAAATTAGCAATTACGATCATTGCATTTCGTTTAAGGCCACGTTGTCCCGATCGAACCAGTGGAGTTCCATGAAGTATCTTTAACAACTGTTTGCCCGAGCTATTTAGAACAAATCGCAGTTCGGCAATCAATTCATCATCGTTGAATTCGCCGAGCTGTTTTTGGTAGGGCTGCGAACGTTTTAATATTTTCTGATTCCAAGGGCACACGGTTTGGCAAATATCACAGCCAAAAAATAATCCTTTAAATTTAGAAGCCAGCTCTAACGGCGGATTGGCTTTGGATTCAATCGTCCAATATGAAATGCATTTCTTTGCGTCGATTGTTTTGTCAGGGTTAATGGCCGACGTGGGGCATCCCTCAATACAGCGTGTGCAGGTGCCGCAAAAATCGGGAAGGGGATCCAAGGCTTCGGAGCGGTTCAGGTCAACGGATGTAACAATATTTCCTAAGAGGAAAAGTGATCCTTCCTTTGGGTGAATCAAGCACGAGTTTCGGCCAATCCAGCCTAAACGATTTTGATATGAAAAATCGCGCTCCATAATTGGAAATGAATCCGTCGATGCCATGAAAAAGTCATTGGGGTGAAGTTCTTTAAGTCGTGCCACAATGGTTTCCAGTTTTTGGCGTAACCAAAAATGATAGTCAACGTCCTGAGCGTACAAAGCCGTCTTCAGATATTTAAACGGAAACGTTGTTGTTTCTTGAAGGGCACGATACGGATGGGCCAGGCTAATGATCGAGGTCGCCGACGATTGAATGTTTTTAAGGTCGCGTTTAATTTCTAAATGGCGTTTTAGGTAATCCATTTCACCATGAAAATTATTTTCAATCCATTGAATGTAACGGTCCCAGCTCAACGGCGTAGTAATTGCGCTATAGCCATAATGCGAGAAACCGAGTTCAGTAATTAGGTCTGCGACGTCAGCCAAGGAATTCATTCGTGGTTGAATATTAAAGGTTTAGCGACGTATAATCAATTCAAATGAGCAAAGATGTAGCAACTAAGCTGGCTCCTGTGGATAGTTATCCATTAGCCATAGAGATAATTCAAAAACTAGCCGATGCCGGCCATACCTCGTACTTTGCGGGGGGCTGCGTGCGTGATGCTTTGCTGGGGCTTCAACCAAAAGATATCGATATTGCAACGACCGCTCATCCAGACGAAGTCGAGCGTTTGTTTAATCATACGGTTGCTGTCGGAAAGAAATTTGGAATCATTGTTGTCGTTGAGGGTAAACATAGTATCGAGGTCGCGACCTTTAGAAAAGAAAGTGGTTACCGAGACGGTCGTCGTCCCGAGCAGATTGAATATTCTGGGCCCGAAGAAGATTCAGTTCGTCGTGATTTCACCGTAAATGCTTTGTTTTATGATCCGTTGAAAAAAGAAATCATCGATTTTCAAAATGGTATTGCGGATTTAGATCAGAAAAAACTTCGTTGCGTCGGCGATCCTGATCGTCGTTTTAGCGAAGACTACCTGCGCATTTTACGCTGCTTTCGATTTGCATTGGTATTGAATTTTCAAATTGACCCGGCAACGCTGCAGTCAGCCTTAAAGTACAGGGATGGTTTGAAACAAATATCACAAGAGCGCAAACGGGATGAACTTATAAAAGCCTCATTGAACTTGAAATATCCTTGGTCACTCGTGTGTGAGTTTTCCACGCATAAACTTTGGAATGCCTATGGCTTACCGAACGAAATTCTAGATTATAAAGATTACCTTTTTAAATCTAAAATTGAAAATGAAGTCGAACTGCTTGTGAAGCTTTTATGGGCGCTAGATGCTCGCCTTGATTTGAAGTTGTGGTTAAAAGAATTCAAGTGCTCTACAGATGTACGTCAATCAGTAATTAAAGCTTTGGATTTTAAGAAAAATATTTTAGACGTTATGAATTGGTCCGAGGAAGACACGCATTACTTCAGTCACAAGAATGATTTGCGGTTGGTTGTCGACATGCTCGTGATAGAGATGGCGTCACCGTTTTATAAATCGTCCCTTAAATCGACAGAGCTGTTGCAAAAACTAGAGACATTGAAAAAACTGATGATTTACTATTCAAATGCCAGCATCAAACCTTTGATTACAGGCGAGGATTTAAAGTCGCGATTTCAAGGTGCCGAACTGGGGCGCGTTTTAGATTTGTTATTTCGCAAGCAACTTGTTTTAAAATGGACGCGGCCTGAAGACGCATTACGTTGGTTAGACTCTAACTCAAATAAAGGGTAAGAATTCATGTATCATTTTCCATCTACTTGGCGCCGTTTAATTGCTCACTTTGTTGATAAAGCGTACGTTACTATTTTGCAAGCGCCCGTGTGGATTAAAATTAGCATGGATTATTTAGATCACGATGAGCTGCGCATTCACTGGTCTCACTTGGTCTATTTGCTGCTTGTGAGTTTTTTATATGAAGCCTTATCTTTATTTTTTTTCTCGACGACTTTAGGCAAATGGCAATGGAGCTTAAAAGTGATTAGTCGCCAACGGGTCGGCGATGATGATTCATTAGGTTTAGATCAGGCCATTTTGCGAGTTTTGGTTTCACGTTTAAGTTTCTTTTTTGGATGGGCCATTTTTGCGTTGGCATTTTTAAAGGTAAATCGTACGCATTTAGCCGATTGGATTGCAGACACTCAGGTCGTAAGTTTTAAAGAGCGCAGTCTGCCACGGGTACGCTGGATATTAGCCATAGGTTTTGCATTTCTAACCGTGGGTGAGTCGCTTAAAACAGCGGCTATAACACTGCAATCGGCGCAGTGGGTAAATCCCTACGTTTACTACGATAGTAAGGCATTGCAGGGATTCTTGGATGATTTAGAATATCGTTTGGAATATCAACAGGAAGACGAAGACTAGCGATCGTCCACGCCGAAACCGTCAGTGCGTTTATAATTTTTCAAGTAATCACCCAGTTTCTTTGTGCTTTCTGGAGTTAGTTTTGAAAACTGTAAACCACCCAGGTGATGACCCCAATAGTGTCCTTCAATTGGGGCAATCCATTTTAGTTCGGCTTTGATCATGCCCATTTTTGGTCCAAACCCATCCGAGTTAAACTCAACTAAAACTTCTTTGTGCTGATTTAACATGCTGGGAGTTGTTTCGAAGCCGATACCACCTAAACAACAGTTGCGAAGTTTAGCTTTGGTGATAATTTTACCGGTCGTATCGTAAATATTGATTCGTCCGTTTACGATAGTTCTAATTTTTTGAGTGTCTCGAATCTTTAAGATCTTGGCGGGATCTAGATTTAGTTCTTTAGTTAACAAGCTATCGAAATGATCTTGTGCTAAATTTGAATCGACACCACCCAGTAACGATTCGCTTTCGAAGGTGCTATTGTCTACGACTGGACGGGTAGCTTCTCGAACTACGCGTGTTGTTTCGACGTCTAGGCGTTTGATCAGGCTTTCAACTATAGCTATGCGAGTTTGAAGGTTGTCCTTATCCACCATCAAATCTTCGGTCGGCGTTAACTGCTGAGGAGCTGGGGAAATAATGACGGTCGCATCTTGATTGAACAGCGCCTGTTGAACCTCTTTGTTTAAATTAAAAATTTCAGTTTTTTCAGCTAAAATTTCAGTCTCGAACAAAGTACGCATGAACTTCCCAGTGTCCGCGTATGAATGGGACGGGTAGTAGCGTTGCATGACCTGTCTCAGAGCTATTTGAAATTCATTTGCTGTTTGGTAACGTTCGGCCGGGTTAATGCGCAACGCTTTTAAAACAACCATGTCAAGATCCATAGGGATTTGATCATTATACGCAGACGGAGCAACCGAGTTTTCACGGATACCGACTACATTGTCATTTGGTTTTTTAGCAATGGCTTTTTGATCGTAGTAGCGAATTAAAGTGAGCAGCTCCCAAGCGACGATTCCTAGCGAAAAAATATCAGATCGGCAGTCGACAACTTCCCCGCGTGTTTGTTCCGGCGACAAATATGCCGCTTTGCCCTTGATCGTGCCAACTCGGGTTTTTTCATCGATATTGGTGTTGGCTTTAGCAATACCAAAATCGATAACTTTTAAATTTCCATCGTACGACACGATTAAATTTTGTGGCGATACGTCGCGATGAATTGTTTTGGCTTCTTCGCCGGTCACAGCGTTGGTGAACGTGTGAGCGTAATCTAAGCCAGCCGCTGCTTGAATGACTAAACTCAACACTACCGGAATAGGCAGCTGTTGGTTTTTTTTCTGAACTTTGTTTGTTAGGTCTCTAAGGTTCTTGCCATTTAAGAATTCCATTGCGATGAAGGGTTGGTCGTCGACCTTTCCAAAATCGTGAAGTTGAACGGTGTTTGGATGACAGAAACCCATTAGGACTTGGATTTCGTTCTGGAACATACTGAGGAACATAGGTTGGTTTGAGAAATGCGGAAGGAGCCGTTTTATAACGAGTAAACGCCCATTTCCCATGTACGAATTGGGTCTGGCTAAAAATACTTCAGCCATGCCGCCTTCAGCGAGCTTTTTCAATAGGATATAGTTCCCAAAGCTCTCAAATTTGGTAGTTTCCGCTGATTTTAATTTCTGATTTTCGCTCATATCTTTTTTCCCATATCAGTGGCTTCTTTCAATATCTTAGCATCTTTTTTTGTGAGGATGTGATTTTCGATTTTTGTCGTTTTTTTTTACATCGAAAATTTCGCCGAAATTGACTTAAGTTTTTACAAAATCGGATAGTTCTTTACAAAATTGTGTAAAGAATTCTGGAACCTGAAGCCAGATGTGGCAGGGGACACTGTTAAAAAAAATCGCGTAATTTTAAAAGCGTCAATAAATGTCCGAGACTACGGAAAAAAAAGGAAACATGAAATTTTACTAATTTTCTTTACTAATAAACTCAAGATTTTACCTAGGGGTGTCTCATTTTAGAACTGGCCCCTTAGCGTGCAT
>DDTZ01000125.1 GCA_002344565.1 Bdellovibrionaceae bacterium UBA2351 | reverse complement strand
TTTCCACCTGGAATAATCAAAGTATGGAAACTGCCTTTGTTAAGTGAACCATTCAAAATGTCTTTTTCATAAATGACTTTGTATGAGCGGCCGTGGCTATAAAGAAAGTTTTTAAGTTGATTGCGACCGGTTCCCCAAGTGCCTTTCCCATAGAAAAGCGCCACTTGTTTCGGTTTGCCGGGGAAAACAACGTTGTCAGGTAAGCGATCAGGAACCGTTTCTTTGACATCATTGAAACTACCTTCGGTGACGTTTTGATATTCCATATACATAAGGCTTCCTGCGAAGCCATAAGAAATTGAACTACCTACTATAAGAGCGAGAATTGTTATTACTACATTTTTCATGAACAAAATCCTATTCAGCCGTAAATAGAGTTGTCACGCTATTTTTAAGGCGATAGCGTGAAATTGCTGGAGGGGTCCATGCTTAGCCGATTCTTTTTTTCGTTTATGTTCGTTAGTGTGTTTGTAGTAGCGCAGCCGTTTGATCCATTTCTAAATTCGCTTCAAAAAAAATATCCACTGGATACTCAGTTTATGCAATGGGTGCTAAAGACTCATAAGACAAAACTCGCGCTACCTAGTCTTTTGGAAAAATGGGGCGTAATTAATCAGGATGCGGCCGCTACCTACAATGGAATTTTGAATACTGTCGTTTTAAAGCCAGAGTATACGACGGCGGACACGTTAGAAAACGGAAAAACAAAACGAAGAGTGAAAACGGTTCCGGAACTTCAGTTGGCTGAGCCGGTGATTTGGGCCGTACGTGCCGGAACGATTTTTCACGAGCTTTCTCATGCGGAATACGATTGGTTGCCAAAATCCAAAGAGCCTGTGGATAAAGCATTACTTAAATTGTTAGCTACCGAGTTTGATGAGTACCTTAAACAAAATCATCGCAATTTTTCGGCGACCGATAGAAAAATTGCGCGCTCGGAATTGTTTGCGTATTTTCGGGATGAAACGCTAGCGACCATTGTAAATAGTTATGACGAAATTCTTTTGCAGAATGGATATTTTTCATCTAATCGAACATGTAGAAACACAAATGCCGTTCTTAATACATTGGCTAAGAATCCAGATCAAGACCCGTCTCAATTTCTGTTGCTTGGAAATGACGTTGATTTCACGCAAAATAGTTTACCGATTGTGTTTGTAAAAGGAAAGGATGCACAGATTAGCTCCTCTCATCCAATCTCGAGCAAATTAAAACAATATTTGTGGGCCCAGCTTAGACTTCACTATGCGCCAGTAAGAACAAAGGCCGAACTGATAAAGTGGATGAATACCCAGCCAGAGCTTCTTAAGTTAATTGCTCCTTGCCGTAGCCCAATAACGTAGTTTCGTGAAGTGACTCCATTCATCTGTATCTTGTCCATTCCTCTGGATTCGCTAGTTTGTCCTCGCGGATAGAATAGAACGATGCTCCTTTTATGCGGCATTTGGGCGTCCAGCCTTTGAATTTGATTTCCAGAACTAACTTTGGCTTCACCCAATTTACTTTGCCTAGTCCAGAGGGAATTGTTTTCAATGGGCTTAACGTATCTGGGGTTGAATGAACAAATTCAGAAATCTGCTTCAGATTGGTTTTGTCGAAGTTAATTTTTATTTTTCCTACGTAGGCTATTTTTCTACCAGTGAACGTCCCAAGTAGAATTTCGTCCAAAGCATACTTACCTCGACCATGCTTTTGTGTGTACCCAATGACCACAAAATCTTGGTGATGATAGAAGGTAAAACTTTGCCAGTTTTCATTCCGACCAGGTTGGTAGGGCTGAAAACGATGCTTGGAAATGATTCCGCTGAAACCAAATTTTTCGGCTTTTTCTAGTAGTGCCTTTCCTGACTCGCGCGTATGATTGCTAAAGTAAAGATACTTAGATGTGCACTTCTTTAAAATCTGTTTGAGCTGCAATTTTCGTTCTTCTAAAGAAAGGTGGCGCAGGTCTTGACCATTTAGAAAAAGTAAATCAAAGGCAAAAAAAACGACGTTATTTTGGCTAGGATGTGGAACTAATTGGCCATCAATGATAGCATCCGTCAATCCGAGTTTTAGAAATTCTATTTCTAGATGAGGGTATCTATTTGTCCAATCGTGACCACTGCGATTTAGAAGCGTTACTTTTTTGTCTTTCACTAATGCCAGAATGCGATATCCATCGAGCTTCAGCTCGTGAATCCATAGTGACCCTTCCGGTATAGATCGACTTTTTTCTGGTAGTTGCATTTCAACCGCGTCAGGCCACTCGGAGTTGTGAGTGCTCTTAGTCTGAGGATGCTTCGCTTTAGTTTTATGCATCGTTGGGGACGCATAGGTTTTTGTATCCATATTTTTTTAGAATGCAAGAACGCGGCCCTGGGTGTCGGCGTCGTTGCATAAAATAAAATCGTCGTAAACACGCTAAAAGCGTGGATTTTTGGTGAGCTATTGAGGACTTCTGCCTCGACGAAAAGGCGACTGTAGCTAAACAAAAAAAATAATTGTAAGTCTGGATTTTCTTATTAATATCGTCGTGTAAGAAGAGGATTTTATGCAAAAGAAAATTAAACTTTTATTTCTGGTAATAGCATCGTGTTTCGTTTTAACCAACTCACTAGGCTGCTCATCGCTAGCTAAAGCGCAGACACCAAGCGAAGAAGAAATTAACGCCGAATCGGCGAAAGCGTATCAAGAGGTAAAAGCGAAATCTAAAATTTCAACACGCAAAGACTGGAACGACATGGTTCAGCGTGTGGCGAATCGGATCGCAAAGGCTTCTGGAGAAAATTTTCAATGGGAAATTGTTTTAATTGAGAATGAAGAACCAAACGCTTGGTGTATGCCTGGTGGTAAGATGGCCGTGTACACAGGGATTATGCCGATCTTAAAAACGGAAGGCGCGTTAGCCGCTGTGATGGGACAC
Source organism: Bdellovibrionaceae bacterium UBA2351 (assembly GCA_002344565.1). GTDB lineage: Bacteria > Bdellovibrionota > Bdellovibrionia > Bdellovibrionales > Bdellovibrionaceae > UBA2316. The sequence goes on along the minus strand of DDTZ01000125.1, from coordinate 41,511 downwards.
GAAGTGGCCCATGCGACTCGTAGACATGGTCAAAAAGGATATGCGCGCGCTATTGAAGAGCAGCAAACAGGGGCATTGATCGGAGTCGCTACCGCTGTGGGTGGCCAGTTATTGTGTAAAACTGAACAGTGTCGCTTACTGGCCGGTATCGGTGGGGCAGCGGCAGGTGTAGCACTCACTTTCTTTAACCGCAAATTTTCTCGTGAAGATGAAACGGAAGCGGATCAAGTGGGACAAATATTTATGGCAAAAGCAGGCTATGATCCTGCGGAATCGATCGTGCTTTGGGAGCGCATGAATGCTGCCAAGGGAGGGGAAGCACCAGAATGGATGTCAACACATCCATCTGATGCTAATCGCCGAGCTAAATTAACTCAGCTTCTGCCGCAAGCTCAGCAGGTGTATCAACAGTCTGCCGAGAAATACGGTAAGGGTGCTAAGATTCAATAATATTAGTGATTGTGTCCAGCGTGCGCATCCATTGCTAAATTAAATTGTAGAAAAAAAGTGTTTTCAGTTTCATCGCCGGAAACACTTTTGATTCCACCTTTTCGCTGATTTACCTCTAGTCTTATCGTCGAAAATTCAGATGCGGTATACGCGACACCAAGCGAATTTCGAGTCGATTTTTCATTTGGAAGCTCTGCGGGATCAAAACTATTTTCAAACTTTATGTCATCATAACGGTACAAAACTGCCCACTGCTCGGAAATCTGATACTGAATCCAAGAGGCTAGGCCAGTCCCGACTTCGGTTTCAACATCGGCTTGTCCCTGACGTCGCTCTAAATATTCTGTGCTCCATACTAGTGAATTATATTTTTCGGCTTCAGTCGGCGTCCATTTTAGTGTTAGGTCGACGCCAGAAACTGTCGTTTTTTGGCGGAATGAATTCGCGCCACTCGCAAATGAGGCTCCGACTTCAAAAGATGTTGAGTTAGAAAAATCCACGATATTTTTTAAGTGACCTACGCTGACACCATCGCCAGGACGAGGTGATTTAAACGATTCGTTTTCCCCCTTGCCGCGTAAATGCTGTAAAGTGAGTTCACTCAACCACGTCGCTGGCAGCTTTACAGTAGCTGAAATTCCCGTATCATTTAAGCCTTCATCGCCTAGAAGATAGGTGTTGCCTAGTGGTGCTTCTACGAAGGCAAATGCATGTGGATGCAACATGTTGTGTTTGCCGACGAATGCTTTAAATTTGCCGAGTTTTAATTGGGTTCCAAAAATTCGGCTATTTTCGGCGTAGACTTCTTCTGGCTCAATCAACCATTTTTCCTCAGTATTCGTGCCGTCGGATTCAATGTAGGGATGAATCGCAAGAACTAAATTTAGTTCCGTATGCGGATCGACTTCTGCATTAAGTTTGATTTCAAGTTCCTGAATATTTAGACCATTCGGAGTTTGATCGGGATTAGCCGGGTCAAAATCTTCTTTATGAAAGTTAGAGTCTCGATACAAAATTAAGGCGGTAGAGCTGATGCTAGGCGCAGCAAAGGCGGAAATGTTAAGTAAAATTAAGAATAGTGAATAAGTAATGATATGAAAAGTCATATGTGTTTTCCTATAAGTAAAAAGTAAGTTGAGGGAAAATAACGAAAGAAATTACTTTAGGTTAAACGAGGTGGTTTGCGACTATTTGAAAGCCAAGGGTCATTGTAAATTCGAGCAACAGCTATCGGGTAGTCCGCCGACACTACAGTTAGAAGTTCCAAACTATTAAATTCGGATTGAGGGAAAAACAACGTCCCGGTGATCATTGCTCCATGGCACTCTTCGTCCTCGTTGGTATGAATATGGCCGAATTCTAAACAGTCCGATTGATGAGCCTCTTCATGGGACCACTCGGAGATAGCCGGTGTTAAAACACCTAACCCAATCACCAAAAGCAATATTAAAGAAATGATTCTTACAAATAGAGGCATTGTCGCGAGTAACCATGCCTCGAAATTTAGAAACTTGCAACTAGCGTCTCTAAGATATGTATTTATTAAATGATAAAGGGGCTACTCTTTTAGGAGTAACCCCTTGTTAGAACATCAATATTTACTGATCTGTAACTAGCCGATTAACTTAAGAGCTAATTGGTTAGATTGGTTAGCTTGAGCTAATGTAGAAGTACCAGCTTGTAACAAGATGTTGTTACGAACCATTTCAGAAGACGCCTGAGCTACGTCAGTATCTCTGATACGGCTGTTAGCAGCACTCATGTTCTCATGAGCTACACCTAAGTTATCTACAGTCGATGTTAAACGATTTTGTAGAGCACCCAAATTCGAGCGGTAACCGTTAACAAGTTCCTGAGCTGAATCTAAAGACTCAAGAGCTGTTTGAGCTCCTTCTTTAGTAGTGTAATCAAGACCACCAAGTCCTAAAGCATCAAGAGTTGCTACGTTTTGAGACGCATCAAATGAAATTCTATCTTCTTCTGCATTGTTGAAGATACCAACTTGGAAATCAAATGTTGGTGTTGAGCCATCCAACAATTTAGTTTTACCCCAAGTCGTTACAGAAGAAATACGTTGAACTTCAGATTTTAATTGCTCAACTTCCTTGTTAAGAAATCCACGCTCAACTTCACCAACAGTGTCAGATGAAGCTTGGATACCTAACTCACGAAGACGAACAACGATGTTACCGATTTCGTTTAAACCACCCTCAGCAGTTTGAACCATCGAAATACCGTCGTTAGCATTTCTTTGTGCTTGTGCAGCAGATCTGATACTCGCTTTCAAGCCTTCACTGATTGCTAAACCAGCAGCATCGTCAGCTGCGATATTGATACGGCTACCTGATGCCAATTGAGACATTGATTTACCGATCATACGTTGGCTACCATTCAAATTTCTTTGTGCGTTGATAGCTGCGATGTTTGTTGTTACTCTCATACCCATAAAATTATCCTCCGTTTAAAACGTTATATTTTTTAAATCTTTCATTAATAACCTCCGTGTGTTTGTTTAAGTTCCCCTCAACCTCGAGGGACGCATCCATTGCGAATTTAGGCCTTTAACTATTAGGCACCATTTTGGTACCCGAATTATTTCGAACAATCTATTGTTCTTCTTTATCTTCCTTGAAGGCCTCCTTTCTAAATCTGGGAAAGTCTGACTGCACTTTCCGGTTCCTTCTGAATCCTTGTTATTCTTTAGCGATTCACGTGTTGTTGTTAAAAACCAGTGATCACTTACAAGTACTAATTCGGGGCGTGCGACATTTTCTTGACAGGACTTTAGGAAGGAAATGAGTTTTTTAAATAAATATGGCCTTTAAGACGAGGAAAAAAATTCCACTTGCTAGGCAAAAAGTTTTCTTGGGTATGAACAAACTCAGGAAACCTTGATAAACAGAGGCTTCCAGGACTTTTTTCTTAGGAAAAAAGGCTAGGAAAAATTAGTCAATTTCATGTGAACGGCAAAATGCCATCGTGCCAGACATTGAATATTCGTGTGTCTGCTGTGCTTTTCGGTGTGGTTCTGTTGGGTAACCGAGTGTGCATTTCTCTGTAGAAGAGTCAAAATGACTGCAGTCATCGCAGCTGAAACGATGATTATAGTGTTGATAGTCAAATGCAGAGACCTTTTCGCGCTTGATCGAAGGTCTAATTTTTCTTTCCTTATTAGCCATTGTTACCTGATTACATGACAAATCCGCTCATGGCCAAGCATAATTACAGTATATGACAAAATCACAAATTTTTTTCACGTTGGTGTTTGGTATTATATTAAACTCGGCATCTAGTTTTGCGTATTCAACTCCGGACGATTGCCAATATCAAATTACTCACCGTAATAACTTGCAATTTTCGATGCAATATCAAAAAGACAGAGCCGAATGCTGGTTTTCTATTCATCCTATGAACGGCTACGAAGATATGTTGTATCGAAGCTACCTAATTACATCCCAAGGTTTGTTATTTGTGTTTAACTCCTTCGGACAGGGGTCTGATGCCAAAACAACGGGTGCTCGTCTCTATTATTTCTTTCCACGCGAAGTTTTTAAAGGTGGAGTTGAATTAACAAATGAAAAGGCCTCTGTGCGAGTAAACTCTAAACTGACTCTGCAGTTCGAAACTCAAAATTTATACCCATTGAATACTGACAATATTATTATCAAAAATTATACTTCGATTACCCCTAAAAATGCGGGGGGCGTAGAAGTTCTTCGCTATAACGGCGTATATCTAGATACCGGTTTTATGATGGGTAAATCAGCGAACTCAGTGCCGACTCTAAAATCTATGTTTAAGAACCAATTTGGCCAAAAATGCTCTGTCCAAAACCAGCTTATTTTCGATTATAAGGGCGGTGATGTTATTCTAGTAAATGAGAGTGCCTTACATAGAATTGTAGCGGCTCAATGCCCTAGCTTTAAATGGGTTGATTAAGGTCGTTAAAAAAATACTCTAAAATTTGCATATAGTTATTTGACAGACAGTAATTTGAGACCCAAGTTATTTCTGAGAGGTAATTATATGTCAGAAATTGATAAAATGACCCAAAAAAGCCAAGAGGCCATGCAGGCGGCTGCCCAAAAAGCCGAGTCAAAAAGTCACTCTATGGTAGAGCCGGAACACTTTCTCCATGAATTAGTGATTCAAGAACAAGGAATTGTTCCTCGCGTTTTAGAAAAATTAAATACCAACATTCAAGCCTTAGCTTACGACTTTCAAAACCGTGTAGATCGATTTGCACAAATCACAGGTTCTCAGCAGAAACCTTATGCGAGTCCGCGGTTACAAAAAATGTTTCAAACGGCAGAAGTTGAAGCAAAGGCTATGGGCGACAGCTACATATCTACGGAGCATTTCTTTCTAGCTGCGATAAAAATGAATGACTCGGACTTAAATACGATTTTTAAAAAACACGCTTTGAAACTGGATAATTTTTTGAAAGCCCTAACGGAAACCCGTGGCAATCAAAAAGTCGTTGATGACGACCCTGAAAATAAAATGGAAGTGTTAAAGAAATTCGCCCGCGATTTAACCGCGTTGGCTGCCGAGGGTAAATTGGACCCAGTGGTTGGCCGCGATGAAGAAATCAGACGCGTGATTCAAGTGCTTTCCCGTCGTACAAAAAACAATCCGGTTTTAATCGGTGAACCAGGTGTGGGTAAAACAGCGATTGCTGAAGGTCTTGCTTTACGTATCGTACAAAAAGATATTCCAGAAAACCTAATTGGTAAAAAATTATTAAGCCTAGATATGGGGGCGCTTGTCGCAGGTGCCAAATATCGTGGTGAATTTGAAGATCGTTTAAAAGCGGTTATTAAAGAAGTCACGTCAAGCGATGGTAAAATCATTCTTTTCATCGATGAAATTCATACTCTAGTGGGCGCGGGAAAATCAGAAGGTGCGATGGATGCGGGACAGTTGTTGAAACCGGCATTGGCGCGCGGTGAATTGCGCTGTATCGGAGCTACTACATTAGATGAATATCGCAAATATATCGAAAAAGACGCAGCATTAGAGCGTCGATTCCAAACTGTACTTGTCGATGAACCATCCGTTGATGAGGCTATCACTATCCTCCGTGGTTTAAAGGAAAAATACGAAGTCCATCACGGTGTAAGAATCACGGATAGCGCGATTGTCGCGGCCGTGAAGTTATCGCATCGTTATATCACATCACGCTTCTTGCCAGATAAAGCGATTGATTTAGTTGACGAAGCGGCAAGTAAAATGAGCATCGAAATTAAGTCGGTTCCGGAAGAAATTGATGAAATCGAACGTCATATGATGCAACTAAAAATCGAAAAAGAGGCGTTAAAGAAAGAAAAAGAAGCCTCTGCACTAGAACGTTTGGCCGCTATAGATAAAGAATTAGCGAACCTTCAGAAAAACAACCAAGCTCTACGTGAGCAATGGGAATTTGAAAAAGGCGGCATCGAAAATTTAAAGAAATTTAAGTTAGAGCACGAAGCATTGAAGTTAGAAATCGAGAAAGCGCAGCGTGTTGGAGATTTAGGAAAAGCCGCTGAACTTCAGTACGGTAAATTGCCAGAACTTGAAAAGAAAATTAAAACGACAGAAGAAAAGGCTCAAAGTCAAAAAGGCAAAAATCAAATTCTGAAAGAAGAAGTGACTTCAGAAGATATTGCTGAAGTCGTAGGTAAATGGACAGGTATTCCGGTAGCTAAAATGATGGAAGGGGAAACTCAGAAATTGTTGTCGATGGAAAGCAAGATGCGCGAACGCGTAGTTGGGCAAGATCATGCACTGGAAATTTTGGCGGATGCAATTCGTAGATCACGTGCCGAAATCGCAGATCCGAATCGTCCGGTAGGAACCTTCATGTTCCTGGGGCCAACAGGTGTCGGTAAAACTGAAACGGTGAAATCATTAGCCGAGTTCCTATTTGATAGTGACCAAGCGATTGTTCGTATCGATATGAGTGAGTACATGGAAAAACATGCGGTAGCTCGTTTAATAGGAGCACCTCCAGGATATGTGGGTTACGAAGAAGGTGGACAATTAACCGAAGCTGTTCGTCGAAAACCGTATAGCGTTGTTTTGTTTGATGAGGTGGAAAAGGCTCACGGCGATGTGTTCAATATCTTGCTACAAGTATTGGATGATGGCCGTTTAACAGACGGACAAGGTCGAGTCGTAGATTTTAAAAACACGGTTCTGATCATGACATCGAATATTGGCTCCTCAGCGATTATCGATCCGAATATGTCGGAGGCTGAAAAAAATAAGGAAGTTACAACTGCCCTTAGAGGTCATTTCCGTCCCGAGTTTTTGAATCGCATCGACGAGACTATTATTTTCCATTCGCTTAAAGAAGAGCAAATCAGCGGTATCGTTAAGATTCAACTGGCGGCTGTGGTTGAGCGCTTGAAAAACAAAAAGATGAATCTAAGCTTTTCGGAGGCGGCGACTCGTCAACTAGGTACGCAAGGTTACGATCCGATTTATGGCGCAAGACCGTTGAAACGCGTGATTCAAACTGAAGTTTTAAATCCTCTGTCTAAAATGCTTTTAGCGCAGGACTTTAAACCAGGAGATTCTATTAAAGTTGATTTCACCGGTGGTGCTTTTAAATTTAATAAAGATGCATAATTTAAAAATTATATTAATTTGTTTATTCGTGATGGGCTCAGCTTGGGCCCAAAAAAAATATCCCTATACCTTCCCAACGACGCCGACCTCGGTAAGTACGAAAGATTCTAAAATCACGTACGATATTAGCGCCTCGCTTGGCGAGCAAAACGGGAAGCAATATCAAGAAGTTAATTTAGGTATTAATTGGGTCATGAACTCATTCCTAAACTGGCGCAATGCTGTGTTCACGCGCATGGGGAACGAGGTTACGAGTGTGTCGGGTTTAGATTCGTCTCTGCGATTGCAACTAACATCAATTAACGATGACAATACATTTGGAATCCATGCGTTCTTGGGCCCCGGTGTGCGCGTCGCTACTGAAAACTACAATGCCGCTTTCGGTGAGGCCGGTTTAATTTTTAAGCTGGGTGGAATTCAAGTCGGTGCCGGGATCAAAAGTCTTCAGTATTTTGAAGGTCGTGCGGACAAAAACAAAGATCCTTTACCTAAAAATGAAAACCAAGTTTTCATCATCCTAAGCGGCGGCGGAACGCTGTAATATAAAAAGGAAAATGTATGTGTAATTTTAAACGTGCACTTGCGGCAAGTGTCGTGTTCGTAAGTTTATCGGTTTTTGCCAAAGAGGTCATTCACCATCCCGCACCCAAGAAACCGATTTACGTAGAAACAAACTTGTATGACATACTAAAAAAACAATTACCGACGCCACCCGCGGTGGGCAGTAAAGAGCAAGCTGCCGATGAAAAAGAAATTTTAAAATTAACAAAAGAACGAACAGACGAGCAGTGTAAGCAAGCCAAAATAGAAGCCCCGGTTAGCCTGGATAATTTTTACGGACCAGCCACAACAAAAATCAAAGCCGAACACATTAAAATTCTATCCCCATTTTTCGAACAAACCCGAAACGACGCCGATTTCTTCATCCAACAAATGAAAATCGATTTCCCAAGAAAGCGCCCGTTCCTATACATGAAAGAGGTCAAGCCGTGCGTCCCCGAAGAAGTCACCGGAGCCTACCCCAGCGGGCACGCCACACTCTCAAAACTATGGGCTCTCATCCTAACTGATTTCTACCCAACCGAATCCAAAACCTTCGAAGCCAGAGCCGAAGATATAGGAAAACATAGAATCCTCTCTGGCATGCACCACCCATCCGACATCAAGGCGGGCAGACAACTCGCCCAGCTAATCTACAACGAATTAAAAAAATCAAAAACATACGAAGCCGCATTCAAAGACGTGCTGGCGAAGATTAAGTAAGAACGAAAAGTAAGCACCACAAAAGTTGTCAACGAAACTCCACGCTAGCGCCACAGAAATGGCTGCGGTGTGGGTAAATTTTTGAAGAATGAAGGTTTGCCTTATTTTGTATAGCGATTCAAGCTCGGTCTTCCATTTAGAAAGGGATCTTGTTTTTTGAGAGGCTCAACCGCCGCAGGATGCGGTATTGTTCGCGCAAGCGAACTGGTTGCGAGGCAGGGAGGCCGCCCTCTCAAAAAACAAGATCCCTTTCTAAATGGAAGTCCCCCTCGAACCCTAGGCCCAACAAAATAAGGCAAACCTTCATTCTTCAAAATCGGGGATTTTCTGATCAGGGGATAGACAAAGGTCCAAATCCCCAAAAAAACGTCAAAACATTAGATACCTTTTTGATCTAGCAATAAGTCCTGCTTTCCAGTATTTACGCGGCTTTTGCGCCCGTTTTGTTTTTTTAAACTATTTCAATCCCTAGACTACAGACTTTCGTAAACCCTCCGAATAACTAGGTGTTAAGACTTTTATCCGAGGAGGACGTGTGAGAATTGCCAAGACTTTGATACTCGTAGCGACTGGTTTGCTATTGATGGGAAATGAATCTTGCGAGAAAAAAGGAAACGTAGACGCACCAAAGCCTAGAAAGCTTAAAAAGATCGTCGATGTGGGATTGGTACAATCACGCTTAATCGATATGCCCGGTGGTCAGAAGTTTGATTTTCAATATGTAATCAATCAGCAGATATATCCCGTTCTTCAGGCCAGCGAAGGTTTTGCATTCCGCTACAAACCGCCGTTTAATGAATCTCCGTCGCAACTAGGATCTAATATTCGTTTTGCCGATATGAATCTAGGTACAAATGATGTTCAGTTATTAGAAAGAACATTTGGTAGAAATGCAGTTCCTAATGTCGTGATGTCAGACGAGATTGCGTGTTTAGTTAACTTACCTCAATACCGACTTTGGGGAACCATCAACTCTTTCGAACTGATGAATAAAATCGGTTTGGGTTTAGGTTTTACGACAGCGGGTGCGTACAATCCAAATGGCATTCCAAGTATTAATTTTGGAGTGGAAACATATCAGCTAGATATGAATATGGTTGCTTCAAATCCCGTTACCTCAGAAGTCTATGGCGCGGCTAACGTAACGTCTAAACAAACGCGTACTCAGCTTGAGTTCACATTGCCGTTAGCGAATTTGTTATTAGATCCAAGTTTCTATTTCCAAACTCCTTTGGCGCGCGTATCTTATAAAGCGTTAGAAACCTCGATTAAACAAATCCAAGAACAGTTAGATTCTAAACAAGAATGGTATACCCGCGTATTGTACGCGGATGAACATGTAGCTACGATCCTTGCAGGTTCTAATCACAACGTTCAAAAAGGCGACGTGTTTAACATCTACAATGAAAAAACATTCTGGATTTCAGAAAATGGTGAAATACCAGTGCCGTGCGAGTCTCGCTTACAGAGCACATTAGATGGCGAACCAATTGCTTCGATCGAAGTGTTTGATGTCAGCACAGATGCCTCGGCCGGTAAGGTTGTGTTTGAATCAGGCATCCCTATAAAAATGGGCGCTAAAGTAAAAATTCGAAAGCTCGTTGAACCTGTAACAACTACGACGGCAGCATCTTCGACGGCAAAAAAGTCGTCTTTGTCCACTAACAGTGTAAGAAATCTAAATAGATAGCCTTTAATTGGATTGGACGGAGCCATGGAGGCTCTGTCTGGTCTTTCTCTTATCTCTCTTTTGACAGTTAACCAAGGCCTTGATAGAACCGTTCCCATGTTCACGGGAATCATCGAAACCACTCAGAAAATCGTCGACGTTCAAGAAAAAGATCAATCGATTACTATTCAAGTAACGAAGCCGGCTTCATTTGATGATCTACGCGTAGGCGATAGTATTGCGACAGATGGAGTGTGTTTAACAGTCGAAGATTTTTCCTCTTATTTAGTTTTCACTTTGGGCTTTGAAACCTTGAAAGTGATGGGTTGGAATAAATCAAATTTAATAGGGCGCACAGTGAATCTAGAACGTTCTCTTCGCTTCGGTGACCGTATTCATGGCCACTTGGTCAGCGGTCACGCCGACGGAACTACTTCATTGGTCAAACGCGAAGTCGTAGGTGATTGTTTAATTTTGGATTTCAAAAGACCTCAAGGATTTGGCCAATATTTTTGGAAAAAGGGCTCCATCACAATTAATGGTGTAAGCCTAACTTTAAATGAAGTAAACGCCGACTCGTTTTCAGTGTGCTTGATTCCTGAAACGCTAAAGAAAACAAACTTAGACATGGTTAAGATCGGTGATTTAGTTAGCTTTGAGTGTGACTATTTTATGAAAGGATTTTTGAATGCTAGAAAATATGAGGGGGCCGACGGTGTCCTCTAGTTCCCAGTTTCATTCCATTCAAGACATCCTGGCCGATTTTAAAAATGGTCGAATGGTTATATTAGTCGATGACGAAGACCGTGAAAACGAAGGTGACATCATCGTTGCAGCGGATTTTATTTCTGCAGAGACCATAAACTTTATGGCTACCCATGCGCGTGGCTTGATCTGTTTAGCTTTACATCCGGATCAAGTAGACCGTTTACAGTTACCCCAAATGGTGTCTGACGAAAAAAATTCCTCTCCAAACAAAACCGCATTTACCGTCAGTATCGAAGCGGCCGAAGGCGTAACGACAGGGATTTCGGCACACGATCGTGCGCACACGGTGCGTGTGGCTTCGAACCCCAAATCGGGTCCTAAAGATATTCAAATGCCGGGACATATGTTCCCAATTCGCGCGAATAAGAATGGTGTTTTAAGTCGTAACGGACATACGGAAGCGGGCGTGGATTTAGCTAAATTGTGCGATTTGAATCCCGCAGCGGTGATTTGTGAAGTAACGAACGAAGACGGCACAATGGCACGTGTTCCCGATTTATTCAAATTTGCAAACAAGTTTGGAATAAAAATGGGAACGATCAAAGACCTAGTAAACTATAGAAAAAATTTATCTTAATATCTTAGAGTGCTGAACCTTATTTAACCACGGTTTGTGAAACCCAACTCAATTTTTGAGCATTTTCGTACCAACTTTTTAGTTTTGGGACGTTTGCTAGCCAGTTCTCGTTTGCGAAGCGATAGTATAGATATCCAATGGCACAACAAAGACTAATCTCAACAACGGTCCAACTGGTTTCGCTTTTTAGCAATTGAATCGAGTTTTCAAAATACTTTAGGCCATTTTTAATTTTTTCTCTTTGCCTTTGATCAAATTTTGGATCCTGTTTTTCTGGTACGCGTAGACTCTCCAATCGTCGCAAAACAGCGGCATCCATAATCCCATCAGCGACGGATTGGAACTGCAATGCTTGCCAACGAGACGAATCAGTCGGGATCACTTTCAATTCTAAAGACAAAGAGTCCAAATACTCCAAAATAAAAGGCGAGTTAGTTAGAAAAAGCCCTTCTCGCGTTTGTAAGGTAGGTACTTTTACAAGTGGATTTACGTTTGAATAGCTAGCATCGTTAAAAACATCCACTGGTTCTAAAGTGATCTGTTTTTCCAGGCCTAGTATGATAGCTGACATTCTGACTTTTCTTGCAAATGGAGACGTGGATGAATAGTATAGTTTCATATACGCGCTAGTTTATACGGATTTCTTGGAATGACTACCATTTTGTGGTTAATAGTTTATTGAAAACCTAGCGCAAAGCGAGCAAATATATGAAATCAAAAAAACTTAAAAAACCCACGCTTAAAGTAGCCGTTGTCGTTTCTCGATTTAACGAAGAGATAACCGACAAATTACAAGACGGAGCTATTGAATATCTTGAAGAATGTGACGGTGTACACATAGAATTATTTCGTGTCCCCGGGGCAGTAGAAATCCCATTAACGTGTCAATGGGTATTAAATCGCGGTTTTGACGGCGTGGTGGCTTTAGGGGCAGTTATTCGTGGTGAAACGTCTCACTATGATTACGTATGCAATAGTGTAACAGATGGTATTACTCAGCTCATGTTAAAAACTAACAAACCCATCGCATTCGGTGTCTTGACGACTGAAAACGAAGAGCAAGCTCTAGATCGCGTTGGTGGTAAGCATGGGCACAAGGGACGTGATGCGGCTCAAACAGTTATGGAAATGATTGGTTTAGGTAAATCGCTTAGCAAGAAAAAATAATTAATGGCAGACCAAAACAAGAAACACAACTCAGAAGATTCCTCTCGGTATGACAATTTAAAAGGTCTACTGTTTGATCCGTCACAAATTGCAGGGGCTGTATCAAAGGAAATCCGAAAACGAAAGCGGGAAATTATTGTCGTTTTCATTTTATCTGTGATTTTTGTTTTCTTAACTTGGTTTGAAATTCGTCTTTTCTCGACGTCGCAGCAGCTGCCCTTCGTTCATAGTATTTTCTTTTTTGGCCTCGTAAATTTTAACATCGTGATCCTGCTCCTTCTGATATTTCTAATTTTCCGAAACATCATGAAAGTATTCGTCGAACGGCGGAGTGGGATTTTTGGAAGCAGTCTTAAGGCAAAACTAATTGCATCATTCGTATCGTTTAGTGCGATTCCGACCTTCTTGATCTTTATTATTTCGGTATTTTACATCAATTCCAGTTTCGATAAATGGTTCAGTGTTAAAATGGTGGGCGTTTTAAAGAGCTCTCTCGAAGTTCAAAATTTTTATTACTTTAACGAAAAGAAAAAAAACTACCATTTTGCTCATGAAGTGGCTCGCCATATTCGCAACATGAATGACCGCAAGGTGATTCTGAAGAAAATTAAAGCATTACAGCAAGAGTACCTTGTGGATGCCATCGAGTTTTATCCCGGTATTTTTGGCGAACGCATTTTGACAACATTAGAAAATGCTCAGATTGATGATATTCCCAAAGTCTCACTTGATTTTTTGCAGAAGGGGATCAAGAACCAAGTTGAAAGTTCGACGATCCACCAATTCGGTGAAGGCAACCTTGTTCGCGTTATTGTTCCGATTCAGGAAGGTGCCGACAAGGGGGCGGTCGTTGTGTCATCATTTGTCCCGCTTTCGCTGATCTCGCGGATGAATGACGTTGCCAGTGCATATGACGAGTTCCGGGATATCAATCCGCTCGAGTATCCGCTTAAATCGATTTACATGATTATCCTGATACTCATCACGCTTGTGATTTTGATGGCCGCGATCTGGTTTGGATTCCATTTAGCCAAGCAGCTATCGATTCCGCTGGTACAGCTCGGAAAAGCCACCTCGTTGATTGCTCAAGGCGAGTACACACAGATTTCAGTTAACACAGGATCTGAAGAAATGGCTCAGCTCGTTTCAAGCTTTAATAAAATGACCAGTGAACTAGAAAAATCGGTAAATGAAGCGCGCTCTGCGAACAACAGTTTGCATGAAACGCTTTCTTATATCGAAGTCGTGCTTAAGAATGTGTCTGCTGGGGTTATCTCTGTGGATAAATCGGGCCGAATCACAACGATTAATCAGCACGCCGCTAAATTGTTAAAAATCGATGAACAAAAGTTTATTAATCGTTCGGTAAGAGAGCTTCTGACTCTAGAGCAATTTAGAATTTTTTCTGATTTGTTAAAGCAAATGAGTACTTTCAAAATGGAATCAATCCAAAAAGAATTTCAAGTTAATTTAAATGGTGAAATTCTGCCTCTTATGATCAGTTTATCGCTTTTAAAAGACGAAAAAAATCATGAAATCGGCAAGATTCTAGTGTTCGACGACCTGACTGATATCCAGACGGCGCAACGTTCTCAGGCCTGGACCGAAGTTGCTCGTCGTATTGCGCATGAAATCAAAAACCCTCTGACACCGATCAAATTATCCGCAGAACGTTTGCAAAGAAAGTTTGCGAACGATATTTCAGATCCTGCTTTCTTAGAATGTACGTCGATGATTGTAAATCAAGTAGATCAGATGAAAAAGCTGGTAAATGAATTTTCACAATTTGCGCGGCTGCCTCAGAAACGTTCGGTTTTGGGTAACTTGAATCAGGTGATCCAGGACTCGTTAAAATTATTTAAATCGGCCCATGCTCATGTTCAATTCCAAGAGTATTATAATCCCGACATCCCCGAGTTCAGTTTCGATCATGAGCAAATTCAGCGAGTGGTGGTAAACTTGGTAGACAACTCTATTGCGGCGTTGCCAAAGGACCGCGAGGGCATCGTACAGATCAATACGGACTTCAATCGTGACTTAAAAATCGCAAAAATTATTGTCTCGGATAATGGAACGGGAATACCAGCGCAGCAAATGGCCCGTATTTTTGAGCCCTACTTCAGTACAAAAGAGACGGGCTCCGGGTTAGGTCTCGCTATTGTGAAACGCACGATTGAGGACCATAACGGCTTCATCCGGGTCAGTCCCAATTCTCCCTACGGCACCAAGATGATCATTGAATTTCCTATCTAAATGGGTCATAAGTTAGAATATGAAAATTCTAATTGTCGATGACGAAAAACCAATACGTGATGTCCTAAGCGCTTCCCTTCGTGATGAAGGTTACCAAGTAGACACGGCGGCCAATGGTGAAGAGGGTTTGATGAAAATGCAAACCGATTCCCCTCAGATTGTTTTCCTTGATATCTGGATGCCTGGCATGGACGGCATTGAAACCTTAAAACAAGCCCGTCAAAAATTCTCTCAAATCGAATTTATCATGATTTCAGGTCATGGAACGATTGAAACCGCCGTTAAATCAACCAAGCTGGGCGCTTATGACTTTATCGAAAAACCTCTTTCGATTGATAAAATCGTTATCACATTAAATAACCTAAAAAATTATTTAAACGAAAAAGAAGAAAAAACGGCTCTTTTAAACAAACTTCGTAAAAGCCTTGCTATTGTAGGCGATGCTGACAATGTGAAATCACTTAAGCAGCTTATCACTCAGTTAGCTCCTTCAAACTCTTGGTGCCTGGTAACGGGTGAAAATGGAGCGGGGAAAAACCTAGTGGCGCAAAACGTTCACTATTTCAGTCCACGTGCTAGTCAGCCATTCATTGAATTCAACTGCGCATCGGTTTCTGAAGAGCTTATTGAAGGTGAACTGTTCGGTATCGAAAAAGATGCCTACCCCGGTGTTCATAAAACTCGTCGTGGAAAAATTGAACTGGCTCAAGGCGGAACGTTATATCTTGAAGAAATTCAAGAAGTTCCACCATTTGTACAGATGAAGTTATTGAAACTGCTTAAAGAAAAAAAATTCCAACGGTACGGCGGTAAAGACGAGATCCTTTCTGACGTAAGAGTTTTAGCTTCTAATACTCAGGATTTGGGTGAATTAGTTCGTCAAAGCAAGTTCCGCGAAGACTTCTATACAATGTTGCAAACTGTACCTTTCCGCGTACCGGCGCTTCGAGAACGTGCGACAGATATCCCAACACTGGTATCGTATTTCAGTGACAGCTTTGCGCGCGAAAGCGGTGAAACTAAAAAAGTATTCTCGGAAAAAGCGATCCAGTTAATGCAAGAATACGCATGGCCAGGAAATGTCCGTGAACTAAAAAACTTCGTGGAACGTGTATACATTTTAACGCCACTTGAATACATCGATGTGCATGACGTGAAGTTTGCAGGGCTTGAGGATGTGAGTAAATCAACCACCGCTGCTATGACGACATTTCGCGATGCGCGTGCTCAGTTTGAAAAGGAATATCTTGTTCAAAAAATCAAAGAAAACGGCGGCAATATTTCTAAAACTGCAGAAGTTATTGGCTTAGAACGCAGTTACTTACATAGAAAAATCAAATCTTATGGAATTGAGGTTAATTCATGAAATGGTCTAAAAGCCACTTATATACTCTGAAAGAAGCACCAAACGACGCGGAAATCCCGTCACACAAGTTGATGATTCGCGCCGGAATGATGAAAAAATTGGATCCGGGTATTTTTACATACGGAACTTTGGCGTTGAAGGCCATTCGCAAATTCGAAGCGATCATTCGTGAAGAACTTGAAAAACGTGGCGCTCAAGAGGTTTTAATGCCAGCACTTCACCCTAAGGAATTGTGGCAGGAAACAAACCGTTGGGATGAAATGGGGCCGGGTTTGATGAGACTTAAAAACCGAAACGAAAAATGGTTCTGCTTGGGCGCGACCCATGAAGAAGCGATCACGGACTATGTTCGTAACGATTTGAAATCATATAAAGATTTACCTCGCAATCTATACCAAATTCAAACTAAGTATCGTGATGAAATTCGCCCTCGCTTTGGATTAATGCGTGGCCGTGAATTTATCATGAAAGACGCATATTCGTTCGACATGGACAAAGACGGCGCATTGAAAGCCTACGACGCTATGTACGACGGATACAAAGCGATCTTTGATCGTTTAGGTGCAAAATACCGTATCGTGGAAGCCGATGCCGGTAATATTGGCGGGTCGCAAACGCATGAGTTCCAATTACTTGCGGATGCTGGCGAAGACTCCTTACTTGTATCTGACACCACTGATTTTGCAGCGAATATCGAAGTTTGCCCAGCAATTGATTTCGAACCGCATGTATCGAGTGCACAACCATTGCCAAAAGAAAAGTTTGCAACTCCAAATCAGAAAACAATTAAAGATCTTTCCGCTTTCACGGGCGTTGCGGAAAAAGAACTTGTGAAAATTTTGTTCTACTCTGGGAATTCAGGTCTTGATCCAAAAGATAAAGAACTGAAACCGGTCGCGGTTTTACTCCGTGGTTCTGATGAATTAAATCCAACTAAGCTTAAAAAAGTTCTAAATCTTCCTAATGATCCATTAATGTTAACAGACGTCGAAGTGAAAGAGGTCAGCGGTGCAAATCCAGGGTCGTGTGGTCCGGTGGGATTAGCAATTCCAGTGTACATGGATAGTGGCGTAAGCGGTCTAAAAAACTACATCGTTGGTGCAAATGAGGATGGTTTTCATTTGAAAAATGTGAACCATGGAATAGATTTTACTCCGAAAGCAGTTGCTGATTTACGTATGGCTCGTGCGGGCGATAAATGTCCAAAGAGCAACGGTAAACTTCAAGCCTTCCGTGGTATCGAAGTCGGTCACGTGTTTTACCTAGGGCGCAAATACTCTGAAAAAATGAAAGCGACGTTCCTTGATAAAAATGGGAAAGCACAGCCTTTTGAAATGGGCTGCTACGGCATTGGCGTGTCTCGTACGATTCAAGCCATCATTGAGCAGATGCACGATGCGGATGGAATTATTTGGCCAGTATCGATTGCTCCATTCCAAGTGCATATCTGCTTGCTCGATTTGAAAGACGAAAAGGTTTCAAAGAAAGCACATGATACGTATGAAAAATTAAAAGAATTGGGCTACGACGTGCTTCTTGATGACCGTGACGAGCGTCCGGGATTCAAGTTCAAAGATGCGGACTTGCTGGGTATGCCACTGAGAATTAACTTCGGTGCGAAAACCCTTGAGCAGGGTGACGTTGAAGTCGTTGAGCGAAAAACGAAGCAGATGACTAAGGTTCCAGAAGCCCAAATCATTAGCTACATTGTAGAAAAATTACCTCTTAAAAAATAGGACAAAAGATGACTACTAAACGTGATGCATTTGGTGATGAAATTAAAACAAACGACGGTGACTTTGCTTCACTATTCGAACAATCCATGACTGCAGGAACTCGTAAATTAAAAAAAGGTGACGAGTTTCGCGGCGAAATCGTGTCTCTACATGGAGACTCCGTATTTGTTTCAACGGGTACGCCGATGGACGGCGTTTTGCCTAAGGCAGAGCTGCTAAATGATGATAAACAAATCACTCACAAGGTGGGCGATGTGATTGAAGTTGTGGTTGTGCGGGTGACTCACGACGAAATTTTACTTCGTTATAAATCAGCTCGTATGGCGGCTTCCGCAACAGATACTTTAGAGGACGCATTCGATATGGAAATTCCAGTTGAAGGTCGAGTCACTGAACAGGTTAAGGGTGGTTTCCGCGTTGAAATTCAAAAGAAATTGGCATTCTGTCCAATCAGTCAAATAGACGCGAAACCGGATTCAGATCCCACAGTTTATTTAAATAAAAAATTCGAATTCCTAATTACTCAATTTGAAAATAACGGACGTAATATAGTTGTGTCTCGTCGTCGTATTCTGGATCTTCAAAAGGCAGAAAACGAAGGCAGCTTCCTTCAAAGATTCAAAGTGGGCGATATAATCACGGGTCGTATTACAAAGCTAGAGGCATATGGTGCCTTCGTGGAAATTCAACCTGGAGTTGAAGGCCTAGTTCATATTTCTGAACTGGCTTGGGGTAGAGTTCAAAATCCAAGTGATGTAGTCGCTGTCGGCCAATCCGTTCAAGCTAAAATCTTGAAAATCGACGATGGCGATCGCATGAAAATTTCTCTTTCTATTAAGGAAGGCGGAACAGCTGTAGACCCGTGGACTGAGTTTGAAAAAAATTACCCTCCAGGAACTAAAATCAAAGGTACAGTGGAAAAGAAAGAAGTATTCGGTTACTTCATTACAATCGTGCCAGGAATTAATGGTTTATTCCCGCGTTCAAAATGGCGTGATTCAGTAGACGCAAAAAGCTACGACAATAAAAGTAAGGGCGATGTTCTAGATTTGCAAATTGAACAAATCGATCCAGTCGGTCGCAAAGTGTTGTTGGCTTTAACGTCTGAAGAAATCGACGAATCATGGAAACAACATACATCGTCCGGCTCGGGGCCTAAAAAAGGTCTTGGGACGTTTGGTGATTTGCTAGCGAAAGCTCAAACAGGCACAAAGAAAAAGTAGGGAGCGAAAATGAAATATTTAGCAATATCATTATTGGTTTTCATTTCTATCGTGGTTGATGCTCAGGAGTCGCAACTGGGGACAACTCGTTCTGAAGATTTGCAACTAAAAGCTCGTATGGAATATGAGCGTAGAAATAAAAAGCAACCTCAGTCTCACACAACTCAATCGCAAAATAAAGCGCAAGAAAAAACTCAAACACAATCCCCTGCCGAATTGAACTCGCCGAATGGTGCTCCAGCAGCGCCTCCGGTGGCATCTTCAAGCGGAACACAGAAAAGTGTAACATGTAAAAACGGCGGTGAAATTCGCGAGCTTTACATTGAATACAAGGGCCAGGGCTGCGAATTGTTTTACACAAAACAGGGGGCGACTAAATCTCAAGCTCGTCAAAACAGTGGTAAATCAATTTGTGAATCTGTTTTCGAGCAGATTAAATCAACGGTAGAAAAAACAGGATTTACGTGTGAACAAAAAGAGAACTGATCGTCCGCAAAGACAGTCAGCGAATACTTCAGAGAGGCTGATTGCTGGTACGCACGCGATTGAAGAAGTGCTGAAAGTTAATCCCTCTCATATTTCTAAGGTTTTCTACACCAAGGAGACCTCTCAGCAACTTAAGAATTCTATTCTAGATGCCTCTAAAAAATTTCGATTCATTACAGAAGAAAAAACCAAAGGCGCACTTGATGGCCTCTATCAAAACCATCAAAACTGTTTAGTTTGGGCTAAAGATCGCCCAGAGTTTGACGAGAGCACGTTAAAGGATAAAAGCCTTTTATTATTCTTAGATGGCGTTGAGGATCCGCATAACCTAGGTGCGATTACGCGTTCATCATGGCTGTTAAACGTAGACGGAATTTATATTCCGGATAATCGATCTGTCGACTTAACTCCGACCGCGCATAAAGTTGCCTGTGGCGGTGTCGAGCATGTTCCCATTACTGCGGAAACAAATTTCAAAAATCCAATCGAACATTTCAAAAAAATTGGTTTCTGGGTTTACGGTTTGAGCCACAAAGGCAAGAAAACTATCTTCGATATTGAGCTCGCACCGAGAACTATTTTCATACTTGGAGCTGAGGACAAAGGCTTAAGATCGACCACGGAAACCCTGTGTGATGAGCTTGTGTCTATTCCGCAGGCATCTTCGGAGGCTAGTTTTAATGTCTCGGTAGCGGCCGCTCTATCGCTGTATGAATACCGTCGCCAGCATTTTAGCCCTCGATCATCCAAGCGCTGACGGGAAGGGAATGCCTAATTTTCCGACTGATTTTTTCAAGTCAGCAGGTCTGGTTTTTCCTGAAATTCCAAGGGTTGAAAAGAATATGCCGCGTTCAGTTACATGAAACTCAAATAAATCCCTTTGACTCTGTCCGCATTTATTAATAAACAAGTTGGGTTATCTTTTCACAAGATCAATAAATCGTTTTTGTTTTAGGTAATATTTTGTTGCTGGTTTAGCTCAATTGGTAGAGCAGCTGATTTGTAATCAGCAGGTTGCGGGTTCGAGTCCCATAACCAGCTCCATTTTTTCTGAGGACAGGTGCCCGAGTGGCTAAAGGGGACGGACTGTAAATCCGTTGGCTTACGTCTACGAAGGTTCGAATCCTTCCCTGTCCACCAAGTTTTTACGGGCCAAAATCAATAATATGTTTAAAAAGTTTCTTAGACATCTTATTGAAGTTTTTGAGTTTTAAATGGTTAAGGTCGAAATTAGGACTTAAGCGTTTAGAACTCAAAATGAAGCGGGAGTAGCTCAATTGGCTAGAGTATCTGCCTTCCAAGCAGAGGGTTGCGGGTTCGAGACCCGTCTCCCGCTCCAAATTTCTTATATGAAATTTGTCGCCCGTGTAGCTCAGTGGTAGAGCACACCCTTGGTAAGGGTGAGGTCGTCGGTTCGGCTCCGATCACGGGCTCCACTATGAAAATGATAAAGCCGTGATTTTTAGTTAGTATTGAATTTTGAAAAGTAAACTGTTTATAAAAAAACAAAATATCTCTGCAGGAGGAATAAATGTCTAAAGAGAAGTTTAACAGAAGTAAGCCGCATGTGAACATCGGTACTATCGGTCACGTTGACCATGGTAAAACGACTTTAACTGCTGCGATCACTACAACTCTAGCAACTGAAGGTAAAGCAGCTGCTATGTCTTACGATCAAATCGATAAGTCACCTGAAGAAAGAGAACGTGGTATCACTATCTCTACTACTCACGTTGAGTATGAAACTGAAAACCGTCACTACGCACACGTTGACTGCCCGGGGCATGCTGACTACGTAAAAAACATGATCACTGGTGCTGCTCAGATGGACGGCGCGATCCTAGTAGTTTCTGCAGCTGACGGTCCTATGCCACAAACTCGTGAGCATATCCTTCTTGCTCGCCAAGTAGGTGTTCCTGCTCTAGTTGTTTTCATGAACAAAGTGGACATGGTTGATGATAAAGATCTTCTTGAGCTTGTTGAGATGGAAGTTCGAGAGCTACTAAGCAAATACGAATTCCCTGGCGACAAAATTCCAATAGTTAAAGGTTCTGCGAAATTAGCTTTAGAAGGTGATACTTCTGAACTAGGTCGCCCTTCAATCAAAGCGTTAATGGCTGCTTGTGATTCTTACATCCCAACTCCAGTTCGTGCAGTTGATAAAACTTTCTTAATGCCAGTTGAGGACGTGTTCTCTATCTCTGGTCGCGGTACAGTTGTTACTGGCCGTGTTGAACGTGGTATCATCAAAATCAATGAAGAGATCGAAATCGTTGGTCTTCGCCCAACTCAAAAAACAACTGTTACTGGTATCGAAATGTTCCGTAAGTTGTTAGATGAAGGTCAAGCGGGAGACAACTGTGGCGTTCTTCTTCGTGGTACTAAAAAAGAAGACGTTGAGCGTGGACAGGTTCTTGCTAAGCCAGGAACGGTTAAACCTCATAAAAAATTCAAAGCTGAAGCGTATATCCTTACTAAAGAAGAAGGCGGACGTCATACTCCTTTCTTCAACGGATACCGTCCTCAGTTTTACTTCCGTACTACAGACGTTACAGGTGTTGTAACTCTTAAAGCGGGAACTGAAATGGTTATGCCAGGTGACCGTGTTGAAATCGCAGTTGAGTTAATCAACCCAATCGCGATGGAAAAAGAATTACGTTTTGCGATCCGTGAGGGTGGTAGAACTGTTGGTGCCGGCGTAGTTGTCGAAATCATCGAGTAATATTTCTAACCCCCAGGGGTAACCTTGGGGGTTTTTTTGTTTAGGGGTGTAGCTCTAGCGGTAGAGCGAACGACTCCAAATCGTTAGGTCGTGGGTTCGAATCCCTCCGCCCCTGCCAATTTTACCTAGACTTCATTGCCATGGACATGGCACACTTAAGCGAGAGTTTATGAATAAAAATAATGAAAAAATATTAACATTTAGTTTCGCGATTTTCGCATTTCTTATCGGTTTCAGCCTGCACTTAATTTTGAAATCGTTCTCTGGCGCATTTGCCGTGATTGCTCGTTTAAACGAAAACGACTTATTCAAACATGGTTTACCTGTTGTAGTTGGATTCGGTCTTTTCTTGTATTTGCAATTTAACCCTAAAGTTATAGCTTGGGGACGTGAAGTGGTTCTTGAAATCAGTAAGGTTGTGTTCCCATCTCGTAAGGATGTATCGGCTTTGACTGTTGTGGTGATCGTGTTCGTATTGATTTCTTCTGTAATCATTACTGTATTCGACTTCTTATCTAACTTCATCGTTAAGGGTATCATTAACTAGGGCAGGGGTGAGTAATGGAAGAACTTCAACACAAATGGTACATTGTAAACACTCAAGTTGGCTGTGAACAAACAGCTAAGTCTGCCATTGAAGAAAAAATTAAAACTAAAAAAATGGAAAAAATGTTCGGCGAGATCTTGATCCCGGCTGAAAATGTTGTTGAGCTTGTAAAGGGCCAAAAACAAACAAAATCGAGAAAATTTTTCCCAGGTTATATCTTTATTAAAATGAGCCTAAATGACGAAACTTGGCAGTTAGTAAGACAGTCGTCAAAAGTAACTGGTTTCGTGGGCGGAAAACTAAGACCACCTGAGGTTCCAGAACATGAAGTTATGCGTGTAACTCAGCAGATGGCTGGTATTGCCGAAAAGCCAAAACAGAAGATTAAGTACTCTGTGGGCGATGCGGTTATGGTTGTCGATGGACCATTCAGCAACTTTAATGGTGTTGTTGAGGACATTAATGAAGAAAAAGGCAAAGTTAAGGTTGCCGTTAGTATCTTTGGTCGTTCAACTCCGGTTGAATTAGACTTTGTTCAAGTTGAAAAAACGTAAGCTCTTAATTAATTTTACAAGTCACATAAAATAATATTTGGCAATCACCCCTTTTTAGAATAGAAGGGGTATTCGTTTATATTTGCAGGAGTGGGAAATGGCAAAAAAAGTTACAGGTATGATCAAATTGCAAATACCGGCAGGAAAGGCAAATCCAGCGCCTCCCGTGGGACCGGCACTCGGGCAACATGGTGTTAACATCATGGAATTTTGTAAACAGTTCAACGCGAGAACATCGAAGTTGGGCGATGATATCATTCCGATAATCATCACTGTTTATCAAGATCGCTCGTTTACCTTCATCACGAAGACGCCTCCGGTATCGTCTTTAATCAAGAAAGCTTTAAAGCTGACTTCGGGTTCTAAACAACCTCAGAAGGACAAAGTAGGCAAAATTAAATTAGCCGAAGTTAAAGCAATCGCTACAACTAAACTTCCTGATTTGAACTGTATGAAAGTTGAATCAGCGATGAACCAAGTTGTAGGAACAGCCAAGAGCATGGGCATCGAGTATCAGGAGTAGTTAGATGGCGGGTAAAAAATATAGAAAAGTACAAGAAAAAGTTGTTGCTGATAAAAAGTATTCGATTGCAGACGCGTTTGGTTTGGTGACTCAAGTAGCGCCAGCTAAATTCGATGAATCTATCGACGTTGCTTTCCGTTTAGGTGTTGATCCTAAGCAGTCTGATCAGCAAGTTCGTGGCGCTATCGCGCTTCCTCACGGTCTTGGTAAATCAGTACGTGTTGTTGTTTTCGCTAAAGGTCCAAAAGAAGCTGAAGCGAAGAACGCAGGTGCTGACTACGTAGGTGCTGATGATTTGGTTGAAAAAATTCAAGGTGGTTGGTTAGATTTCGATAAGGCTATCGCAACTCCTGATATGATGACAACTGTATCAAAAGTAGCAAAGGTTCTAGGACCTCGTGGTTTAATGCCAAATCCTAAAGTAGGAACTGTTACTATGAACGTTGGTGACGCAGTAACTGCTGAAAAGAAGGGTAAGCTTGATTTCCGCGTTGATAAAGCCGGAATCGTTCACGCTGGTATTGGTAAAAAATCAATGGGATCAGATAAGCTTAAAGAAAACTTCATGTCTTTCTTGGGTGCGATCCTTAAGGCGAAGCCTGCAACTTCAAAAGGTGTTTACATCAAGTCCCTTACTGTATCTAGTACAATGGGTCCTGGTATCAAAGTAGATACTAATGAAGCTTTGGGTAACAAAGAAGAATAATATATTAGTTTTTAACCCGTTTCTGTAAAGAAGCGGGTTTTGTTTTTAAAATTTTATTTGCGATCAGAGACAGTAGGTTCCCATTACGGGTTTAATGCGAAAGCGCCTGCCGAGATTGAAAAAAATAAGCAGCAATCCTGCCTGTTCGCACCAATTCTACGAAAGGAGGATAATAGTGATCACTAGAGCTATCAAAGAAAATGAGATCAAATCTCTATCAGAAAAATTAGCTAAATCAAAAGCCGCATTCATCGTTGATTTTAAAGGTCTTAAAGTTGAGCAAGTTACTGACTTGCGTAAAAAACTTTTCCCTGTGAACTCAGAAATGAAAGTTGTGCGTAATACGCTAGCTAAAAGAGCTCTGCAAGGTAATCAAGCGATGACAGATGCATTGTCGACTTCATTTAAAGGGACAAACGCATTCGTATTTGCTTATGGTGACGTTGCCGCTACTGCCAAAGCTTTAACTACATACGCCAAAGATTTCGAGGTGTTTCAGTTAAAGACTGGCTTTATGGAAGGCAAAAAGTTGGATGAGAAATCAATCAACTTCATCTCTACATTACCAAGCAAAGACGTTATTCGCGCGCAGTTCTTGGCGTTATTAAATACACCAGCAACTCAAACAGTACGTATTTTAAACGAAGTGCCTACAGCATTCGCACGCGTACTAAAAGCAAAATCAGAACAAGCATAATTAAATTAAAAAATTTTAGGAGAATACAATGGCATTAACAAATGAACAATTAGTAGAAGAATTATCACAAAAAACAGTTCTAGAAATCGCTGAGCTTGTAAAAGCTTTAGAAACTAAATGGGGCGTGTCTGCAGCAGCTCCAGTAGCTGTAGCAGCTGCTGGTGGCGCGGCTGGTGGCGCACCTGCTGAAGAAAAAACAGCTTTCGACGTTATCTTAGTTGATGGCGGCGCTAACAAAATCAACGTTATTAAAGAAGTTCGCGCTATCACTTCATTAGGTTTAGCTGAAGCTAAAGCTCTAGTTGAAGCTGGTAACAAAACTGTTAAAGAAGGCGCTACTAAAGAAGACGCTGATAAAATCAAAAAGCAGCTTGAAGCTGCTGGCGCTAAAGTTACTGTTAAGTAATTTTTGTAGTTATTATACTGATAGGGAGCACGCGACGCGGCGCTCCCTATTTTTCATTGGCCAAAATTTGATTTAGTTACTAAACGTTATAGATTGCTTAATTATTAAATTCATTCATTCGTTTCTGCTCGGGAGATTTGATGGAAAATATCCATGTAACCGCCTCTAATGTTCGTATCAGAAAAACTTTTTCCAAAAACAAACAACTTATTGAAATTCCAAATTTGATTGAGCTTCAAAAGAGCTCATACGAAGCGTTCTTGCAAAAGGACATGGATCCAGATCGTCGTGGAATGGCCGGTTTAAACGGCGTTTTCAAAAGTGTTTTCCCTGTGAGTGATTTTAACAATACAGCAAGCCTTGAGTTCGTAAGCTACACTCTTGAGCCCGCTAAGTACGACGTAGAAGAATGTCGTCAGCGCGGAATGACGTTCGCCGCTCCAATCAAAGTTACATTACGTCTAATCGTATTCGATGTTGATGAAGAATCTGGTTCTCGCAGCATCCGCGATGTTAAAGAACAAGAAGTTTACTTGGGTGAAATCCCATTGATGACTTCATCTGGTTCTTTCATCATCAACGGTACTGAGCGCGTCGTTGTATCACAGTTGCACAGATCTCCGGGTGTGTTCTTTGATCACGATGGTGGCAAGAACAACGTATCTGGTAAATTAATCTACTCTGCGCGCGTGATTCCATACCGTGGTTCTTGGTTAGACGTTGAGTTCGACCAAAAAGATCTTATCCACGTACGTATCGATCGTCGTCGTAAATTCCCAGTTACAATTTTATTAAAAGCATTGGGCTACAAC
The DNA here is from genome assembly GCA_002344565.1 of Bdellovibrionaceae bacterium UBA2351. Taxonomy (GTDB): domain Bacteria; phylum Bdellovibrionota; class Bdellovibrionia; order Bdellovibrionales; family Bdellovibrionaceae; genus UBA2316. The sequence continues at coordinate 14,971 of DDTZ01000125.1, read as the reverse complement.
ACAGAACAACTTCTTGAATTCTTCTACGATCTTGATGAAGTGACTGTTAAAGGTGGTAAGCTTTATAGAAAATTAGAAATCGAAAGAATGTCTGGCCAAAGAGCTCTTGTTGACATCTTAGATCCTAAATCTAAAGAAGTGATCGTTAAAGCTGGCCGTCGTATTACTCGTGCGATCGTTAAGCGCATCAAGGAAATCAACTTAACTGAACTTGAAGTGAATCCAACTGACTTAGATGGCAAAGTATTGGCTAAGCCTCTAATCGACGAGAGCACTGGTGAGATCATCAGCGATGCAAACTCTGAATTGAATGCATCTGTTGTAAGAAAAGCGATCGAGGCGGGGATCGATAAGTTCTACCTAATCTTCTTCGACGGTTTGACTGTTGGTCCTTACTTAAGAAACACATTGCTAGTTGATAAAGTTAACAACAAAGACGAAGCGTTGGTTGAAATCTACAAGCGTTTACGTCCTGGTGAGCCTCCAACTTTAGAATCATCAACTGCGTATTTTGAAAAATTATTCTTTGATCCTGAAACTTATGACTTATCTGAAGTGGGCCGTATCAAGATCAATCACAAATTCAACATCAGTATGGATGAAGTTCCACCTTCGTTTCGCGTGTTGACTAAGCACGATATTCTTTCAACTGTTAAAACGTTGATCGATTTGAAAAACGGTAAAGGTGTTGTTGATGATATCGACCACTTAGGTAACCGTCGTGTTCGTTCAGTAGGTGAGTTACTGGAAAACCAATACCGTATCGGTTTGGTTCGTATGGAACGCGCTATCCGTGAGCGTATGTCTCTACAAGACGTTGAAACAATGATGCCTCACGATTTAGTTAACGCTAAACCAGTGAATGCAGTTGTTAAAGAGTTCTTCGGTGCTTCGCAATTATCTCAATTCATGGATCAAACAAATCCTCTATCTGAAATCACGCATAAACGTCGTCTTTCAGCGCTTGGGCCTGGTGGTTTGACTCGTGATCGCGCGGGCTTCGAAGTTCGTGACGTTCATCCTACGCATTACGGACGTATCTGCCCAATCGAAACGCCAGAGGGACCAAACATCGGTCTTATCGCATCGTTAGCGACATATGCTCGTATTAACAATTACGGTTTCATTGAAACGCCATACAGAAAAGTTGAAGAAGGTAAAATTTCTACGACTATCTCTTACACTTCGGCATTAGAAGAAGCTGGTCACTCGATCGCTCAGGCTACTAAAGACAACATGGCTTCAAATACTATCGACGCTGCGAACGTTACGGTTCGTAAAGACGGTGAGTATGAACTTGTTGATAAAGATAAAGTTACGCTGATGGAAGTGTCGCCATCTCAGTTAGTGTCTATCGCGGCTTCGTTGATTCCATTCCTTGAGCACGATGACGCCAACCGTGCCTTGATGGGATCGAACATGCAACGTCAAGCGGTTCCATTATTACGTTCTCGCGCCCCACTAGTTGGGACAGGCGTTGAACGTTTAGTAGCTCGTGACTCGGGTACATCTGTTGTTGCCATCAACGACGGTATCGTTGAAGAAATCGATGCAGCTCGTATCGTTGTTCGTCGTTTTGCAAAAGGCGGAGAACTGGGCGCGAACGTAGATATCTACAACTTGATAAAATACCAACGTACAAATCAAAATACATGCTTCAATCAAAAACCAATCGTTAAGACAGGTGATAAAGTTAAGAAAAACGACATTATCGCTGACGGACCTTCAACTGAATTGGGTGAATTGGCTCTTGGACAAAATATCCGAGTCGCGTTCACTCCGTGGATGGGTTATAACTTCGAGGATTCTATCCTTATCTCTGAACGTTTACTACATGACGACACATACACTTCGATCCATATCGAAGAATTCGAATGTATCGCTCGTGATACTAAACTAGGTAAAGAAGAAATTTCTCGCGATATCGCTAACGTGGGTGAAGAAGCGCTTAAAGACCTAGATACGTCAGGTATCGTTCGCATCGGTGCGGATGTTCGTCCTGGCACAATCTTGGTTGGTAAAGTAACTCCAAAAGGTGAAACTCAATTATCTCCTGAAGAAAAACTTCTTCGCGCGATCTTCGGTGAAAAAGCCGGCGACGTTCGCGATACGTCTTTAAGAGTTCCATCTGGTGTTTACGGTACAGTTATCGATGCTCAAGTATACTCTCGTGAAGGTTCTGAGCGCGACGAGCGTTTAAGTACAATCATCGAAGAGAAAAAGAAAAAACTAGAAAAAGATTTATCGGTCGAGATCAACGTTATCAAAAATAACGCGATTGAAAAATTACGTTCAATCTTAGTTGGTAAGAAAACAACTGGCGTTCTGTTGAATGAAGATGGATCTCAAAAACTATTAAACAAAGGCCAAGACATCACGAATGCGGATCTCGAAACTATCCCATTTGAATTGTTAAGCTACGTTCCTCTTGAAAGCGAATTGGAATTCCAAGTTGCTAAGATCGTAGATAGCGCCCGTAACCAATTGGATGCTGTGAAAATGGTATTCAACGAGAAGATCGATCGCTTGAAAAAAGGTGATGAACTTCCTCCAGGCGTTATCAAAATGGTTAAAGTGTACGTTGCAATTAAACGTAAACTTCAAGTCGGCGATAAGTTCGCTGGCCGTCACGGTAATAAGGGTGTTATCTCTAAAGTACTTCCAGTGGAAGACATGCCTTACCTTGCAGATGGTTCACCAGTAGACATGGTATTGAATCCACTAGGGGTTCCGTCTCGTATGAATATTGGTCAGATCCTTGAAGTTCACTTGGGCTGGGCAGCGCAAAGCTTGGGTAACCAAATTAGCCGTTATCTTGATAATTGGGATAAAGAAGGCTTCAAGAAAGAATTGAAAAACATTTATGACGACGCTGAAATTTCTGCGAAAATTGATTCTGCAGATGAAGAGTCGTTAAAGAAAATCTTGAAATCTGTGAAGTACGGCGTTCACGTTGACACTCCAGTGTTTGACGGTGCGTCTGAAGCAGATATCAAAAATCTTCTTAAGAAAGCAGAATTGCCAGAAAGAGGACAGACAATCCTATTCGACGGTAGAACTGGTGAGCCATTCACTAACCCAGTGACTGTAGGTATCATGTACATGCTGAAGCTACATCACTTGGTTGAAGAGAAGATTCACGCTCGTTCTATTGGGCCTTACTCACTTGTTTCGCAACAACCTCTGGGCGGTAAAGCACAGTTCGGTGGTCAGCGTCTCGGAGAGATGGAGGTTTGGGCAATTGAAGCTTACGGTGCAGCTTACTCTTTACAAGAATTCTTAACTGTTAAGTCGGATGACGTAGCGGGAAGAACTCGTATGTACGAAAGTATCGTAAAAGGCGAAAACATTCTTGAGCCAGGTTTACCTGAATCATTCAACGTTCTCGTTAAAGAGTTGCAATCGTTAGCACTTAACGTCCAGCTTGTTGAATCTGATATTTTGACAGACAAGCAGGAAGAAGAAGAAACAACTGAAGAAGATTTATCTTCTGAAGCACCAAAGCATTAATTTAAAAGAGGTTCAGATTGAGAGACTTATTAAACTTTTTTGATAAACCTAAAGATCCACTTTCGTTTGACTCGGTACGAGTGTCTTTGGCTTCACCTGAAATGATCAGAGAATGGTCATACGGCGAAGTTAAAAAGCCTGAGACAATCAACTACCGCACGTTCAAGCCAGAGCGTGATGGTCTTTTCTGCGCAAAAATCTTTGGTCCAATCAAAGATTACGAATGCTTATGCGGTAAATACAAACGTATGAAATACCGTGGCGTCGTCTGCGAAAAGTGCGGCGTTGAAGTAACTCAAACTAAAGTTCGTCGTGAACGTTTAGGTCATATCGAATTGGCGACTCCGGTTGCTCACATTTGGTTCTTGCGTTCATTACCTTCTCGTATTGGTAACTTATTAAATCTTTCTCTGAAAGATGTAGAAAAAGTTCTTTACTGTGAAGCGTATGTTGTAATCGATCCTCAAGATACTCCACTAGAAGAAGGTAGCGTATTGTTAGAAGAAGCTTACCAAGCGGCTCTTAACGATTACGGTCCAAGCTTCCGTGCGGGTATGGGTGGTGAAGCTGTCCGTGAATTGCTTCGCAAAATCGATCCGGAATATTTATCTAAAAAATTACGCATGGAAATCCGTGAAACGAAATCTGATGCGCAAATCAAAAAATTATCTAAGCGTTTGAAGGTTGTTGAAGCTTTCAAAATCTCTATCAACAAACCAGAATGGATGATGCTTGAGGCTCTACCTGTATTGCCTCCAGATTTACGTCCTCTAGTTCCACTTGATGGTGGTCGTTTCGCGACGTCGGATCTAAATGATCTTTACCGTCGTGTTATCAACAGAAATAACCGTCTACGTCGTCTTCAAGAGCTTAACGCTCCAGATATCATCATCCGCAACGAAAAGCGTATGTTGCAAGAAGCGGTTGATGCCCTGCTGGATAACGGACGTCGTGGTAAGACATTCACAGGTCCAAACAAACGTCCTCTTCGCTCACTTTCTGATATGTTGAAAGGTAAGCAAGGTCGTTTCCGTCAGAACTTACTTGGTAAGCGCGTAGACTACTCTGGTCGTTCGGTTATCGTAGTTGGTCCTAACTTGAAATTACATCAGTGCGGTCTTCCTAAAAAGATGGCTCTAGAGTTATTCAAACCATTTGTTTACAACAAATTAGAAGAAAAAGGTTTCGCGACGACAATCAAGCAAGCTAAACGCTTAGTGGATCAAGAAACAGTTGAAGTATGGGATATTTTATCGGATGTCGTTAAAGAACATCCGGTAATGTTAAATCGTGCGCCAACTCTTCACAGACTTGGTATCCAAGCATTCGAGCCTTTATTACATGAAGGTAAAGCGATCCAATTGCATCCGTTAGTTTGTACAGCATTCAATGCCGATTTCGACGGTGACCAAATGGCCGTTCACGTTCCGTTGTCAGTAGAAGCGCAAGTAGAAGCTCGCGTTCTTATGATGTCGACTAATAACATCTTATCTCCTGCGAACGGTAAGCCAATCATCAATCCATCTCAGGACGTTGTCTTGGGTCTGTACTGGTTAACACGTACTCGTCCTGGCGCTAAAGGAACTGGCAAGATGTACTCTTCGGTTCAAGAAGCTCAGTACGCTTACGAAACTGGAATCGCGGATCTACAATCGGTATGTAAAGTTAAAATCAATGGCAAAATCGAGCAAACGTCTATCGGTCGCGCGATTATGTCAGATGTAGTTCCTAAAGAAGTTCCTTTTGCTGAAGTGAACACTGTGATGACGAAAAAATCTATCGCAGGTCTTATCGATAAAACATTCCGTCTAGCTGGTGCTAAGGCGACATGTATCCTTGCTGATAAAATCATGGAATTGGGTTTCAAGCACTCAACAGCAGCGGGTATGTCGATCTGTATCGATGATATGATTATTCCGGCAATCAAGAACCAAATGATCTCTGATGCTCAAAAGCAAGTTGAAGAGATTCAACATCAGTACGATGAAGGTTTGATCACAGATGGTGAGCGCTACAATAAGGTTGTGGATATTTGGGCCCAAACGGGTGACAAAGTTGCCAAAGAGATGATGAACCAAATTGAAAAACAAAAGTTCGTTATCAATGGTAAAGAAACAATCGAACCATCATTCAACTCGATCTTCATTATGGCTGACTCCGGAGCCCGGGGTTCTGCGAATCAGATCAGACAGTTGGGTGGTATGCGTGGATTGATGGCAAAACCATCAGGTGAAATCATCGAAACACCAATCACGGCGAATTTCCGTGAAGGTTTAACGGTTCACCAATACTTTATTTCTACTCACGGTGCTCGTAAAGGTTTGGCCGATACAGCATTAAAAACAGCGAATTCTGGTTATTTAACTCGTCGTTTAGTTGACGTTGCTCAGGACGTAGTAGTTTCTGAAATCGATTGCGGAGTTGATGATGGATTAGAAGTAACTCCATTGTTTGAATCTGGCGAAATTATTCAGCCACTTTCAGACCGTATTTTGGGTCGTACAGCTCAAAAAGATATTATCGATCCGGCAACGAACAAAGTAGTTGTTAAGGCGAATGACGAAATCGATGAAGCAGCTGTTAAACGTATCGATGCCGCTGGTATCGAAAAAGTTGAAATCCGTTCTGCATTAACTTGTAAAACTCAACGTGGCGTTTGTGTAAAATGTTACGGCCGTGACTTAGCTCGTGGTGCGACTGTTAACTTAGGTGAAACAGTAGGTATTATCGCAGCCCAATCGATCGGTGAGCCAGGTACACAGTTAACAATGCGTACGTTCCACTTAGGTGGTGCGGCTTCTCGTGCGGTTGAACAGTCAGTTCATACATCTCGTTATGATGGCGTATTGAAACTTCACAACGTTCAGTCAGTTGTTAATAAAGCCGGTAAGTTAACAGTTCTAAATCGTAACTGTGATGCTATCGTTTTAGACGAAACTGGTCGTGAAAAAGAGAGATTCAAATTAGTTTACGGCGCGGTACTTTCTTACAAAGATGGTGATAAGGTTCAAAAAGGATCTGTTATCGCTGAGTGGGATCCGTATTCAAATCCAATTATCTCTGAGGTTACTGCGACTGTTCAATATCAAGATATTGAAGAAGGTTCGACAATGACTGAGCAGGTGGATGCTGTAACTGGTTTCGCTACTAAAGTTATCACTGAATCTAAATCTTCAGATGTTAAACCGACAGTATTGTTACTTGATAAAAATGGTAAACAATTAAATCTTCCTGGTCGTGATATTCCAGCAAGATACTCAATCCCAGTTGGTGCACAATTACTTGTGATCGACGGACAAGAAGTATTTGCCGGTGATGTGATCGCGAAGATCCATAGAGAAACTTCAAAAACAAGAGACATCACTGGGGGTCTTCCTCGTGTTGCTGAATTGTTCGAAGCACGTAAACCAAAAGAAGCATCTATTATCTCTGAGATCGATGGCTATGTAACTTTCGGTAAAGACGTTAAAGGTAAACAACGTGTGATCGTAACTCCAGATGTGGGCGAGCAACGTGAATACTTGATTCCAAAAGGTAAACACGTGGCTGTTCGTGAAGGTGAATTCGTTCGCGCCGGTGAGCCGTTAATGGATGGTCCAACTAATCCGCATGATATCCTTGCGGTATTAGGTGAAAAAGAGTTATCGGCGTACTTAACAAACGAAATCCAAGAAGTTTATCGTCTACAGGGTGTTAACATCAACGATAAGCACATTGAGACAATCGTTCGTCAGATGTTACGTAAAGTAGAAATCGTAGATGCTGGTGATACTCGCTTCTTGGCGGGCGAACAGGCTGAAAAGTTTTCATTAAATATCGAGAACCAACGTGTACTTCAAGAGGGCGGCGTTCAAGCAACGTTCAAGCCTCTATTGTTAGGTATCACTAAGGTATCTTTGAGTACTGAAAGCTGGATTTCTGCGGCGTCATTCCAAGAAACTACAAAAGTTCTTACGGATGCTGCAATTAATTCAAAAACTGACCATTTACGAGGTCTTAAAGAAAATATTATCATGGGTCGCTTGATCCCAGCTGGTACAGGTCTATCTTCTTACAAACGTTGGAAAGTAATCATTACTGAAGACGAAGAAATGGAAATGGAAGCAGCTCTTCCTGGCATGACAATGTCAGCAAGATAGGGCCTATTTAGAACTCTTTGACCCCGGTCAGAGGGTTCTATAATAGATCTTAATCAGATTTTATCGTTCCCCTAAAAGTTAGGTCTTGACGAGCATTGTTGATTTAGATATTTAAGCGTAGATTTTGAAGGAGAAAGTGTGCCAACTATTAATCAGTTAATCAAACGTGAGAGAGTTCAACAGAAAAGCCAGACGAAGTCGCCTGCATTGGCTTCATGCCCTCAAAAGAGAGGCGTTTGTACTCGTGTTTATACGACAACTCCAAAGAAACCCAACTCAGCGTTACGTAAAGTGGCAAAAGTTCGTCTTTCTAATGGTTATGAAGTTATCTCTTACATCCCAGGTATCGGTCACAACTTACAAGAACATAGCGTTGTTCTAATCCGTGGCGGCAGGGTAAAAGATCTTCCGGGTGTTCGTTACCATATCGTGCGTGGCGTTCTTGACTTACAAGGCGTTAACGGAAGACTAAGAAGCCGTTCTAAATACGGTACTAAAAAACCTAAGAAATAATAGAAATACAGCCTAGAAATAAGGAATATTGAAACATGTCTAGAAGAAAAAAAACGTTTAAACGTGAAGTAATCCCAGATCCAGTTTACCGCGATTTAGTTTTCGCTAAATTCATCAACAGAATGATGGAGCGTGGTAAAAAAGGTACAGCACAAAGTCTTTTCTACGGTGCTTTGGATGAACTTAAAGGCAAAGTTCCTAATGAAGAACCTGCTAACGTATTGAAGAAAGCTATTGAAAACACTAAGCCATCTATCGAAGTGCGTTCACGCCGCGTAGGTGGAGCTACATACCAAGTTCCAGTTGATGTTCGTCCAACTCGTCGTCTTTCATTAGCGATGAAATGGTTGATCGATTTTGCACGTGCACGTGGTGAGAAAGATTTCTCTAAGCGTCTAGCTGCGGAAGTTTTAGATGCTTATAACAACAAAGGTAACGCAATCAAAAAGCGCGAAGATGTTCATAAGCAAGCTGAAGCCAACAAGGCATTCTCTCACTATAACTGGTAATATTGATGTCCGCTAAAGGGCCCAATTCGGATAAAGAATTATTCTACAGCAGAAATATCGGAATTGCGGCTCACATCGACGCTGGTAAAACTACCACGTCCGAACGAATTCTTTTCTACTCAGGTAAAAATCATAAAATCGGCGAAGTCCATGATGGTAACACCACCATGGATTGGATGGTTCAAGAGCAAGAGCGTGGTATTACTATTACGTCTGCCGCTACCTCATTAGTTTGGAAAAATTATAAATTTAATCTGATCGATACTCCGGGGCATGTGGACTTCACTATCGAAGTAGAGCGCTCTCTTCGCGTTCTTGATGGCGCTGTTGCAGTGTTTGATGCTGCTAACGGGGTTGAGCCACAGTCTGAAACTGTTTGGCGCCAAGCTAATAAATACAAAGTTCCTCGCATTTGCTTAATTAATAAAATGGATAAAGTAGGCGCTGATTTCTTTATGTCAGTTAAGTCTATCGAAACCAAATTGGCCGCTAATCCTATCCCTGTGCAAATTCCATTCGGTGCCGAAGATAAGTTTACGGGTGTAATTGATCTTTTGGATTTAAAACTGTTCTTATGGGAAGACTCTTCAAAAATGGGAGAGACGTTTAAAACAGTGGACATTCCAGCTGAAAATCTTGAAGAAGTAAAGTCATATCGAAGTAAGGTAATCGAGAAAATTGTTGAGCTTGATGATGTGCTTCTTGATGTCTACCTAAATGGTGGCGATCTGACTTTAGAACAATTAAAAACATCTCTACGGAATTCAACTTTAAAGCTAAAAGCATTTCCTGTGTTTTGTGGGTCTGCATTCAAAAACAAGGGAATTCAACCTCTTCTAGATGGTGTTATTGATTACTTGCCATCGCCGCTTGATCGCGAAGTCGTTTATGGCACGTCTATGCACACAAGTGAACCGGTGGAAATTAAAGTTAACTCTCAGGATCCTTTCTGCGGTCTAGCGTTTAAAATTGCAAATGACCCATTTTCAGGGAACTTAACGTATGTACGTGCCTACGGCGGACAGCTCAGCGTTGGCGACACAGTTATGAATCCTCGCTTAAACAAGCGTGAAAAAATTCAAAAACTTTTAAAAATGCACGCCAATCACAGAGAAGAAATTCAAACCCTAAGTGCCGGAGATATTGGGGCTGTAATCGGTCTTAAATTATCGGGTACAGGTGATACTCTATGTAGCGACAAACGCGTGGTGTCTCTTGAGTCTATCAAGTCTCCAGAGCCAGTGATTTCATTGGTTGTCGAGCCTAAGTCATCAAGCGACCAAGAAAAAATGATTGGTGCGCTTCAGAAGCTTGAGCGCGAAGATCCATCATGCCGTTTGAAAACTGACCCTGAAACAGGCCAGACATTATTATATGGCATGGGTGAGCTACATTTAGAGATTTTGCTAGATCGCCTTAAGCGTGAATTTAAAATTTCAGTAAATACCGGTAAGCCTCAAGTGTCGTACCGAGAAGTTATTACAAAAACGGCTAACAGTACCTATACGTTCGAACGAGAAATTGCTGGCGAGAACCACTTTGCACGTGTTGATATCAAAATCGAGCAGATCCCTTACGATAAGGGTCTCGAGTTTAAATCGAATGTGGCTCTTACTAAAGACTTTACTCAAGATATCCTTAAATCCGTTGAAGACGGTTTCAGAGAATCTGCCGAGGTGGGCGTTAAGGCTGGGCTTCCTCTAATTGGTATCAAATGCACTTTATTGAGCATTGAGCTTAGAAAAGAAGCTTTATCAGAAATGGCGTTTAAGACGGCGACTATGTATGCGTTTAAAGAGGCTCTAAAGGCCGCAGCGTGCGAGTTAGTTGAGCCTATCTTTAAGGTTGAAGTTAACTGTCCTGAACAGTATACGGGCGGCGTAGTGAGCGATATTAATGCTCGTCGTGGTAAAATTAACTCGATTGAAATGAAGGGCCAAGGTATCCAAGTGATCTCGGCGGAAATCCCGCTAGAGAAGCTTTTTGGTTACGCAACTGACGTCAGAAGCTTGAGCCAAGGCCGTGCTAGCTTCTCAATGGAATTTTTTCAGTACGCGTCTGTGAATCCAAAGATTTTGGCAGAAATACTAAATTCTCTCGGTCGTTAAAAAAAACGTTGACTTATCCTCTCAATTTGTAAATATTCACGAATCCTGAAAATATGCCTACAGAAAGTTCCCTCACTTCTTATTTGGGGATCAAGCTTTTGATGGGGCTAAATCAGTGAAGAAACGCGTAGAAAAAAAAGTACAAAGCAACAGTACATTAACACAGAGAGTGCTATGAACAGTCAAAAAATTAGAATCAGGCTTAAAGCCTTTGATCATAAGTTACTTGATCAATCTACAAAAGAAATCGTTGATACAGCTAGAAGAACTGGCGCGAAAGTCGCTGGACCGATTCCTCTACCAACTCGTATCAACCGTTACACAGTTCTTCGTTCACCACACGTAGATAAAAAATCTCGTGAGCAGTTCGAAATCAGAACTCATAAACGTATGTTGGATATCTTGGAGCCAACTCAGCAAACGATCGATCAATTAATGAAGTTAGATCTGTCTGCGGGTGTAGACGTAGAAATTAAACTATCTGCCAAGTAAGGTGTGAAAAATGTCGTCTGAAAACAACTTAAAACTTAATTCAATTTATGCCTTCAAAGAAGGTATGTCGACTGTGTTTGATGAAACAGGCACAGCGATCCCTGTAACAATCCTTAGATATGCTCCATGGTATGTATCTCAAGTTAAAACTGTAGATAATGATGGATACCAAGCATTGCAATTGGCTTGTGAGCCAAGAAAAGCAAAAAACTCTAATAAACCTGATATTGGCCATTTCAAAAAAATGGGCCATGAAACTTCTTTCAAATTCGTACGTGAAGTTCGCGTTGATAACTTGGGTGAAGTTAAATTAGGTGACCAATTAGCCTTGGACTCTTTGATCAAAGGTGACGTAGTTAAAGTAACTGCGAAATCTAAAGGTCACGGTTTTGCTGGTTCAGTAAAACGTTGGAGCTTCGCGGGCGGCCCTGCTTCTCACGGTTCTAAATTCCATAGACAGCCGGGTTCAAGCGGTAACAGAACATGGCCAGGTCGTGTAATGCCAGGTAAGAAATTCCCAGGTCACTGGGGTGACGAAACTGTCACTGTTAAAAATTTGAAAATCGTAGACGTTAACATGGACGAAAATGTTGTTCTTGTAAGAGGAGCTGTTCCTGGAGCGAGAAACACCCTTGTTAAGATTGTGAAGGCCTAATTATGAGCAGCTTAGAAGTAACAAATCTAGAAAATAAAAAAGTTGGATCTGCTGAAGTTCCAGCACACATCGCATCTGAAGAATTTAATGATAACTTGGTTCATTCAGTAGTGAAATGGCAATTAGCTGGTAAACGTCAAGGTACTCATATGACTAAAACAAAAGGTCTTGTGAGCGGTGGCGGTAAGAAGCCATTTAAACAAAAAGGAACTGGTAATGCTCGTCAGGGCTCTACTCGTTCTCCATTAATGCCAGGTGGTGGTACTACATTCGGTCCACAACCGCGTGACTATTCATTCGTAATGCCTAAGAAAATGAAAAAGACTGCTCTTAGAATGGTTCTTTCTTATTTGATCAAAAACAACAAAGTAAAACTTGTTGATACATTGGCTACAGATGGAAAAACAAACAAGCTAAACAAGCAATTAACTGGTTTAGGTTTTAAAAAAGCTGTTCTTTCAGATCTTTCTGAAAATACAAAGCTAAATCAAGCTTCTAAAAACTTACAAAACTTTAAGTTTTTACCAAGTGGCGCAGTGAACGTATTCGACCTATTGAAATACGACGCATTGATCATCTCTAAAGCTTCATTTGAAGACCTAAGTAAAAACTTAGTTACTACGGAGAAAAAATAATGAAGAATTTAGAACTTTATCCTTTAATCACTGAAAAAAGTGCTAAGTATTCTGACTATTCAACATACGTTTTCAGAACGAATGCTGATTATGACAAAACTATGATCAAAGATTTTTTAGAAAAAAGATTTTCTATTAAAGTAAAAGGTATCAGAACTGCGGTTTTCTCTAGAAAAGCGACAAACAAAAGAACTAACAAGACTAAGTCTTCTTACTTCAAAAAAGTTTTCGTTAAAGTAGATAGCGGCGTTAAGATTCCATTGTTTGAGGGTGTATAAAAATGGGTATCAAGATATTTAATCCGACTTCGGATGGTCGAAGAGGAATGACAGGTTACGATTTTTCTGAAATCACAAAAACTGAACCAGAAAAGTCATTAACGATAAAATTAAAACGTAGCAGCGCTCGTAATAACTACGGTCGCATTACAATGCGCCACCAAGGTGGCGGTAGCAAAAAATTATACCGTATCGTTGATTTCAAGCGTGATAAGCTTGATGTAGACGCTAAAGTAGCTGCGATCGAGTACGATCCATACAGAACGTGTCGTATTGCTCTTTTGCATTACACAGATGGTTCCAAAGCGTACATCATTGCACCTATCGGTCTAAATGTTGGTGATACAGTTTCTTCTAGTGAAAAAGCCGATATCAAACCAGGCAACAGTTTACAGCTTAAAAACATCCCAGTTGGTACGACAATTCACAATATCGAATTGCGTCCAGGTAAAGGTGGACAAGTTTGTCGCGGTGCTGGTGCGAGCGCGGTTCTAATCGCTAAAGATGAAAAATACTGCCAAGTGAGAATGCCATCTGGCGAAGTAAAGCAAATCTTGACAGTTTGCCGTGCTTCTATCGGACAGGTTGGTAACACTGACAACGAAAACATCAACCTAGGAAAAGCAGGTCGTACTCGTTGGAGAGGTATTCGTCCTTCAGTTCGCGGTATGCACATGAATCCAGTGGATCATCCATTGGGCGGTGGTGAAGGCGTTGGTAAAGGACATCATCCAGTAACTCCTTGGGGTCAACCTTGTAAGGGTTACAAAACTCGTAATTCTAAACGAACTAACTTCTCAATCGTGAAGCGTCGCAAATAGGGAGATAATATGGCTAGATCGTTAAAAAAAGGTCCTTTTGTAGACCACCACTTATTGAGCAAAATTAAAAATGCTGTTGAGAAAAACGATAAAAAAGTTATCAAAACTTGGTCACGTCGCTCTGTAATCCTTCCAGATTGCATCGGCTTAACTTTCGCGATTCACAACGGTAAAAAGTTTGTTCCTTTATACGTAACTGAAAACATGATTGGTCACAAATTCGGGGAGTTCGCTCCTACACGAGTTTTCAATGGCCACGCTGAAAAGAAAGCGGCAGCTCCAGCAGCAGCTGCTAAGAAATAGGGTGCACGATGGAATCTAAAGCGTCATTAAGATTTGCAAGAGTAGGGGCACAGAAAGCACGTTTAGTTGCTGATGTAATCCGCGGTAAGAAGGCAGACAATGCGATTAAACTTCTTACTTTTATGAATAACAAATCAGCTGGTTTGTTTAAAAAACTAGTTGAATCAGCAGTAGCTAATGCTGATTTCAAGAAAACTATGGACGTAGACAAGTTGTTTGTAAAAACAGTGTTTGTTGATCAAGGTCCAAGCTTGAAGCGTTTCCGTCCAAGAGCGCAAGGTCGTGCTTTTGGTGTTAAGAAAAAGACTAGTCACCTTAACGTTGTATTAGAGGAGAGATAAAGTGGGACAAAAAGTTAATCCCGTAGGCTTCCGTGTTGGTGTTATCAGAACGTGGGAATCTCGTTGGTACGCAAAAGGTAAACGTTTTTTCGATAATCTTCACGAAGATCTTAAATTAAGAGACTTCTTGAAATCTAAGCTTAAACACGCAGGTGTTGCTAAGATTGAAATCGAGCGTGCGGCTGAAAAATTAAAAATCATTATTCAAACAGCTCGTCCTGGTATCGTTATCGGTAAAAAAGGAACTGGCATTGATTCTTTAAAAGCTGAAGTGCAAGCGCTTACAAAAAGCGAAGTATTCTTGAACATTCAAGAAGTGAGAAAACCAGATGTGGATTCTCAACTCGTAGCTGAAAACATTGCAATGCAACTAGAGAAACGTGTTTCTTGGAGACGTGCGATGAAGAAAGCTTTAGCTGCCGGCGTAAAAGGCGGAGTTAAAGGTATTAAAATTAGAGTATCTGGTCGTTTAGATGGCGCGGAAATCGCGAGATCTGAATGGTACAATCAGAAGAGCGTTCCTTTGCATACATTAAGAGCAGACATCGATTATGGAACAGCGGAAGCGTTGACTTCATATGGTATCATCGGCGTTAAAGTATGGATTTACAAAGGTGACGTCCTATCTACAAGAGAGATTCAGGAGGCTGGTCGTGTTAAGTCCTAA
>DDTZ01000046.1:62811-100528 GCA_002344565.1 Bdellovibrionaceae bacterium UBA2351 | reverse complement strand
TTGATTTCAGGAAGGCTTGCAGAGTCTGCATGTTGAGTCGAGATAACGACTGTATCGATACGTTTTGCTACGCCATTTTCATACTGAACAGTTACTTGCGACTTGGCATCCGGGCGTAACCAGCTCACCACGTTTTTTTTGCGAAGATCAGCTAATTCTTTAACTAGCTTATGAGACATCGCGATGGATAACGGCATCATTTCTGGAGTTTCGTTAACAGCGTAACCAAACATTAAACCTTGGTCACCAGCGCCTTGTTCATCACTACCAGTTTCTTTTACCCCTTGGCTGATGTCAGGGCTTTGTTGACCCAAAGACACAATCACGCCGCATGTGTTGTAATCAAAACCTTTATCGGAATGATCGTAACCGATTTTTTTGATTGTTTCACGAGCCACTTGAGTAATGTTCACGTTGGCTTTTGTTGTGACTTCGCCCGCAACTACCACAAGACCTGTTGTTAAAAGAGTTTCGCAGGCTACACGAGCTTTAGAATCCTGAGCCAGGATAGAATCCAATACGGCATCAGAAATTTGATCGGCCATTTTATCCGGATGGCCTTCAGACACAGACTCACTAGTAAATAAATAATTTTTCACTCTAAGATCCCTTTTTTGACGGTTTGACTTGTTTACAAGTTATGCAAACTAGCACCGTGCAAAAAAGGGGTCAAAGGTTCCCTTCGAATTGAAGGAATTATGCAGCTTTGCGGTATTTGGTTTTGTACTCAAAGCGGGAGTTTAATTGCTCCAGTTTCCCAGCTTTTGATAGTTCGGCTTTCTTGTGGTTTTGGTTCATTTTACGAACCTTTAAAATTTGAGTTTCCAGTTTAGAAATGGCTAAATCAGCAGCAGAATAAACATCGTAGTGGCTAGCGGTGCATTTAAAATGGCGTTGAGGCGACTGTATATTAATTTCAACGTGAAATTGACCTTTGGTTTTGCTTAGAAATACCGTTCCACTATTTTGCTTCAGCAACAACGGGGCAATTTTATCGACACAATCCTGGACATAAAGTTCTAAGCTTTTTGAATAATCCAGATGCTTAAAGTCGAAGTTCAACTTCATTTTTTCCTCCTACATTAACTATCAGAAATGATGTCTGATAGTTACGAATCGGACGCTAGAAGGCCGGTCATTAGACATTATTGGACAAAAATTTTTATGGCTTTTCTTTGTATTTTTTTGTGATTATTTGGGACACTTGAGGATCGATATTCTTTTTTTGAGTCATCTAAAATTGAGAAAAACTCCGGCCAATCTCTGATCCCCTTTAAAAAGGTGAAAAATGGGACACATCTTCAAACACCGAATCTTACTCATCTCCAGAGCAATTCTTAGTAAGCGATTACGGACTTGATTTTCCTATTTTTAAAACGGAACTGATTTAAAAATGTTAAATCGATTAAGACGACGACATCTTCAACTGAATAACCGCACTTTTGAGCAAGCTTGATACTGGCTTCAAGTGTTCCGCCAGTAGCAAGGACATCGTCAACTATAACGATTTTCCCTTTGCCCGGTAGAGCTTCCAGGGTTGCGGATCCATATTCCAAATTGTATGATTCGGCCAACACCGGGGGAGGCAGCTTACCTTTTTTTCGGAAAGGAATGAATCCTTTTCCTGATTTCACCGCCATCATACTGGCAAAAATAAATCCACGTGATTCAAGTCCAACGAACGCATCGACGTTATCTAGGTCTATTTTTTCTAAAAGTACGTCGACTGTATATCGTAGCGCATGACTATCAGCCAGCAAGGGCGAGATGTCTTTAAAAAAAACACCTGGAGTCGGAAAGTCAGGAACGGTTCTAATAAATTGATTTAAATCCATAGACCATGGTCTATAAGACTTTGGTCTGAAATTCAAGACTCTTGTCAAAGAACCCCCCCTGAAGTTTAAGTGATTTTTTAGCGACCGATAGATTCAAAGTATAGAAACAAAAGGGAATTTAATGGCGAAGTATCATTTAGTCCACATTGATTCAAAGGGAACCTTTTTTAATCTAACTCGGTTAGAAATGGTCATGAAACTCAAGCAAGCCGGCGATTTACAGAACTGGTTCTGCTGGTACCCAGGCATCGTTCAATGGAAACAAGTGAGTCAAGCTCACGAAGTCCGTGAATGGATGGCTCACCCGTGGACAGAAGATCAACCGATGCCCCCATGGCAGGATCTGTTTATCAATCGTGCGCGGAGCGAAAGCCAAGACTTTGAAGTTGTTGAATTTAATGACTCTGCGGCAATCACACCACCACCCGTTCCTGCTGATCCAAAAACCGAATTCGTTATCTCTGGGTTTTCAGGCCAGGTTTTTGATTTTGATGAGTCTTTAAAAGACAAACATTTGAATAAAAATGATTTCAAAATTATCAAAGAAGAAAATAAAAATACGGACGAAGCGAGCCGCTTTGAAAACACTGTTAAAGTTGATACCTCAGCAACCGATTTCGAAAAGACAATAAGCTCGTCCACTGTACTAACAACAGAAAAAACGCAAACTGCGATAGCTACACCAAATTTTGAACATACATCAAAAATAAACCTAAACGACACTCAACGTGTTGAGCAAGAAACAGTAACTGGGAAAATCGAAACCGTCCCAGATATGACGATTACGAAAGAGCTTCCGAATGTGCCAAAGACAGAACTTCCACCAGTACAAAACGTAGTCGACGCGGCTCAAGCGGCCAACAATGCAGCGGCAAAAAAGCACAATCGTCGCTATCCTCGTATCAAGGGACGCTTACGTACAATCATTACAAACAAAGCCAAAGCCTTTATGACATTCACTAAGGACATTTCTTTAGGTGGAATTCAAGTGGAAAACAACATTCCACAAGACATTCTAAATTCAGAAATCGAAGTGTACGTATCAGATCCAACAGGCAAAAAGAGCATCCTTTTCCGTTGCCACCCAGTAGGCGACATGAAAAACCCATGCCGCTTCTCATTTGCAAAAGCAGACGAAAAGAATCTACAGAAACTAAGCCAATGGTTAGATGATCTAGCAAAAATCAACGCCGCCTAAACAGGATCTTTGCGCAAATCAAAAGAGCAAAGCGCTTTTGATTAAGCGAGAAAGAAAAATCTATTCTTGAAATGATAGGGGCGTTCGAAACGCCCGTCAGCCGAGGCGACGAGGAGGCCCCGCGGAGGCGTGGCGGAAGCCACGTCGCACAAGTGGGCCGACGAAGGCAACGAAGGATCACGGGCGTTTCGAACGCCCCGGCCTCGATTTACCGTTTTGGTTGGAAAAGGAATGGATATATCACAACGGTCGAATTCCCATTCGGAGCTTTAGGAAATACGATTTTTTTGATTACATCTGTCACACACGAATCAAAGTTCGGATACGCAGTGTTCGATGCTTGCGTTGTGATTGTATCAACTGGCCCTTCGCCGTTAATTTTCCAGCGAAGAACGATACGACCACCTAAATCTTTCTTGTATGTTAAAAACTGTTCGTGGCAATTTCTTAGAGCACGTTTGTTATCCGCGATAGCTAAACGAACTTGTTCTTTGGTTAGACCACCTTGAACTTCCATCGATTTAGTTTCTAATGCCACAGTTCCACCCAATGATTGGATAGAGCCGTTTCCATCTTTTTGATTGCCGCCAAATGCACCTGTACCGACACTACCCGTAGCTTTTGACGAGGCCATACCCGAAATATTTGTTCCTTTGGATACGTTGTCCATTTGTAATGTTGTGGCTGCAGCCGATAGACCTTGTCCATCATCATCGTTTGCTTGAGTTTTACCTGTATTTGTCAGGTTAACTTTTCCAGTCGGCGGTTGTAATACCTGAATTTTTCCAGAATCACCCGAGGCTGAGTCTGTTGGCTTAACCTTGGCCATTACAGCTTCCGCACTAATACCGGACCCAGTTTTCTTGGCGCCCGCTAATTTACCTAATAAGCCAACGGTATTAACATTCTTAATTTCGCCTTTTTGATTAAGACCTTGCGAAAGTTCCAACTTCTCATCAACATTTTTAATTGTCGCACGCTTACCTTGAACTTGACTGGTTTTGGTTGGAGCGGCGTCTGCTTTCTCGACTTTCGCTTGCTTGTTTTTATTTGGATCGGCCTTATCGGCAGGTTTCGCCGTCTTGGCCTCCTCTACTTTTTCTACTGGTGGAGGAGTTTTCAATTCCTCCTTTTTTACCTCTTGTTCATATACAGGAAGCGGTGGCGGCTCCTCTTCTTTAACTTCCAAATCTAGAACTTCAATTTTTGCCACACGCTGAGGTTTAGGTATATCCGTAGTCTCGTGTTTATCGATAAATTTCATACCGATTCCCATTAAAAACATACAAATAACAACTATAATTAGGGTAACGACTACGGGATCTTTTTTCCAGGCTGAAGGCGGAGCTTGCACTTCGTGCTTGTTTACCCAGCGAATATAGTAAGCATTTTCAGGGGAATATAATAAATAGAAATCATCTTCATCGACTGTGATACGGTCATTTACGTTTTGAAATTTATCAATTATGCGATCTGCACGATTATACAAATCAACAATATTTTCGTCGCCTTGATTTTCAATTGTTACAATATTAGCAGTTTGCGGAGAATAGGAAAAATTAACTTTGGGTAGCGAGTTAATCTTAATCCCTTTAGACAGAACATCTTTAGTGAAATGATTCACCGACGTTACAACGTCAATTTCCGTATTGTACGTAACTAACTCAAGAACACGATCCATTTCGGGTCTGATAACTGCGGATTCTGTACTTTCGATATCTAACGACCTTTGGATAACTCCCTTAGAAATGGGGGACGCAGCAAGTTTTTCCTCTTCAATAGAAACTTCGAACTCGCCAATTTGAACCGGAGTCTCCATTAGAATCATAGCTTCACCGCTATATGATTCTTTTTTGATATTTACATCCTTATGAGAAATATCAACAACTGACCACAAACCCGCGTAAGGATCAAATGCGCCTTCGCCCATCCATTCGATTGTAAAATGAATTGGCTTAAGATCTTCTTTACGCAAGACAAGATCACACACGGGTGCGCGGCCAACAAGTAAAGTACGCTTATCTGGAATGAGTCGACCTATTTCTTTTTGATTCTTTTTAAATAAAATTACTTTCATACTATTTCATCTTTAAAAATCGTGTACGACTTTTCCTATCAACTTCTAAGTAATCGTTAAAATCATCTCTGTTATAAATTAAAGAATCGAACTTAATATTATCAATCGAAATTTGTAGGAACAGATCCGGACGACGACGTTCACCTTCAATCACTTCGCCTTCGAAATCTAGAATAGCCCCGACGTTTTCCTTTTTTCCAACAGCCGCAGAGTTTGGCGATTTTGAAACAGTCGAAGTCGCGGTATTTCCCGTAGGCAAGGATAGTTCAGTATTAGGTGGCGCGGCAGGCTTCGGCTCGTCGGCCGGTAAGGACAATGACTCTAATCCATCCGTCGCTTCTTGAGCTTGAGCGGACACACAACCTATCAGTAGGCAAAGTAGAATTGAAATTAGTTTCATGGTAGCGCCTTCCATTTATCTATTAAAACCTGCTGCCCTGTCGCTTCTAATTCAGCTCGATACAATTTTCTATGGGCCTCAGACATTCCAAATTTAAAGAATACCCAAGTTTTTAAACTGTAGTACTCCGCCGTATCAATTTTTTTGCCAGAAAGTAGATTATCTAAAAATATAATACTCGCTTTCAGCGAAAGTTTCTCGTAAATCTCTTGCAACTTTTTGAAGTTATCATTTTGATTCACTATACGATTCAGTGTCAAACTTTCAGCCGTCTTCAAAGGCAACAGACTGTTCTTTTCGTCGTCAATGTCCTTGGTCAATTTTGTCTCGACTTCTGTTTTTGCCTTTTTAAAGTTCTCGGCTTGAGTCTCGTACTCTTTAGCCATCTCTGCTAAACCGCCCTGATATTCTTTCAGTTGTGCTTCGGATAGCCCTGCCGGAGCCGGGGAGTTCTTGATCGACTCTGCCATTCTTAATTCGATATTTGCCATTTTTTCCAAAAGGCGTATCTTTTGCTTCGACGTAGCCGATGTAACCGCTTTTAACACTTTATTTCTCAAAAATTTAACGTTGTCGACATTGTTTACAACGTAGCTTTCATACTGCTTAGGGCTCATTTTTGCATTTGGGAAAACCATATTTTTAATATTGGTTTCAATTGCTACTTCTTTATCCTCTTGCGAAAGTTCAGAAACGAATTCTTTGAAAAACTTAACTTCTTCGGCTTTAAGCATCGGCGTCAGCTGTTTATAAATTAGCAATAGTGTCGTGTATGCCAAACGCTTTTCTTCAGTGCTCAATTTTGGTTTAGCACGCAAATGAGTATAAACCGATTCTGGATCAGTGTAAGAAACAATATTTAGCAAGTATAGTCGCTTATCTTGATCTTGCTTTTCTAGCTCAGTAAAATCTGCCGTGGTCAGTTTTTGATTATGAATCGACCTATTTACTAAGACTTGGTAATTTGCATTTTTGTCACCACCATAAATCCAAAATGCGGGCATTA
The DNA here is from genome assembly GCA_002344565.1 of Bdellovibrionaceae bacterium UBA2351. Lineage (GTDB taxonomy): Bacteria > Bdellovibrionota > Bdellovibrionia > Bdellovibrionales > Bdellovibrionaceae > UBA2316. The sequence goes on along the minus strand of DDTZ01000046.1, from coordinate 94,012 downwards.
AGTAAAAGTTACCCGTATTCAAGGACTGGTCTAAGAACTGCGAACGGATCGCGCTAAATGCTGGTCTAGCTTTAATTCCTGCCGGAAGCATTTTCCATTCTTGATCTAGCTTTTCAAACTGATTCAATTCTACTAGCTTTTTAAAATAGTCAGTATAAACGACAGTCGCCTTATCTTCTGAAGGTGCCGTTTGCAAATATGCCTTTATATCATTTTCATAATTCTGAAAATTTCCGGCATTAGAATTTAACATTGCCGACTTTAAACTGGCTTCACGTTTAACTTCGGTGATTTCGGGTGACGAAAATTTTGAATAAACTGGATGATTCTGAACGTCAGCATAACGCTGTAGTTCAAAAAATATAAGCAAAATCTTTTGGGCATTTTCCGTAGTTTTTTCGCCATTAAATATCGCTTCACCAATTGGCAACGCCTCTACATAGTTCTTTTCTGTGAATAGAATTCCAAACAGACGCTTCTGACTTCGTAACGCCAACGGATCATTAGGAAAGGCTTGGATAAATGTTTTCAAACGGCCAATGAACGCCGTTTTATGCTTAACTTTATCTTTTTCGTAAGCTTCATCATACAAAGCCAAGATTTCAATTTGAATTTTTTTTAAGAACTCCCTAGATTCAGCAGAGTCTTTTTCATTTTTAAATCTGGTTTCTAAATTGAACAGGCATGGAGAGTTTTTCAAATCTACACACGTATCGATCCATAAATGGTAAAGAAGGACACGCTTTTTAGACATCGGAAACCAATTCATATGCGTACTAATTAATTTGATAGCAAGCTCACCTAGCTGAGCCTTTGGCATATTATCTTCTGTTTTAAGACGTCCCGCATAGGCGTCTATATGTGTTCGAATATTAAACTCGGAATCATCCTCAAGCTGAAATGCGTCTTTTTCAAAAAAAGCGTCCTTAACTTCTTTTTTTACTAGCTTAAGGCGTTTATCCAAATTGAAAATAGCATTCACCATTGACGGTGACGGGATATCTTTTTTCTCGAAACTAACCTTTAAGCTCATGATCTTAAGAATTTCGAGAGGGTCCTTTTGAATAGCCAAAACTTCTCTAAACACCATTTCTTTTGGCTCACCCTTTGAATTCTGCAGGTAGAACAATAAACAATAATAATATAAACGACCTTTCAATCCTGGATGGGACAAAAACGAATTCACTTTGTTTATTAAGACAGCTTCGTCCTTATTTTGAGTTAAGATAAATGCTAAATCTTTAAACGAGTCTTCGGCGATTCCACGATCTAATTGTTCTTTAATGATCTTAATAAATTGAATTTCAGCCTTATCAATTTCTTTTTTGTTAAGAAGAGACCAAGCAACCTTATAATCGCTCAGCGCTTTTTGAGTCTTGTTCATTCGCGGATAGAACATTTGATAAAACTTTATCGCGTCATCATATTTTTCAATTTCGAAATAGTACTCACCAATAAAAATGGCCATGACCTCGGCCTGGTTATTCTTATCGTTTAACTCAATGGATTTCAAAAAATTTTCGACTGTTTTCTCGGGCTGATCGAGCTCGTAGGCTACTAACCCTTTAATGTTATATAGGGTCGACAACATACGTTTATTGTTTTCTACATTCTTCAGCAAGAACGACAGAATTTTTTCTGCTTCGTCCAAGTGTTTGCCTTCTACGCTACTTACTTTTTCCCCTTTTACTCTCTTAACACCGTATTTTTTAGCAATAGAAACATGCAGGTAACTTAACCGTAAGTATAAATTAATTTTTTTATTTCTATCTTTTTCATTTCTTAAGATTAACTGAGTCGCTTTGATCTGCATTTCCAATTTTGAGGGATCGTCATTGCTAAGCTTAGGCGAGGTTAATGTTTCTTTTTTACTTTTGGGATTAGAGGCTTTAAGCTCGTCTGGTTTCTTTAATGAATCAGTATTCTGTAAGCCGGCACTATCCAAACGCTTTACTGGTACCGCCGGTTTCGACGGAACTTGTCCATAGGCAATCAGGCCCATAAGTGAACCCGCAACTATCTGTATAGAAATTTTAGATAAAAATTTCTCAGCTATCATCATTGTTTAGTCGTCTCCGCTGGGGCGGGGGCCATATTTTCCGTTTTACATTGTGAAGATCCGATATACACGTGGCTACCAATCTCATCTAACCATTCTTCGGCATCTCCGGCTGGCCACAATTCATATCCCTTTTTCTCTAACACTTTAGCTTCTGGTAAATCAGAAAGAGGTTTTAAAAACTCCTGATCATTACTCAAAGCCAACGATGCGTATCCATAAACACGTTCAAGTTGCGCTTGAAGAGTCGGACGATACGTTTTAAAACGAATTTTTAATGAATCTGTTACACGTCTAATTTCATCATCACGCTCTTTTTGGCTAACTAACTGAAGCTGCGCCTTGGAATTCGAATTACTTGATTCTACCAATTGTGCTAACGACATGTAGTACAAATCTGACTTAGCCCACTCTAAGTAGTTGAATTTTCCATTCTTTAAACTTGCTAAATACTGCTTGATCGCATTAATTGTGAAAGCCAAATCTTTTTTCCGGCATAATCTTTTGAAAATATAGATCTTCAAAAGATAACTTTCAGGATGTAAAAACTCAGAAAAAAATCCCGACTGCTGAGACGCAATCGCACCTAGAGCCATATCATACTTACCAGCCCTGAATGCCGCCCACATCTTTTCAAATAAAACCTGACGAATTTGCGGATACACGGGCGGAATCCACGTATACACATCCATCGCTTCTCGGAAACGCTTTTGAGCATATAGAGTTCTAGCCATCTGATGCATGATGTTTAAGTAAATTTGCTGATTACCTTTTGGTATACGGCCTTTATTTGATGTTCTTAAATATTTAGCGGCACGCTGATACATCTCAAAGCTCTTCTCAAAGTCTTTGTTCAATGCCATTTCATCGGCTTTTTCTAAAAATCTAAAAACCGTATCCGACTCTTTTTCTAATACCGTTGCCTTTAACGACAATTGCCTATCCCAGGCAGCGATAGCATCAAAACCAACCTTTGGACGTCTAATCAAAATCTTTCGAATTTCGAACCACTCCTTCACAGTTAATTTCTTTTTAAAATTCTTGCGAATCAAAATACGAATAGCTACGTCATCAGAGTTTTTCTCTAGCAGTTCAATATTTTTTAGCATGCTTTGTGCGTTCACTTGGCCCGCTAAGACAAAAAGAAAAAGTGTGATAACATACCTAAGCAAGGTCATTGACCTTCTCCTTCAGCAATGAATGCGACGGACTGGAAGCCAATCTTTCGCAAAAATTTAACTGATGCGAATATATTTTTATAATTATTTCCACGATACGTAATCAAATTTACATGTGTTGCCTGCGAGCGCACTTTCTCATCTTTTGATTTTACGTATTGTTCAACTTTACCTTTGATTTCATTCACTCTGTCTTCACTTAGTTTATCAACCTCTGATAAATTTAGATTTTCATGAATAATTCCCACAATAAGTTCGGTTTCTGTAACAACGACTTCAGGAAATGTTTCTAAAGTTTCTTTACTTCGACTCATTGGTGGATGCATTTCTCTTGGGAATACAATTGATACATCCGCAACAATCGTCGCTTTCAGAAGAAACACGATAATCAAAAAGAAAATATCGATCATTGGCGCCAATTGTAGCGTCAAAGGATATTTTCGGGGGTTATCCAGTGATTCAAGATCCATTGTCTTCCTCGTTCATGTTTTTAACGTCATCCGGTGAAAGTAAAACAACATCTGGAACCGACTTTGTTATTCCATCCATAACCGAAATCAATTCTTGATATGTACCTCGCTCAGAAACTCCAACTTGTAGAGACTTCTCGTCAGGAAACTTTGCCGCGAAATCAGCTACCATTGTCTCCACGACCCCCTGCAGTTCTTTCGAATAGCGTTCTGGTTGGGTTCTATCCATTTTTTTAGTTGTCGATCCAGGATTTTTTCCTGACCACTTCATTTTAACGACGATCGTTCTATCAACAATATCGATAAACAGTTTAGGAATAACCGGAATACCTTTGCTTGGATCAGCTTTAGATACCAAACTCGTCGACGACGGAGGCAAGATAACGCTTGTTAACTCCATAAATGTTGTCGTGTACATCAAGAAAAAGATGATACATGTTAACGCATCCAAAATCGGAACTAACTCTGGCTCCGGTACGTGTCTACGATGTAATTCCGTGCTATCTAAACTCATGACCTTTCACTTTGCTCAACTAGTGTAATTAAGTCGAAACCCGTTTTTTTGCTTTGCCCGACAATTTGATCGATTTTTTGGGTGCATAAAGTATAAACCACCATCGCCGAGATACCCACGATTAGACCCGCCGCTGTCGCTGTCATCGCCTCCGAAATACCAGTACCTAATAACTCAGCTTTCTTCGCTGGATCAATGTCTCTCAAAGCCGCGAATGTTTTCATTAGACCGGAAATTGTACCCAGTAGACCCAATAGAGTCGCCACACTGGCAATTAGGGAAATAAATTGAATACCTTTTTCGCAATTCTTCATAACTTCAACAACCGCAGAACCTAACGATGATTTCATCGCTTCACGACCACCATCAACGGCCATTAAACCCGACTTAATAACGTCAAATTCAGGAACATTTCTAGCGCCATTGCAAACTTGAATAGCCGTAGTATATTCCTTTTTTAATACCAGCTTGCTAATCTCTTTTAAGTTATTGTCGCCTGCTGGACGTAAACGGAAATAAAGGTAGTTAATTTTAGTGAAGGCCAAGATAATCAAAGCCAAACCACTGCCCACAATAAAGAAAGCCGTTAACCCGCCCTCTTTAAACAAAATCTCTAATGAACTTATAATAAACATTAAAAAACTCCTCTTATATTAAAGTATTAAAAATAGTAAACAAATCCGCCCTCAAGTAATCCGATAACGATGACTTCCTTCTTTTCCTGATTGTAGATCTCCATGAAAGAACCGCCGGCTTGAAGTCTTAAATTCCAATAGTCTGAAATGAAAAAGGTTTTTCCTAAAGCTAGTTTTGTTTTGTACGCATTATGGACTTCATAGTTCACTCGGCTAAAACCAATGTTTAAAAATGTATCCGAGCGAATGATGCCGTAGGGTCCCCAAGAGTCTTTTCCGTAAACTGGGATCCAATTTACTTCGATACCATACGAGTTTTTTGCTTTTTCAACATATAAGAATGGCACTGTTCCGTCTGGATATGCCGGTAACTGCCTAACTTTCTTAGAGATACTGCGTTCATTGTTTACATAAGTAGGAACATAGTTGAAATAAATTTCCCAAAACTCTCCCGCAGCGTATCCAAGATTTAAATTCAATGCATACATTGTTTGCGGAGAGTCCGAGAAGTCGAAGGATAAATACGGCGCAAACAAGAACTTTCCAGATTTAACTTTCGCTTTTCTCTGAACGGCAACAACGTTTTCAAAAAGAGAACTAATCTCTTCTGAAATCGAAGGCTCCAAAGAGCGATCTAGCGAAACCCGTTTTCTATTTTCTGCTGCCTGCGCGGAAGTTGGAGCCGGAGTTTGCGCATAGGTATAAGCAGACAACACTAAAGATATAAAAACTATTTTAATGGTTCTCATGATTTCTTTAGTTTGACTGAATTTTGAATTTTTTTTTAGGAATTTAATGACTTAGCTAGACTAGTGCCGGGTATTGATTTTTCTTTTTTCCGGCACATTCGTAACGATATCGTTAGAGCAATAACTAATATACTTTTTTCCGTTGGCTTGAAGGAAGAATTTTTAGAATTTCTCTGTATTTTGCCACGGTTCTTCGCGCGATCTGAATACCATCTTTTTCTAACATTTGCGCGATTTTTTGATCCGACAAAGGATTCTTTGGATTTTCTTTCCCTACTAGATCTTTGATTTTCAGCTTAACAGATTCGCTCGCAAGTGCTTCACCACCCGATGTACTCGATATTCCTGAATTGAAGAAATATTTCAATTCATAGATTCCCTGTGGAGTATGCATGTACTTAGCCGTAGTCACACGACTTACCGTAGATTCATGCATTCCGATATCATTTGCAATATCTCTTAAAATCATTGGCTTCAAGAAGCCTGCGCCTTTATCAAAAAATTCACGTTGGTGCTTAACGATACTTTCAGAAACTTTATAAATAGTTCTTTGTCTCTGATGAATGGATTTAATTAACCAAATTGCAGATTTCAATTTTTCTTGAATATATTCATTATCTTTTTTATTCGACCCTTCTTTTAAAAGGTTCTTATAAAAATTTGAAATCTTTAATCGTGGCAAACCATCTTCATTCAGTGAAACAGAGTAATCTTCGCCGACTTTGTACACATACACATCCGGAGTCACATAATGTGTGTCTTGTGGCGCATAGGCGCGCCCTGGTTTTGGCTCCATGGAGTATATGATCTTACACATTTCGATAACTTCGCGAACGTCTTTATTTAGCGCTTTCGCAATACCATCAAAATTTTTCTTTTCTAAATCTTTTAAGTGATTATTGATCATGAAAACTAAATCTGTAGTGTCTTCTTCAAGATGTTTTGCTTGAATTAACATACACTCTTTTAAATCACGCGCGCCCACACCTGGTGGATCGAATTCATGAATCAGCTCTAACGTGTCTTGTAGGTCTTCAATCGGAAGATTTTCTTCCGCCGCGATTTGCTCAAGCGGCGTTTTAATATAACCATCATCATCCACGTAGCTAATCAAAGCATCCGCAGCGCGCTCTTCATGCTCGCCGAAACCACCCATTTTGACTTGCCAATATAAATAGTCATGAAGAGTTTCATAGGCGCGAATTACGTTTTCGTAATTCATGATCTCTTCACTGCCACTCATGCCTGACTGAGGCGGTTTTTGATTCTGCTCAAAGTAACTTTCCCATTCGAACTCATCTTGTTTCTGAGGGTCTTGACTGCTCGTAGTTTCAGGAGCTTCGGATTCACGAGCCTCCATAGACTCTGATACTTCTTTAGCACGTTGAAGATCTTCGTCTTTTAGAATTTCTGATTCTTCTAGGATAGGATTTTCTTCAAGTTCAGAACGAACATTGGACTCAAGTTCCAAACGAGACATTTGAAGCAATTTAATCGCCTGTTGCAATTGCGGCGTGATTACTAGATTTTGCCCCAAACTCATGGTCTGCTTAAGAGCCATTATTTCTCCAATTACAGTTTAAAATTTTCGCCCAAATAAAACTTACGTGCGATCTCACTGTTTGTGATTTCATCGCTAGACCCGCTTACTTGGATCCTACCATCCTTGAGTATATAGGCATAATCACAAATCCCCAAGGTTTCTCGTACATTATGATCGGTAATCAGGACTCCAATTCCTTTGGATTTGAGGTCTCTGATGATGTTCTGAATATCATTCACCGCGATTGGGTCAATACCCGCGAACGGTTCATCTAATAAAATAAACTTAGGACTTCCAGCTAGGGCGCGCGCAATTTCAACACGACGACGCTCACCACCCGACAGGGAAAAACCAAAACTTGATCTAATATGCTGAATACGGAATTCATTTAACAAGCTCTCAAGCTTTTCTTTGCGTTTCACAGAATCATAGCCGTGCGCCTCAAGAGCAACTAATATGTTTTCTTCCACGGATAGTTTTCTAAAAATACTTGGTTCCTGTGCTAAATAACTTAAACCAACCCGGGCACGCTTATACATTGGATCTTTTGTAATTGTTAAATCGTCCAAAATGATATTACCTTTATCCGGCCCTACTATCCCAACCACCATATAAAAAGAAGTCGTTTTACCGGCACCGTTTGGCCCCAGCAGTCCCACTACTTGCCCTGAAGAAATTGAAAAAGAAACGTCGTCGACGACCTTTCTCTTTTTATAAGATTTGGAAAGCCCTTCAATCTTTAGAACACTCATATATATAATTTTATTCCGCAAACATTGAATAAGTCAATTTTTGCCCACGCATCGGCAGGATGCAGAGAGATAATGGGGCGAAAAAGGGACAAATAGCTAGGTTATTTTTGGGTTGCGGAGGCTTTCACTTTTTGAATCTTCAAACGCTTGCCGCCATCTAGAAGAAGAATCTCTTCCCCGGCTATTTCATCTTCGTCTTGATAAATCTTAGGACTGCCTGTAAACCGCAGCGTCGCTTTCTGTAGATCAACTACAAGATCCTGACTAGTGGCTCTGCGTTTCTTATCGGTTAACTCAACGCCACCTTTGACGTTAATACGCTCAAGACTTTTCATATTTCCCGAATAAACAAAGTAACAATCCGGACCTTTAATCAACATACTGCCATAGTTAAGTACTACGTTATTTTCAAAGTGGGCTTCTTTGTTTTTCCCGCTGAATGTCGCCATTTCACTGGTTATTTTTAGATTTTGATTAGAGTTCATCGGTTTAAATGCGTTAATATCTTTGAAAATTTTCATTTCATTAATATCGACCAATATATGCATATTATATCCATCAAGCTTCAAGCCTTCACCTTGATCATCTGATGGCCCAACCATTTTGATTTTTCCAGGAGAAATAATTTTTCTCATTGCGAAATTATAAAATATTTCATCTGTGTAAAAGGTATAACCATTAGCAGATTTCGTAACGACGTTTCCCTTAATTTTAATATTTTTTGTTTTACCATCGACTTCGCCTTCATTTCCTGTCACGGTAAAATCATTCGCATCTAAGTTATAAAATTGAACTTTTACTTTATCTAAAAAGTAATCGCCCTCCTGTTGATAACCCCGAGCTTTTTCTGCGTGTAGTTCAAAATCGCGAGCGCCCCGTTGAGATTCAACTAAATGAACCCCTTTCATCTTTTGCTCAACACGCTCTTTTTTCTGATTATCTGCTGTTTCCATAGACTCACGGTCCAGCTTTTCAATTTGTTGCGGGAATATAAAAATGACTTCAACTAAAATGAAGATCAGCAAAAGTGAAAAAAGAATTTTCTTAGTTTTCTTCATGCCTGCCAGGATACTAGTGGTGAACTATCTATTGGGCAATTTCTTTTTCGGTCTTCTTAACTACGGCAAAGTTAATTTCGCCTGCCCCGGCTTCAGACAGTGTATACATGACTTTTTTTACAGTTAGGAAATCAATATCTTTATCAGACTGAATGGTGACCTTCTTCCACGCAAAAGGATCCTCTTCTTTTTCGCCCCGCGCATTATCAACCACATTCTTTAACTGACTTTGAAGTTTGCTTTCATATTCTTGCTTAGATTTAACTAGGCCTTGCTGAAGCTGATCAAACAGTGGCTGAATTAACCATTCTTGTTGATTTTTAACTTCATCAAAAGAAATCACCGCAGTTTTGTCTAAAAGAATTTCTTTATTAGATATAGTAATCACAAATGCTGGCTTCAGCTCTTTAATCGATTGGGCTTTAGGCAGCACCACTTCTTTAGGAGTATAAACAATGAAATCTTTTGTATTGTAGTTCTGTAAAAGGAAAATAGCCAATACGGTAAACATATCTACCATCGCTGTTAAAGACAGAATAGCAGTGACTGAACGCTTACCCTTTTTGCGACTTAGAATTTTGTGATAGCGAAAACGCTCACCTGGCTTATGAATTGGCATTAGTTCGGCCCTCCTGTCGCAATCGAAATATTTGGAAATCCAGCAACTAAGAACTGATCCATTGTATTAATAAGATTTTCGTAAGGAACATCATCCGACATGCTCACGATGCCATCTAACTTTTCAGGATACAATTGCTTTACCCGCTGAAGCTGCGCCACCAGGCCTTGAAAATCGTACGCGTTGTTCACTTTAGGTAGAGAAATAATTTGAGTGCCCACAGTTAGAACATAACCATCTAGCTTAACATCCACTTTCAATGCGATGTCGGCATTCGGCGTAATCTGTGGCGCCTGCTGCGAATCATCTTTCTTCGCATACAAAGAACTACCGATCTGGATCATCGAAACTTGCGTCCAAACTGCCGTGATCAATAAGAATGTAATCAGAACGCTCATCAAGTCGATGAACGGCACTAGATTAAGTTCTACACTGACGGCTCGGCCTCGGCCGCCGCCACCTTCGATTTGAGCCATTTAAATTAATCCTTTATTTTATCTCTGTTCGCAACCACTAGATTTAAAAGAGACATACTAGTTTCAATTACTTCATTTTCAGTTTTCTGAATTTGATGCTGGAAAATACCGTAGGAAACGATCGCTACAATCGCAACACATAATCCGAACGCAGTACAATTTAACGCATGCGAAATACCTTGCGATAATAATTCTGCTTTTGTTGCATTATCTGCCATAGATACCGCACGGAACGAGCCGACCATACCGATGATAGTTCCTAGTAGTCCCGCAAGTACGGCAACGTTTCCGAATACTGCTAAGAACGCTGTCCAACCTTCAATTTTTGGCATCTCTCTTAATAAAGCTGCGTCCATCGCCACTTGCACTTCCTCATCTGGACGTTTATTCAACGCTTGAACCAAACCAGCTTTTACAGTGTTAGTTAAAGGAGCTGGACGCTGATCGCAGTATGCAATCGCTTGGCGAATATCACCACTGATTACCATTCTATAGATAATGTCAGAGAAGTCTTTCTTGTTAACAAGAAGTGTATTGAGTTTCATCATACGCTCAACTACTAAAATAATAGTCAAGATCGCAAATACTGCGATAACGTACATTACCCATCCACCCTCACAGAAAGCACGGGCAATAAAGTTATTCGGGTCGCATTGTTGTATCGGGTTCAAGGTATCCTCCTAAAGTATTATTAAATTTTATTGCTCATTTTTAAATATGAATGGGTATGACACTTCGGCCGTAGTACCATCCGGCGGATCAGGGAACACAATCGTTGCCAGACGCTCCGCTATACATCTTTCAATCGCGCTATTATTTAATGTGGTATTTGAAACTCTTACGTTTTTCGCCACCCCATTATCCACGATATCCCACTTCAGTACGACTTTACCTTCCAGAACGCGGCGACCTGACTTATCCAGTCGATTTAGTTCCTGATTGTAACAGCCTCTGATTAAGTTCAAATTATGCTTGATACGCCGACGAACAGCTTCTTTGTCGATCGAGCCTTCGAAAGCTTCTTCCGATCCACCGGCTTGGATTGCTACCGATGTTTTATCACCGAAGCCATCCGTACTACCATAAGCGCTTGTTCCACCCGCGCGACCTTTAGTTCCGATACCCGCGATACCTTCCGTAGCTGTACCTTTACCGCCAGCACCTGTATCTTTGAATTTTGAACCTAAATCGTCGCCTTCGCGATTTTCGCCCATTCCAGTAGAACCCGTCGCTTTATCCGCATTTCCTAAAATATCGCCGGCGCCTTGGTAAGCCTGATCCAACTGTTTTCTAACACCACCAGAGCCGAATGCACTGAACAGTCCCATTTTGTTTACATCTTTAGGCTGCGCACTTTGCGCATTAGCACCAGCGGCTTGGCCGATTTTCACAGCGCCCCCTTGCTTAACAGATGTAAACTTCTTCGGACGATTTTGCGAATCTGGTTTAGGCGCAACCTCTACTGCTTTTCTCGCCGTTTGCGCCGACTGAGCGCTACTCACCTTATTCGCTTCACCTTTTTTAGTCGCCTCTTTCTTCTCGTCTGCCATTTTCACCTTTTTAGGTGGTTCTGGAGGTGGAGGAGGATTTGGCTTTTCTTGTGGTGGAGGCGGCTTCGGCATTGGCGGAGGGATTTTTTCTTCCTTAGGCTTTGTTTCGTTAAACAAAACTTGCGCCGTGTAAGTTGATTTCTCTTCCTCTTGTGGCGGCTGAAATTTTGAAGTCATTGTTGCCACGTAGAAGGCTAACATACCCGAAATGATGACAGAGATTAACAAACTGCCTATTTCTGAACTTGATAGCAACAACGGTGCAAACGGTACTATCGGCGTTGATTCGACGAAACGCACATATAGACTTAAATTTTTATCAGGCAATCGCACCCAAAGTAATTCATTCTGATCTACACGAACCTGGGTGCCCTGGCTCATGCGAATCGCTTTACCTGCTCCTAGCAACACATCTTCTTTAGTTGACGCCTTTGAGTTTATGATTTCAATTTCAGAACCCGAAGGCACTAAAACTTTCAGCTGTGCGCCAAAGTCAATAAGTGGCCAGTTTGCTGGAATAGACGGCGCGGGCAAAAAGATTCCCTTATCTGATGACATGCTGGTTCTAAACACGCCCTTACTTCTGTAATGGTATGTTTGGATAATACGTTCATTCCATGCCAAATTAACTTCAACCAAACTTCCGCGAGTCGGTGACAAATATGACTTTAAATCTTTAATCTCACTCGCTGGAGCGAATGAATACTTTTTCTTTTTAGAAGCAGCTCGCTGAAAACCTTTTGTTACGATCTCAGGTTTTTTAACCTGAGCAATCGATTGCGGCTTTTCAGGAACTTTTTCTGATACTTTCGGCTCGTTTACCGTTTTGTCATCATCAATAACCTTTTCTACAACTTGAGTTTTCTCGTCGCGAATTGGCGCAACAATTTCAGTTGTTGTTAATGAAGCAACAACTGTTTTATCAAGCTCCTTCGGTTGACCCACTGGTTTTGGAACACCGACAGAGAATACGATTTTAAATGGACCGATAATAAGTTCATCACCAGAAGAAACCGGTTCATCCAGAATAGCCTGGCCGTTTTTGAACGTTCCACTCTTAGAACCCAGATCGCAGATATAATAACCAGAATCACGCTTTTCAATTAAGCAATGAATTGGCGAAACAGCATCATCAACCAAATTGAGTTGTGATTCTTGATTCGAGCCAACAACGACTTGATCTATATCAAATTGTTTGACCTCTTTTAGCTGATTAGATTTAAAAACTCTAAGAATTATGGGTTGCTTCAATTAGAACTCCTCACCCGCTGCACGTTCTCTGCATTATTTCTGAGTTCAGGAAGAAAATTTTCTCTCAACTTAATCAGCCTTTTGTAGTTAAAGTTCTTTTTCTGAAACAAATAAAACAACTCTGGTTTCTGAGTAGAACCTTCAACAAGTTCATCTTCAAAATTCAAGGTTGCCTTTTTATCTTTAATTTTTACATAGTTAGATTTGTTAGTCACGCTTGAGCTTTGAGCGAAGCTCAACGAAGGTCCAACTATGAATATAGCCAAAATCTTAAGTATCAAAATTTTATTTTTCATTATTTCTTCTCCGCCATGGCTTGCAGATCCTGAAGGCGTTTGCGGCCCTCTTCGGGAATTCCTAGGAACTTAAGTTTTTTTACAATCTCGAGTCCTTCTTCATTTTTCTTTAAGAACTGTATCAATAAAATGGCATGATTAAATAATGCTTCTTTACTGTTACTGTTTTCCTTTAAAGCTTCCCGATAAATTTTGTCGGCTTTTTCATACTTACCCGTTGCGGTCAATGCGACACCAAAGTTACTCAGCACCTTTGCATTCCGATATCCTTTGCTATACGCAATCTCTAAAACCACAGCGGCTTTTTCGAAGTCTTGTTCTACAACATATAAGGAACCAGCATTACTAGCGCTCACATAATCATTAGGGTTTAACTCGATCGCTTTTTTAAAACTCTTAAGCGCTTCATTTTTATCACCCATTGCTAATTGAACTACACCCAAATTAGAATGAACCTCATAAGCCCCCGCTTCCACTTTCAATGCGCGCATCAAAAGGCTTTTCGCCAAAGGATATTGCCCTCGCTTGTAATAGGCCATTGCCATAGAGTTAATGGCTTTCACATCATTGGGATTCTTCATCAATAATGATGAGCCTTCTTTTAAAATAGAATCATCATCTTGATTTTTAATATGCAAATTAAGCTGAGCATAAACTGAGGGCTCAGCTGTTGTTGATTTCTGTGTAGTTGCGATATTTGTAATGGGAGAGCTTTTGCCAGCCTGAGTCCCACCCTTTTTTCCTCGAGCCGTGGATTCTTCAATCAGAGTACCTGGGCTTTCCACTGCCGCTTGAGCCGCAGATGAACTTTCATTTTTAGTCTTGCTTGAACACTGAATCAGCGTCAAAGACATCGATAAAGCACACGCACTAATTAAAAGCTTTCTCATAATGCCATCCAGTTAATAAAGCGAACATCCTGCCTCATTTCGTCAGCGTAGTAGTACTTAGTAGGATCAATCGCATTCATATATTTAAGCGCTTTTAAGTAATCCTCATTGTAAGTTTCAAACTCTAAACCGCGCGTCAATGCTAACTTGTAGCTGTCCGTCGCGCGAACCTTGAATGGATCGGCCAATTTAGGAAGTTGTTCGCGATATTGTTTTTCAGTTTCCGCGTCTAATCCTTTTGGAAGAGGCGAGTTCATAATAGCTTTAGCCATATGATCATTTGCCTCACCTAAAAGACTCAATGAACTAATAATTGAATCTGGATGGTCCAATTTAACAACGTCATTTAATTCTTTGTTTAGCTTATTCAGCAATCCCACTTTTTCGTCCACCGCTCTTTTCTGCTTATCTGGATTTGCGGGAATTTTGACTTGAGTGAAATCATGATAAGTATCTTTAGCACGACGTAGTTTTACAATCGCAGCCCATTTACCCGCTTTAGTTCCACCCAAACGTTTCTGCATTGCAATCAAACGATCTTCATAGGAATACGCTTGGCTTGAGCCTTTTCGAGTGTGCACATGAGCCACCCAGTAAAGTGCCTCAACAAACATTTCACTTTGGGGAGCGCCGGCATCAATGTATTCCATGTATTTTTCTTGTGCTTTTGACCAAGACTCGGCCTTTCTATAAAGCTCTGCAATTAAGAACATTGTCTCAAGTCGTTCCTTATAGTTTTTTACCATCTCCAAATACGTTTCATATTCCTTAATTGAAGCCTGGTACTGACCCATAGCCTCTTTCATAACAGCGATATTGAATATGTAATTTCTAGATGTTTCTTTTTTATCTGTTTCGGCTACCAACTGCTTGTACAACTTAATCGACTCATCAAATAAAGCCGCTTCTTGATAAAGTTTTGCTACGAATAATTTCGACTTACCCTTAAGCTCTTTATTGTCCTGTTTCGAGTTCAAAACTTGAACATACGCATTTTTAGCTTTTTCGTTCTCGCCCGCTTTTTCATAGTTAACACCTGCATTGAAATACGCAGTGATCGCTAAATTCGATTTCGTATTTTGCTGCGCAAACGCCGAGAACACATCAGCACTTTCTCGATACTTTTTATCCTGCTCTAAATCTTGGCCTTTTTTGAAGCTCGCCTTCTCTAAAACTTCTTTGATATCTTGTCCGGCTTTCGTTCCCGCTAAAGTTTCGTTCTTCAATAATTCAGTGGCTGCCATTTCAAGTCCACCATAGTCTTTCTTCAGATTATAAATATCAAGTAACAAGTTCGCGGAATATTCTGCGTACTTGGTGTTTGGATATTTCTGAACAATCTCTCGGAATATTTTCGATGCATCTTCAAAATAGTTATATTGATACATCAACCGACCTTGACGGAACTTAATTTCTGGTGCCTTTTTTGAGTTAGGTAATTTTTCCAAATACCAAGCCGATGCTTTTAAGAAACGATCAACAGTGGGAGTTAAAGGAATTGGCTCCAAGCTCTTCGTATTTCTCTGAGCTAATTCTTTATCGTTAGGCAAAGACTTTTCTACTGAAATCAACAACGCCGTGGCCGCGTTTTCGTAGAATTTGCTTTCTGGAGCATTATCGACAATCCACTTATACTGAATACCGGCTTCATCAAAACGTTTGCTATCGTAAAGCAATTCACCATAGTAAAAATGCATATCCGCGGTTTGTGGTGAATTCGTAAATTCATTCAAATATAATTGATACCCTTCTGCCGCCAATCTTTGAGAATTAGGTGTTCTCGAGTTTTGTGCAGTTTGATGCTGTTGTAATGTCCAGTTTCGCAGAGTCTTTTCGCGCAACTTCATCGAATTATCAGTTAACTCGGTATTTGCTTGGTTTGCTTTATACCAAGCTGAGGCGGGCCCGTACTCACGAATCCAACGATACAGCTCAAGTTTAAATGTTTGCGAATTCTTCGCGTAGAAATAAACTTGAACAATTTGATATTGATATTCAAAAGCTTTTGGATCCGTCGGTCTTTGATCAATTAGATATTTAAACGTTCTATGAGCTGCGTCCTTGTATCCTTTATCTAAATAGTAATAAGCTAATTTTTCTATGTAAGAAAACGATTGGTCGCCCACCATCGTTGCAAAGTATTCAGATGCTTTGTCCGCATCACCCGCAGCTGCGTAAAAAACTACGATATCCCGTAAAGCCTCTACTTCTAGCTTCGCCTTAAGCTGTTTTTTCGAATCGCGCTCACTAGCTTGCTTGTTAAGCCTAATGATATATTCCATGTATTTAAGGGCTTCTTGATTACGGCCTAAACGATACAAGCACCATGCGCCCTTATAGGTCGCCATCGCATTTAGATTATGCTTTTTATTTTTGATTACGGGTGAATAACGTTTATAAGCATCTTTCCAATTTTCGTTTTCAAAATAGTATTCCCCTAAAGCAAAACTAGCTTCATCAACGAATGAACTATTTGGAAAACGTGCAGCTAAGTCAGAGTAGTACTTTTCGCCCTTTTTGGGTTCATTTAACTCAAAATAATTAAATCCTAAAAAGTATAGCGCTTGAGGAATCTTTGGATCATTAGGGAAATCTTTTTGGAACCATTCATATAACTGAACCGACTTTTTAAAGTAGGAACGAGCTTCCTCATTATTTAGAACTGGCTTAACTTTAGATTTACCCTTATTGAACTGTTGCAAGCGCGTATCGAAATCTTTTTGACGTCGATAGTCTACCAGCGCTCCTTTTTCTACGTAAAGCTCAGCTAAGCGAACCCACAACTCACCACGCTTATCAGAATCTTTAAATTTACGAGTTAATTTGTACAATTCAGAAATTTGTTCATCTAGAATTTTTTCGTACTCAACGATCTCCGTCAAATTCTGAGAATTCATGATCTCATACGATTTAGTCGGTTTAACCGCATCTAAATTGTGTTCGGTTCTATTTTCAAATCTAATTTCACCTGGCTTAGGAATCGAGTAAGAACCTTTGTTACTATTGGATAGCTTACCTCCGCGGTTTTCTAAGCCAACGTTAGAAAAAAGCTCCCCTACCGTCTTTTTAGCGAAGATCGGCATTGAAACCATAAGCACAAATAATGATGTTAAAACCTTTATTTTATTCACAGCTTTGAGTTCCTAAATAGTGATAGTTTCCAATTTCGTCTAACCAGAATTCGCCCTTAAATGGATAGAATTCGAAGCCATTTTGAACATAGAATTCACGGTCAATATTAGAGTCGATCATTTGAGGTAAGTCTTTCCCTGCAATTTTCTTTTTCGCGGAATCTTTCTTCGAACTCAATCGCTCGTAGTTAATGAAACTAGCTTGTTCTGAAAGGTCCTTTAACTCATCATTCATATTTTGAAGATGAACTTTAACCATTTCACCAATTAAGATTTTAGTATTTTTAATGCGTGTATTTAACACACGTACAGAGTACTGACCTAAGCCAGAAACACGGAAAGAACCGCTGGATTCAATTCTTGTTTTTTCTTCTTGAACTTTCTTCAAGTAATTTAGACTACGTTTAATATCACCCTCATCACGAAGATTCTTAAGAACCATATAAGGTAATTTATAAATCACGTTGTCGTCTTTTCTTTTAACACCTAAGCCCTTTTCAAGCTCCATATAATAGGCTCCTGGCTCAGTATTTGAATTCAAGAAGCTACTAATTTTCAAACGTACCGGTTCATAAATAGTGTTATATAGAGAAAGAACCTTTTCCATTTCATCATATTTACAAATATATAGATAAACAATCGCACGTAATAACAAGGATTCTGGAATATAGAAATCTTCGTAGTAAGCCGAGTGAAGCGATTGGAAGTTAGAAAGTGCCGAACGGAATCGAGCACCTCTTAACATGGCCCACGACTGTTCAAACAAAGCATCGTGCCAAGAAAAGTGATCTCTAGGAACATTCGAGTATGCCTCAATAGACGAGTCCCAATCCTGTTTTTGATACAGAGCTCGTGCGACACCCATGAGGGCCGATACGCGATTAGTATCTGTTACGCCGCTATTTTTACGGTGTTCTAACAATTGATTAAATACCGAAATCGCCTGGTCCGCTTTGTTCATTTCTAGATACGCTAATGCTTTTAAGTATAGAGCTTGGTTGTTGTAAGAGCTGCCGACATTGACTCTGTTAAAAGCTTGAACTGCATCTTCGAATTTTTTGTTTTTCAATTTAATTTCACCGATACGGAAATAAATCATGTCCTTGTTCTTATCTGGGAAATCATTTACATCGACTTTAGAGACGGCATAGTTCAATAATGTATCGTCGCCTAAACTATCCGCAACGATCGATAGCTCTTCGATTGATTTTTTTAAATATTTATTGTTATCCGAACGAATCACATCCACAAATTGATAAGCCGCTACTTGCGAATAGTTCATCGCCACAAGCATTTTGCCCAAAATATACTTAATTTGCGGGCGTTCACTTTCGACCTCTTTGCGTTTTACCAAATTAAATAACGCCTGAGCCGCTGGTTGATACTGACCTGATTGCGCTAGTGAAAGAGCATTAGATAATTGTTGCCTTAACGAATTATCACGAATACCCGAGGCCGGCTGAGTACGAATCGTTTTACGAGTTGTTCTAGCATCCGAAGACGACGATATAACCAGAGCAAAGCAGAGAGTGAATAAAAGTGTTAAATTTCTCATCGGTATTTAGCCTCCGGAAAGAAGAAACTAGCTCCAGCAGAGAAGAATAGATTGTTAATCGATCCTTCTTCGTTAATGGCTTTAGCGCTGAAAAAATTCCAGCTAAAGTCCCATCGAAGCGCAAAACTTTTGTTAATGGCAAAAATTTGACCAGCCGTCATTTGGAATGTTCCAATGCCGCTTTTTAGATGCGTTCGCGTTTGCCCACCACCTACACCAAAATAGAAATCAAATGGAACGATCTTTCTGTTAAACCAAGTCAATTTTCCGTAAATAGGTATCCATAATAAATTTATACCAAGATATTCTTTAGTATAACTTAGGCTGTCTGTTCCAATATTTTGAACATCGTAGAGTTCCTTTGTTGCCTTGGCTTCGCCAGAACTTAAATTGTAATATTGAAGCTCGAGGCCCCACATTTCACTCAAGAAATAGCTACCCTTTAGTGTTGCGCCGATGGTGTTATAGAAAGGATCATTAGTAGTTAATGATAACCCCGCAAATATTTGCCCACGTCCAGTTTTTGGTAAGAAACGTTTCTGCAAAACCGAAACTTCAGAAAATGGAACTAAGTTAGCTAAATCCGAGAAATTATTTTCCTTAGATTCACCCTGAGATTGAGTCGTAGGTCTTTTATTTACCTGGGGCCTTGGGCGAGATTTTTCAAGTTCAAGTTCGATGATGTCAAGATCCTCATTATCGGTAGACTCTTGGGCTTTTGAGAATGAACTCAGCAGAAGACAAAATAGAACAATTGATAGTTTCTTCATTTTCTTTTCACCTTGTCCTAAAATAGGTAACTCACGCCGATATCAATTACCGACGTAATCGTTAAACGCTCAGAGAAGTCAGAATAGCTTGGAGCAGGTTCGTTACAAGAATCCGTTGGCGAGTTCTTGATACCCTCATGCTTACCTGGTTCACATTTCAAAAAAGGAATCGGCGCTTGATTCAAGAAAACTCTAAAATCAAATCGGAACGAAAATTTTTTATCGTAATAGAACTTCTGACCTAGACCCGCAGCTACTGCCGGATACGTTTTATTTTGATACTTAATCATTCCACCTGCTAGTGAACCAAAGAAGTGGTAGTTAGTGACGGTATTTTTAGACAAACTCATTTTTCCGTAAAATGCTTTTAAGTTATAATCAAAAAACAAGCTTGCTTCAGGCATGGGTGCACGGGTGAAGTCTAGTTTATATTGATCATTTAATTGTTTTGCGTAATGAGAAACGCCAGCAAAGTTCTTTAAAAACATCAAGCCGTAGGCATCTTCTTCACTTCTGTGGTAGTAACCAGACACCCCTAGTTTACTTACGTTAGCAATTGGCTCCGTCAATGCCCAACCATAAAACAAAGATCCTTCAAATTTACCTTTAGTAACAATATTGCGATTGCGAACAGAGTCGTTAATATCAAATATTGGAGACACACTCTCTCGAGCTAATTCTTCGGTAGGTAACTGAATCATTTCTTTTGGATAAGCTGTCGTACTCAACAGGCTCAACGCAGCCAAATAGCAAAATATTTTCTTCATGTTAACTTCCCCTTGTAAAACCCATGATTCAAAATCATTTCACAGATTTCACGAACTGCGCCTTTACCACCTGATTGCATAGTAACGTAGTCCGCTTTCAATTTAATTTTATCGACTGCTTCTGGAACCGTGATACCGACACCGGCCCGCTCAATAAGCGGCAAATCAAATAAATCATCACCCATATATAAAATTTCGGAATCTTTAAGGCCTGTCTTGGTTTTGATATCCTCATAAGCGGGTAATTTATCTAAGCTGCCTTCATAGAAGAAATTCATTTTCAGAACGCGCGCACGCTCTCGAACATCATCACTGAAGCTTCCAGTGATGAATGCCATCTGATAACCTAACTCGCGTAGCATCTGGATTCCGTAGCCATCGCGCACCGAAAACATTCGGCGCCATTGGCCAACTTCGTTCATCCAAACATGGTTATCCGTCAACACACCGTCGACATCAAAAGCTAAGAGTTTAATTGAACTCATTTTTTTATGAATTTCTAACACGCAATTGCATCCTTATTCTTTCCAACTTATTAGTTTCATTGTGAAAAAATTAGGACATGAGGGCAACAAATCCCTTTGATAATGGTCCAGCTACTCGACCAAATAGTTAGGTAAATTATTCAGACACTGGACTTACTGCCAGAGAACACTACAACGATTAAATGCCAGGCTCTAAAAAAATAAAAGAGAACGCTATTTAATTTTGGCTTTGATCAAATCTTGGAGATGCAATAGCCCAATTGGCTTTTTAGGAGTGGCCGAGTTCTTATCTAAAACAAAAAGCATTTGAATACGGAACTCTTCCATCATGAACAAGGCTTTTTCAGCAAGCTCTGAACCATCAATAGTACGTGGATTTAATGTCATCAAATCTTTTGCGTGCCCATCTAGTGGATTTTGGTTCTTTTCTAAACGCCGACGAATATCCCCATCCGTCACCACGCCGGTCAAATCGCCTTTGGCGTCCACAACACCGGCGCATCCGCGAACATCCCTATGGGTCATAATCGAAAGAACCGAACGAATTTCAGTATCTAAATTGACTATCGGAAGCGCATCTCCTACGTGCATTAGATCTTTCACCCGAGTTAACAACTTAAAACCCAAACTGCCGCCGGGGTGATATTGAGCAAAATCTTCGGATGTAAAACCTTTTAGCATTAACACCGACATAGCCAGCGCATCGCCCATAGCTAGTGTTGTCGTTGTGGAGGCGGTCGGAGCCAATTGCAGTGGGCACGCTTCCTTTTGAACTTGAACACTAATTACCGCCTGAGCTGCTTTCGCTAGTGAGCTGTCAAGTTTGCCAGTCATTGCGATCAATTTAATTCCCTTGCGAGCGACATAGGTCATAATTGTATTCAGTTCATAGCTTTCGCCGCCATAAGACAGCGCTAATACGACGTCATTTTCTGTTACGATACCTAAATCCCCATGCGAGCTTTCGGCTGGATGTAAATAAATAGCCGGAGTACCTGTCGATGAAAATGTGCTCGCGATTTTGCGCGCGATCTGCCCAGATTTCCCAATTCCAGTAACTACGAGCTTGCCCTTACATTGAAAAATCCATTCTGCGGCTTTTACGAAGTCAGAGTTTAAATACCGAACACTGTCCGTAATGGCCTTAGATTCAATTTCTAAAACGGATTTTGCTAAATCAAGAATGCGTTCTTGCATTGACCTTCTCTTTTACTTTCACATTAGACTTAACAGTTGAAGTTTTCGCATTCGTTTTAGCGGCAAAGTTTGCTTTCTTTGCTTTTTTGCCCAATGTGGCCTCAATAAAACTACGGAACAGTGGATGCGGTTTAAGTGGCGTCGATTTAAACTCGGGGTGAAACTGAACCGCCACAAACCAAGGGTGATCAGGAAGCTCGATAATTTCTACCAAGTTTCTTTCTTTACATATACCAGATGCTACTAAACCTTTTTTCTCTAACAAATCTTTAAACTGATTGTTGAACTCATAGCGATGGCGATGACGCTCGAATATTTTTTCACTGCGATACACATCGAATGCCTTAGTGCCTTTCTTAATGTCACATGGGAATGAGCCCAAGCGCATGGTTCCACCTTTTTGCATTAGATGTTTTTGTTCAGTCATGAAATCGATAACGAATTGCCCTTTACGTTCATTTTCATCAACGAACTCTCGAGACGTAGCATCTTTAATTCCACATACGTTACGCGCAAATTCGATAGTCGCTAGTTGCATACCAAAACAGATTCCAAAATATGGAATCGAGTTTTCACGGGCAAATTTAATTGCCGCCAGCTTGCCCTCAACTCCGCGCGATCCAAAACCGCCTGGAACAAGAACGCCACTGATGCCGGTTAAATGATGATGAACATTTTTTTCATTTAACTTTTCAGAATCTACGTACACGATTTCTACTGCTGAGTTATTAGCGATACCACCGTGAATGATCGATTCATGTAATGATTTATACGATTCTTTCAAATCGACGTACTTACCCACAACAGCAATTGTCGTTTTGTATTTTGGAGATTTAACAGAGGAAACAATTTGTTGCCATCCGGAGAAATCAAAACGAGAGGCTTTTAAGTTTAATTTTTTAACAACTAAATCATCCAACTTTTCTTGGTGTAAACGCATCGGAACTTCATAGATAGTCGATGAATCTTGTGCCGCAATTACGTTTTCAGCTGGCAACGAACAGAATAATCCAATTTTCTTTTTCAGACTGTAATCAATTGCCTTTTCCGAACGACAGATCAAGAAGTCAGGTTGCATACCGATCTGCTGTAACTCTTTAACCGAGTGCTGAGTCGGCTTACTTTTCAGCTCACCGGCAGCTGCGATGTACGGAACATACGTGACGTGAATCAACACAGATCCATCCGGCCCCAATTCTGTACGTAACTGACGAACAGCTTCAAGGAATGGCAAGCTTTCGATGTCACCAACAGTACCACCAATTTCAACAATGATAATTTCATTACCTTGAGCCGCATGGTAAACACGTTGTTTAATTTCGTCCGTAATATGAGGAATAACCTGAACTGTGCCGCCCAGGAAATCCCCGCGGCGTTCACGCTGAATTACGGTATCGTAGATTTGACCCGTTGATACAGAATTTGCACGAGTCATAATTGATGAGGTAAAGCGTTCGTAATGACCTAAATCTAAATCTGTTTCAGCACCATCTTCTGTTACATACACTTCACCATGTTGAAATGGCGACATCGTGCCCGGATCGACATTGATATAGGGATCCATTTTCATAATGGTAACTTTAAAACCTTTTGCTTCAAGCAATGCACCCAAGCTCGCGGCCGCCAATCCCTTTCCAATAGAAGAGACCACACCGCCCGTTACGAAGATGTATTTTTGTTTCATAGGTTTTTTAACTGATTTTTTTGTCGAGATACGAACTTGGCTATTTTTCATGGTTTAATTTTATCCAATTTTCAACTTTTTGTATATCCTCTGGAACGTCGACTCCTTGAAAAAAGTGATGCGTCTTAATGACTTTTATTCTAGCACCTAGACTCATCGCCCTGAGCTGCTCGAGGGACTCACTTTTCTCTAAAATCGATACCGGAGTTTGACAAAAAGTATGCAGAAATGTGTAACGAAACCCGTATAGTCCAATATGTTTGAGAACAACGGGGCTAGGGAACACTTTATCGGTAATTTCAGCTCTAGAAAACGGGATGGGAAAACGGCTGAAATAAATGGCTTCAGATTTATCATTCAAAATAACTTTGACATTGTTCGGAGATTGAAACTCTTCCACGAACTTAAAATCTTGCCCTAGCGTCACTAAATCCAGTTTAGAGTCGGCCTCTAAAGCTGTGACCAGCTGATCAATCACTTCGAACTGAATTAAGGGCTCATCACCTTGAATATTGATTACGATATCGGGATTTAACCCTTTAACTGCGGCATTTACGCGATCGGTTCCCGATGGTAACTCGGGATCAGTGAATACGACTTGGCAGTTTAAATCTTTAACTTCATCGGCAATGGCCTGACTATCGGTTGCTAAAATGACTCTATCTAATTTCTGACTTTTAAGAGTGCGTTCAACAACTCTGCGGATCAGTGATTTTCCGGCTATTTTGGCGAGGGGTTTATCGGGAAACCGAGTGGCTTTCAATCGTGAAGGAATAACCCCAATTCGCAGCATATTTAGTATCTCACTTCCTATTTATAAATTTATACAGTTGTTTCTTTAAATCATCAATACCGTCTTTTTTCAGCGACGATACCGGGTACTTATGCTTAAGCACAATATCTTCATCGAATTCTTCCATTCGCTTCATCATTTGTGACCGAGATAGTTTATCCGCTTTGGTCAGAGCAACAACCAACGGAACGCCGATATGTTCAGAAAATTCCTGAATCATTTTTTCGTCTTCGCTCCATGAACGACGGATATCCATTACCAAAACTAGAGCTTTCAATTTCTCAGCTGTGCTCAGGTAACTTTCAATCATAACTTTCCATTCATCTTGCTCTTCATGACTGCGTTCCGCAAACCCATATCCAGGCATATCCACAAGAACGAATTCATTATTGAAATTGAAAAAGCTAAGGAGGCGTGTTTTTCCAGGGGTACCGCTGACATGGGCGATTTTTTGGTTAGCAATGCCGTTAATAAGTGAAGATTTTCCGGCGTTTGAACGCCCCACGAAGGCGATTTCAGGCTGCCCAGTTTTAGGGTAATCCTTAGCTAGGATGCAGCTCTTGATATATTTAACAAAAGTCATCCCCTACATCTATCAAGGAGCCCTGTTTTTCTCAAGTCTTAGAATAGAAATTGGTAAAAAGGTTCTACTACAAATAATCGACGACTCAAGACTCCGGCTATATGGCGCCAGCTTTGAATAGAAGGCGATAGCAACAAAGGAGTCCTCATGAACTATCTTCTTAAACCATTAACTAACCCTGGCATCGCTACCGTCATTTCTGATTTTATGACCCTTGGTACCGACAAAAACTGCCAATACCCAGTCACTTCGGCCGACGTGAGCGAGCGTCATGTTCGCTTTGAATATCGCGATAACAGCTTGATTGCTAAAGACATGCGTAGTCAGACCGGCACCTATGTAAATGGCGAAAAAATCACAGAACACACACTGAGCCTGAATGATATTTTAACCCTGGGCGACCTGGAATTTCAAATTGTCTCGCCTGAGGAAAAATCGGCATTTCCACTGCAAAGCAAAAATGCGATTTGGAATGACGAACTCAACAGCCTAGTTCACGGTGCCCAATCTGATTTTCCAATTTTAATGTTGGGATCCTCAGGCTCCGGTAAAGAGGTAATCGCTAAGGCGATTCATCAAAGTTCGCGCCGTAAAGATGGTCCACTCGTCTGCGTTAACTGCTCGGCCCTAACTGAAACCTTAGTAGAATCAGAACTCTTTGGGCACGTCAAAGGCAGCTTTACGGGTGCTGTATCTGATCGTAAAGGTGCTTTCGAATCCGCTCGCGGAGGAACTCTATTTCTAGATGAAATCGGTGACCTTCCATATTCGATCCAGGCGAAGCTTCTACGCGCTCTTGAAAATAGCGAAATTCGTCCCGTCGGCTCTGATCGCACTATTCAAACCGACGTCCGCATCTTGGCAGCCACTCACAAAAATCTTTCCGAAAAAATTAATCAAGGAACATTTCGTTTGGATTTATTTTATCGTCTAAATGTCATTCAAGTTTCTCCACCTGATTTAATTAATCGAATGGAAGATTTCGATATGCTTTTGGGGGAATTCTGTAAAAACTATCGCGTTCGCTTTTCATTCGCAGCAACTTCGGAGTTAAAAAAATATAAATGGCCTGGAAATATTCGCGAACTCAAAAATCTGGTCGCTCGCTGCAGCGCCCTTTATCCACATGAGCTAATTACCGAAAATCACATAAATAAACTTTTAGATAAAACAACTTCTGAAGAAACACTGGATAATGAACTTGTGAACGGTCGCTCTGGGCAACAATTACCCATCATTAAAGAAATTGAAAAACAAATGATTATTAAACGTTTAACCGTCAATAAAGGAAATCAAAAGTTAACTGCTTCAGAACTTGGAATGCCAAAAAGCACTCTGCACGACCGATTGAAATATTATAATATTGATGTCGTAAATTTTAAACAAAAGCCCGCGTAACTATTTTTTTAAAACGAAATTTTTGAAATAAATCTGAGTGATCTTGCCCTTAGTAAGATCCTCATTTAGATCTCGAACCATTTTTTCTAACATTCGACGTTTTCCTTCGACCGTATCTAACTCGTCATAGGAGAACGATCGGATTTGCCCCTGAATTCGGTCAAGAAGTTCGGCTTCACGATCCGTAATTTCAACCATAACATCAGATGAATTTCCCTGAAGAAAAAACTCGAATGCGCCCATTGGATTAGGTCCCGAGTTCTTTGATTTTTGAAGATTTACGATAATACGACGCAACGACATGATGTTTTGACTCACACGTGGCGAGTTATAGAAGTCTTCCACATCATCTGACGAATAAATAAATTTCTGTTCAGAGAGCTCTTCCATCGTGTGAACAAATAATTTCTCGTCGTCTTTGATCAAACCACTTGTGGCGATTTTAAATAGGACAAACCCGAGACCGGCCACTCCAAATACAATTACCACCATGATAACTTTTTGAACTTTGCTGAATGTCTTAATTTGGGCGAGCTTTCCACCTAGACTTTGGCCCACGGACTTTAGGGCAGCTGCCAGTTTCTTTAAATAGTACGGTGCTTTTTCTTTGGCAAAAGTTAGCAACATTGCCTTAACAAAATAAAAAGTCTTGATTGCTAATTGATTTAAATGACTCGCTAATCTTTTAGCTCGGGCTTTAAAACTGTTAGCCCTCTGTTGTTCCATGATTAAATCAATATCCACCAATTCGATATCCAGATTTTCACTTCCAATTTCAGAGATGGCTTCGAGGTCTTTCAAAAACTCTGGACTATTGTCTTGGATGGCTTTCTCTAAAAGATCCATAGAAGCTTTTTCCTTTGGATCTACTGCCGCCTGTTCTTTTTCGTCCGGTTTTGTATCAGTCATTCTTGACCATTGTACGAGAATCCAACTCTAGTCTGCAAGTTTTTTGATATCTGAGCTAGAATGAAAGTATGAAAAAATTTTTTATCGCATCTATATTTTTTGGTCTAGTTATGGGCTGCGCCCAAATCGAACGTCGTCAACAAATGGAGTCGACCAACATGGACGGCGAAATGGGATCACATTCAGAACCGATGCACTATCGTGGAAAAATTCGCGATTTGGAGAAAGGCTTGATCACTCAACAAGACAAATCACTGTATTCAAAACTACTTCCTTGGTTTACGTCTGACGAAGAAAAATTAAGCTTTCTAAGAAACTCAGACTACGAGGATAAACAAAAATGGGTAATGAAAACTCAGATCCTTAGCCGACCTACTGTAATGGCTGGAAAATATAAACGCCTCATCGACAATCAAGACATCGCAATCGGGATGCCTAATGACATCGTTAAAAAAAGCTGGGGAGATCCACTCAATATCGAAACTTCTGGAAATGCACTATTCAAAAATGAAAAATGGCGATACCTACGAACAATTTCCACACCAGATGGCTTCAAACAAGAAAAACGAGTTGTGTATTTCGAAGGTGGACGAGTTGTTGGCTGGGAAACTGACTAATTCGGTTTCTGTGCGCTGGCCGTAACTTTTTTAGCCGCCACCTTTTGAGCTTTTGATAAACAAAAATCAACAAATGACTTGGACTCCTCCCCTTTTAATTGCCGAGCAATGAAGGCGCCCATGTTTTCTTCGCTAATCTGATTAATTTGCTCTAGTTTCGCTTTCTCGCCCCAATAGGAAACTAAACGCGTAGAAACACATCTGCAATACTCAGGTGCTTTGAACGTGATCCAATCCTGATCTTCTTCTGAAACGTCAGATGCAGTCTTAATACTCTTTGATTCTTCTTTTAGACAGACCTCAGTGACTTGATTTTTCATTCCTGAAAGCTGTTGTTCATTTTGAGACGTTGGATGAACATGAAAAAATGCGTAATAAGCCCACTTAGATATAAGCGCCACGGTTAACAGAAGGACAAAACCGAAGACAATTTTAGTTTGGAACGGCAGTTTGTAAGGCTGATTACTGGACTTCATTAAAGGCCCTCCTATCGAATAAAACCACGTATATATTTTTCGGTTTTGTAAAATTCGACTTGAAATCCACATACATTTAATTTGTTTTCATCACGAACGAATAGCTTTTGAAAAAATATTTTCCCAAAAAATGACTAGAAAACCTTATTATTGGTCTAACTCATCAGTGGGCGTCGTCCCAATTCAAGGCAATTTGCGAATTCACTTTTAAAGGCACTTTCAGCGAGACAATATTTTCCATTACATCTTTTATCAACGGGAGTTCTTTTTGGAGCGTCTCTTCGTCACTTTCAAATAGTAATTCATCATGAACCTGTAAAATCATCTTAGATTTAATTTTAGAATCTAATTTAATCATCGCTAATTTTACAATATCGCTTGCCGAACCTTGAATCGGAGCATTGATCGCTGCGCGTTCGCCAAATTTCTTCAAGGCTGGATTTTTAGCACTTAGTTCGCTAATAATTCTCTTACGTCCGAATAGTGTTTTAACAAAACCATTCTCGTGAGCATACTTGATCGTATCATCAATATAAGCTCGAACCCCTGAAAATTTAGTGAAATAGTCAGCGATAATTTTTGTCGCATCCGCACGGGGAATCCCCAATGTTTCACTTAAACCAAAAGCTCCTTGTCCGTATGCAATTCCGAAATTTACGGCCTTAGCAATTCGCCGCAAATCATTAGTTACTTCATTTAGAGGAACGTTAAAAACTTCACTCGCGGTAGCCGCGTGAATATCTAGATCATTTTCAAATGCCTGAATTAATCCTCTATCATTGCTATAGTGAGCTAAAATGCGTAGTTCAATTTGCGAATAATCCACCGACAATATCTTGTTGCCTCTACCTGCGACGAATGCCTGACGAACTCGGCGACCGCGTTCTGTCTTAATTGGAATATTCTGCAGATTTGGATTATTACTAGATAGACGACCTGTCGCAGTCAGTGCCTGACTGAATGTCGTATGAATACGATGATCCTGCGGGCTTACCTGCTCAGGCAAAGAATCTACATAGGTAGATTTTAGTTTTGTAATTTCACGATAATCTAAAATTAATGGCACAATTGGATGATTCAATTTTTCTAAAACTTCGTTATCTGTAGAAAATCCAGTTTTCGTTTTTTTAGATCCTTCCAATCCCAGCTTTTGAAAAAGAATCTGACTTAACTGCTTAGGGCTACCGATATTAAATTCTTTCCCCGCAACTGTAAAAATCTCTTTTTCCAAAACTAAAATCTGGGCCTGCAATTCTTTGCTATATTCATCTAATTGCTTCGTATCCACTGCAAAACCCGCTCTTTCAATTTTGGCTAAAACGGGAATCAACGGATATTCCATTTCTTTTAGTACAGATGCAAAATCGGTTTCTGGCAGCTGAGTGGCTACAAGAGTAAGCATACGTTTGAGCGCCTCAAATACTTCATATACGGACGACTTTTCAGTCAATTCATCCACCTGCCCCATGGCCTTGAAGGCTTTCAGTAATGTCGACGCATCTTTTGACGTAAGTGTATTCACGTCAATCATCAAATCTGATCTAATTTTCACTGAATCTAAATCAACATCTATTTTTTTCCAAACACACTTTAAATCAAAGCCTGTCCATTCCCATGTCTTTAGCTCGTCTTTCCAATTTTTATCGGCATTAACCCGCTGAAGCTCTGATCCCACAACGGCATAAACTAAATCATTCCATTCAAAAAAGAATACCTGCGTAGGATCTAAATCCCTTACCGTTTCCAAAACTTTTAAAGAATCCAAATTCAACGACGTTTGCTCTGCCTTAATCTCTTTCACTTGACGAACGGGAGCCGCTACCGGATTTTTACTTTTTGTAGAAGCCATATCCGTAACAGGCTTTGGCGCTTGCGCCGGCATTGACGCTAAATCCGAAATCGTCTTTTTGAATGTTTTGAAATTCAATTCATCTAACCAGGCATCTAAATCAGGATTAGAATTTAGTGAGTACTCGAGCTCGTTTATCTTAATATCCGAGATACAATCCGTTTTAATCGTAACTAATACTTTAGATAAAAATGCGTTGTCTTTATTTTCGACTAACTTGATTTTTAACTTTCCTTCGATTTTATCAATGTTATCATAAATGCCTTCGAGCGTAGTGTACTCTTCAAGAAGTTTTATCGCGCCTTTGGGGCCTATGCCTTTAATTCCAGGAACATTATCTGAAGAGTCTCCAACGATAGCTAAATAATCGCGAAATTGTTCTGGTTTAATGCCCCATTTTTCAACGACACCTTTTGCATCAATGCGCGTATCTTTCATCGTATCGTATAAGTAGACATTTTCTTTCACTAATTGGGCAAAATCTTTATCACCACTGACAATATAAACCGCTAAATCTTGAGTTAATCCCCATTCACTTAAACAGCCAATTAAGTCATCGGCTTCAAGTCCAACCTGTTCATAGCTTTTAATACCCAATAATTCTGACACTTTTTTGATGTAAGGCATTTGCTTAGCCAAGTCTTCCGGCATTTCAGTTCGATTGCTCTTGTATTCCGAGTATATGTCTTTTCTAAAGCTTGGCTCTTTTACGTCGTAACAAAACGCAAGATAATCGGGGCGCTCATCTTTAATCAATTTTAAGATCATTGAAAGATACCCATATATCGCATTCACCGGAAGACCACTAGGAGACGTTAACGGGCGAATGGCATAAAAGGCTCTAAAAAAAAGGGAACTTGAGTCGACTAAAAATAAACGTTTCATTTGGCGCACAGAATAGTGATGATACGCCGATAAAGCAAAAACTTAATCAGCACCGCGCGCGG
>DDTZ01000046.1:0-62527 GCA_002344565.1 Bdellovibrionaceae bacterium UBA2351 | reverse complement strand
CCTATACGCTATATAATTTCATCTAAAGGAATTTGTGAACGATGTGATTTTTCTAACTGCGTTTCTGCAATTGGGCAGACATGAACTTCAAGGGAAATATATTCGGCCTGTTTTTCGATAAACTCTAACATCGGCAACTGTTCTGAATTTGGCTTCATCTGTCCTAGTTCCCAAGCATTCACAGTTTCTAACTTACATTCTAAGCGACGTGCTAAATCACTTCGGCTCCACCCCAAACGTAAACGTAAAGAGTGAATTCGATTCGCAGTCCATTCAAACTGAGATTTTTCAATTTCCACAAATCCCCCGGCTAGAGTAATATATCTAAATTTTTAGCCCCTAAAAGTCCAGTCAATTTTTTCTTAATTAGACTGCTCTGTAGGAAACACAAAAATTAAGTCGTTTTCCTCTACAAGATCTAGCTTTTCAATAGCTTGGCGCTCAATATAGAGTGGATCTTTCATTTTAGCAATGTCTTGATTTAGTTGAGCGATAACCTGTTGATTTTTTTCCATTCTCTGTAACATTTTTTGATACTCATTGTTGAGCGTCCACAGTCTGTAAATATTACCGTTAATAACAAAGTTCAAAAACGCAAACGCTAAACAGACATAAAGCATTATGAGAGGGCGATTGATTAAGCTACGAGTCCAAGCAAAGGGCTTTTTAATAAACATGCTTTTAGTTTACGCTGCTTTACTCGAAAAAAATATTCAGACTCGACCTTGGACTGATTTTGACTGATCTCATGGCTAATGCCATCCTTTACTCAATGCGTTTTCGGATCACCACATTTCTTAGTCTAATCCGTAGTCTATTTCCACGATGGGACTTCTTTGATCAAGTCGCGTTTTCATTTAACATTTATTTCAAAATGTCCCCCGACACCGACTGGAGACAACTGAGCTTTGATCAGCCACACAAAACGTCGAGAATGGTGTTTAATCCGTTCATAAATGCAGCACTCGCTAATGCCAGTATCGTTGAACACTTTGCTCGCGATATTCAAGAACTCGAAAAAGACAAACCTGATTTTAATCCTGCAGATTTGGAAAATTTAACGTCGTACAAACTACTATGTTCGCTTTTGCACATTAAACTAGAACGTGAAAGCCCAAATAACGGAAATTTTCAGTTTAAAATTGTCGCTCATGGAACGGATACTTCGGTTGATATATATACATCACAGACACTACCACTGGCGGACCTGTGACATTAGACTCCAGCATAATCGTCACCCTTCGACTACTCTCATTCACACTATTTATTCAAGCTGCAGAAATATTAATTCTATCCAGACGTGACGACTTCAATCATATCTGGAGCTTTAAAAATTTGAATCGAGATTTACTATCAGGTCTTCCCTTAAAACCAAAGCTAGTCGAAATGTTTTTTTCGACCAATGGCCTTCACGCCATCACGTTGATCCAAATTGCAACAGCTATATCGACCGCATTTACACCACATGCCCTCGGAATTACAGTCCTTCTGCTTACTCATTTGCTCATTTGCATTCGCTTTCGAGGCTCATTCAATGGCGGAAGCGATATGATGACCTTCGTTGTTCTTACCGGCACTTTGATCGCGATAACCGGCGCTCAAAAGGTAGGTATGATTTATATTGCCACTCACGCTCTCTATTCCTATTTCAAAGCTGGTTTAGCCAAAGCCAAACATCGCGAATGGTGGAATGGACAAGCCATTCCGGCATTTTTATCGCGTAGTCTATTTCCAGATATTCAAATGATGGGCGCGCAACTCAGAAACTACTCTTGGCTATCGAAGGCCGCGGGTTGGCTGACTTTGTTTTTTGAATTTT
Source organism: Bdellovibrionaceae bacterium UBA2351 (assembly GCA_002344565.1). GTDB lineage: Bacteria > Bdellovibrionota > Bdellovibrionia > Bdellovibrionales > Bdellovibrionaceae > UBA2316. The sequence goes on along the minus strand of DDTZ01000046.1, from coordinate 60,708 downwards.
CGATCCTTGGACTACTGCTGTTTCCCAAACTTGCAATGATCTATATGGCTTGTGCGATCGTTTTTCATTTAAGTATTTACTTCTGCTTTGGATTGAATCGATTTTTCTGGATTTGGCTCTGCACATGGCCATCTATTCTATACTCACTGTCTCTATTAAATTCTTAGATTTTAATACGAATATTTTAGGGTAGAAATCCAAGCCGCCATATCACCGCCGGTACCTAACTTGTCAGTGGCATAGCGCCATTGTTGGCCGATCGATAGATTCGCATCATACGACCACCAAATAGAAAGCGCCCCGTTTGTGCTTGATCGACGTCCACCGTTACCAGCCGCGTAGGCTTCATTGCGATTGAACTCAATTTCATGCCAATCAGCTAAAAAGAATCTCTGCTTAAAGGCGGTAAAATTATAACCGAAAACCCAACCACCCATGTACCCATTGGATCCACTATAGAATGTTTGAGACACATCGTGAAAACCAAGAAACGGTTTAAACCACCAGCCATCACCAGCCCAAAGATAACCAAATCCAATCACGCGATTCTGCTCTGCAAAGCCAAGTGAACTGAATGTGTATTGATGAGCATACAAACCAAATTTCGTATTACCTAGATAGAAATTTATCGCGGCCTTTGATGCCGTACGGACCTCACCACCCGTCTTACCTACATTCTCGATATCAAAGAAACCGTAAAGATCGCCCCAAGTGTGCTGAGCCCCGCCTTCAAGTTCAACATAAGTAAAATCTGTTTTTGTGGATTTGTTTTCAGTACCGCGACCCCAATCCAAGTAGTTTACGCTGACATCGCCAAAGCCCCATTGATACTCAGCTCTACTTAACTGAGTAACTAGAATAACACTCACAATTACAAAGATTTTACCGATGTATTTCACAGGTCCTCCTAAAAGCGTTATGTCAGACACGAACTCTCGTTGTATACTCCTTAGTGAGGAGGGTGACCATTTTTTTGACAGCTCCATAGCATTTTTTGTATATTTCGCCTAGAAAACGACCTTATTTGAAGCTTATATATGGCCCCGGATTGCATAACTAAATTTGTTATATGGTTTAAAACTTTAACAAAGAGGACCTCCATGAAAGCTCATTTGATCGTATCTATTTTTGTTTTTGCATTTAGCGCCTTTGCTAACGAAGCTCAAAACACTTCATCTGCTGCAGACGCTACGCCGACGGTAATTGCTCAAGAAGAAACCAGCACTGATGCGATCGAAGCCTATAACCGGAATTATAATATTCTTAATAATTCCCAAAAAATTCGTTTTGTAAAAAACCCATGTGCTGACAAGAAAGGATACCACTTTAATTCGTTCCGTGGTTTTGCATTTGAAAATGGAATTGTTAAGAAATTTAGAAAAGATGGAAAATTAACTTATGATAGAGCTGCTTCTATGCATCAATTTTTAAGCTCACGCGGTGTTTGTAAACCTGTAAACAAAGCGATTCCAGCGCTCAATAACGTAGGTATTGAGTCACTGGAAATTTGGAACTGAAATTTATTTAGAGAACGCTAGTTTGTCCCAGTACCAACCAGCTTCACCCAGCTCTTCTTCAATTCTTAAAAGTTGATTGTACTTAGCCGTTCTTTCTGAACGGCACAAACTTCCTGTTTTAATTTGATGACAGTTGAATGCCACCGCAAGATCAGCAATGATTGAATCTTCTGTTTCGCCGCTTCTGTGTGACATCACTGTTTTATATTTATTTCTTTGCGCTAATTGAATGGCATCTGACGTTTCAGTTAATGTTCCGATTTGGTTTACTTTAACTAGTAGCGCATTCGCTGTTTTCTTTTCAATACCTTGTTTTAAACGCTTAGGATTTGTAACGAATAAATCATCACCGACTAACTGAAGTGTTGAACCCAACTGCTGAGTGCACGTTTGCCATGAAGCCCAATCATCTTCAGAAAATCCGTCTTCGATACTGATTAAAGGATATTTTTCAGACCATGTACGATACACGTCTTGCAATTGAGCCGGCGTGATTACGTTTTTTTCCCATTTGTATTTACCATCACTGAACATTTCAGTAGCCGCCACGTCTAATGCTAAGAATACGTTTTGGCCCGGTTCGTAACCTGCATCCAAGATCGCTTCCATCAATAAATCCATCGCTTCTTGGTTTGATTTTAATACTGGAGCAAAACCGCCCTCATCACCCACTGCCGTTGATAAACCTTTTTTGCCTAGGATTTTTTTCAGCGTATGGAAAATTTCTGAACCTGCTCGGATAGATTCAGAAAACGAATTCTTAACAGTAGGAACGATCATGAATTCTTGAATATCAAGACCGTTATTCGCATGCGCACCGCCGTTCAACACGTTCATCAACGGTACTGGTAATTTATGAGATTGAGAACCACCAATATAACGGTACAAAGGCATACCATGTTCCATACTAGCGGCACGTGCACACGCCAATGAAACACCAAGGATTGAATTCGCACCTAAGTTAGTTTTATTTTCCGTTCCGTCTAATTCGCGTAAAAATTTATCGATCTGAACTTGCTCATCCACATGCATGCCGACTAGTTCAGGAGCGATTCTTTCTTTAACATGAGACACGGCCTTTTTTACGCCTTTACCAAGGAATCTGTTCTTTTCGCCATCGCGCAATTCACACGCTTCATGAGCACCTGTTGACGCGCCTGATGGGACAGCAGCACGACCGATGAATCCATTTTCAGTTGTAATTTCAACTTCAACTGTTGGGTTTCCACGGCTGTCTAGAATTTCTCTTGCATGAACTTTTTGAATAACTGGCATACTCTATCTCCTAATTAATTTTTCTTTTGTAACTTTCGCAAGGCTTCCATACTTTCAAGTATGGTGACGGGATATTGAGACTTCACGTGGTCCCAATCGATACGCCTCATGACTTCTTTGATACCAGAGTTCATTTTGATCTGGCCCGTAAGCATGGTAATTAGCTGCTGTGCACGGACCATGTAGTCATGAAGACGAGCCAAGTTCTGGCTGATCTGATTTAAATCCAAATCGTTATTCACGTATATTTTTAATTGAATTTGTTCGATATCGGTCGATGCACCAAGATTGCTTTTGCTTAATTCTTTCTGCGCATTCAAAAGTTGCAGATTTTTTTGCATCAGCTCGCGATTTTTTTCTTCTAGGTTTTTTTGATTTGTTTGTAACTCTTCGATGATATTTTGCATGAATGTCGGACTCAGATGCGCCGACTGAGCTTCATTCTTCACCAGCGTTTCACTTTCGCTAGGCCAGTTGATCTTGACATGAATATGTTCCCACGAACACTGTCCCAAAGATTTCCCTGTATAAAGCGGAAGCGCTTCAAATGCAGACATCAAATATTTTGAAACCAGTGGGTACTGTTCTGCGATCAACGGTAAATCAAATGCAATCGAATGACTGGTACGAACTAAATTTTCAATTGGCGGTTCTGGCGAAATAAAATACGAAATAAAACGATCCGGCTGACTGAAGACCTCACGAGGATGCGCGATCATTTTCAAAACACTATCTAAAACACCCCATGCATGCAGATTAGGTGTTTCGTGACCGACTTCGCGAACCAAGTCCATCGTTCGTTCTTTGAATGGTTGATTTACGATTTTAGAAATTAGAAACTCTAAATCAGGTGCAGAAATCCATGCCGACGGATCCTGAATAAGATCAATAGGAAAATCAGCTGAGTCGTACACAAAAGATAAATCTTCATTTTTCGACTCGAGATATTTAATAAACGCATTAGAAATTTTGCAGCTAAATAACACACGGGTATTTAATCTGCCTGGACAACCTAAGTCTATGGATTTCTTAATTTTTCTTTCTTCTTAACGCAATTCAAACATAGCCTATTTCGAAGGCACGAACAGATCTTTATCGAATAAAAGGTTGTTATCGATGATCTCGTTGTAAAAGGACGGTTTATTTTGTGTGGGTTCAAGCGTCCCCTCGAGCTTATCGCCTTTTTTAACAAGTCGCGGAATCTTGAACAATGGCACTACGTTATACGAGCCATCAGGTAGAAAACCACGAACCTGGCTGATTTCAGTGACTCGGCGAGATCCATCAGACAAGCGATTTACTTGAATGATGATATCAACTGCCGATGATACCTGCGACCGCAATGCCTTTTCACTGATTTGGGCTTCGCCGCTTTGAGCAAGAGCTTCTAAACGAATAATAGCGTCATCGGGAGTATTCGCATGCACAGTTCCCATGCAACCTTTATGGCCAGTATTCATGGCATTAATTAGCTCGATCGCCTCTGAGGCACGAACTTCACCCACGATAATGCGATCGGGACGCAAGCGTAAAGACGATTTTAACAGATCCTTCATCGAAACTTCACCCTTACCGTGAGCGTCGGCTTGTCGAGTTTCAAAGAAAACCACATGTTCATAATTAATTTTCAATTCATTTGAGTCTTCGATACAGATAATACGCTGACCTGGGGGAATATGTCCGCACAACAAAGTAAGCAAGGTTGTTTTACCGGAGCCCGTTCCACCACTGACGATAATGTTTTTACCTAGGCGCATGCATATGGCTAAAAACAAAGCTCCTTTTGGCGACAGAGCTAATTTGACATAGTCATTCCAAGAAATTTTAGCTTGAGTGAATTTCCGAATACTTACGATTGTTCCCTTAAGAGAACATGGCTTGATAACTGCCGCAATACGCGAACCATTTTTCAAACGAGCATCTAAACGAGGATTTTCTTCGTTGATACGACGACCAACACTTTGTGCGATAGAATTTACTGCTGCCAACAACACATCATCATCAGGAAATCGAGCAGGAACACGCTCTAGCTTTCCTTTTTTTTCCACGAAGATTTCTTCGGGACCATTGATTAAGATTTCCGATACTTGCGGATCTTCCATGAATGGCCAAATCACGGCCATATTCTGTTTAATTGCATCATCGAAAACACTACTGATGGTTGTCACAGTACTTTCCTTATTTTCCGCTCGTAGCAATGCCTCGTTCAGAATTAATAATCACAACTTTGCCTTTTAGCTCTGTCTCTGGACAGTGGAAACTAAAAATGCCATCTTGTTTTGGCTGAACCTGGAAAACTTTTGGCTTACCAAAAACCGTATTATGATTTTCTGAAAAAGCATCAAACTTAAAGCTAATATTTTTGTTCTTTTCATTCACATTTACTACGTGAAAACGATACACTTGATTTTTTCTAAGCGTAATTGTTTCAGGAACGAAGCCTTTATCGGTATTCAAGATAACAATGTCTTGAGTCGCACCTGTGGGCTCAAATAAAGATTCAAATACACTTGCTTCCGAAGCCGGAGCACGATTTGATTGATCGACTTCTTTGACTTCAGTAAATTCGAGCTGCCGACGAGACATATCGATTTCCCAGGCTTTAACACTCATCGTGCCAAAGAAAACCAAAGCACTACTGAAGATTCGAACGATCTTGATACTCGCAGAATTCACGAGCTACCTCCATAGCTAAGTACTGTAACGTTTTTTCGTCCATTTTTCCCATTTCTTGAAGTAGGACGTTGAAGTCATTTGAACATGAATTAATTTTTTGGAAACCGCTGTACACCATATCCATATGATTTTCGAATTCGCTATTCATTTGTTTCCAATCTTTTTTAAGAACTGGATCAATAGCGCCAAGAGTGTAAAGTGCATCAAAAACGTTTTGTAGATTTCCTTGTAAAAACATAATTACCCCCGAACTCCTTTCAAAGGATTTAGTGATTCTTAGAAATTCTTAGCTGATTCCTTCAGCACGAATTTCTTACTTACATCACAGATCGGAATTTCAAAAAAAAACTTGAGTCAAAATGAGACTGAAAAATTAAAGACTGAATCCGCATTTGGATTTTTTAAGCCACTGGTCAAGACCTTCATCAGTAGCAAATCGGAAGTTGTTTGCGCCGCTTCCTTTACGCTGCGGCCACAGTTCAGACGCAGGAACTACGCACGGTTTATGCCCCATCTTCGTGATAACCGCATTGGTCGCAGTTTCCCTGAAACTCAACCCATCCCCTTCCATTCCTGCCATCTGGATCATGATACCTGTACCTTCGTAGGTAAACTTAGGCGTTTTACCACGAACTACCTTTGTTTCTTTTAATACTCCAGATTCAATGGCACCGGTTTTTGAATTGAATTTCATCAATTCCCCGTTTGATAGAGTCACTTCCAGAACACCTTCTTTTTGCACATACTGTTGTACTTGTTTGCGGGGAAAAAACATCAGCTCAGAAGACGAAGCTTTACCTCGTCCAAAATAGTATCCATCCGTCACAGTCACGCCGATATCTTGTCTCGCACGATTTTCATGGTGAAATTCCCATGAACGCGCCTGCTCGATACTTTTATTGTGACCACGAATATGAAAACCTTCATGTGGCATTTTTTGGATCTGCTCAAAGCTAATTTCCCCTCGCTTTAATTTGTCGGAAAAGGATGGAATACACTTATCTAAAATGTCCGAGTTTGTTTCGCTTGTGCAAGCTTGCTGCATAAGGTTTGTCTTGTTCGGGTTATCATCAGATAAAAAAGCCGTATTCGTTTTTATATCTGCCGGTTTTGCTTGTTCTCGACCCGTCACATCGACTTGCGGTTCAATTTTTTGAGGAACGGGCTCATACGCGCAGGTATACGAAGGTGCGACCTCTGCCGCGTTGTAACTAGTGATGGATGAACTGGCAGCTATGACCCCCGCTAAAAGAGCCATATAATCTGTCTGCGCTTGAGCCGCCGCAAACGTACTAGTAAAAACGATAACACTCACTATCTTCATGGGGTTTCTGGACCTCGCACGTCGTCTTCAGTAAGCGGAGCCGGCTCCACCTCTGGCAACGGAGGTGCTTTTAATTTTTCTTCAAAATCTTCTAGCACTTTTTTCGCAATCATACTTGGCGATGCACTTTCTTGCATCAAACGAAGCTTGCGATCTTTCTGGGCGTCCTTTGTTAATTCAATAGAACTATCTGCAATTCTTTTTACAATTTTATATTCAAAACTTTCTTTCTTTAAGTTTGGTTTAAACTCAGAAATTACGTTCTCCAAAAATATTGCGTACGTAACTTGAACTTCTTTTTTGAAATTGCGTGTATTTGTAAGGGCGTTGATAGCTTCTGTTACGAGGTCAGTGAAAACCTTTTCAGTCGCATCTTCTTGCTCAAGCGCTGTTCTTAACGGTGGAGAAATTTTCTCGATCATATCGTCAGCATTTGGACGACTAAATACGGCCTGAAGTCCCTCTTTTATCGGCACGACTTTACCGGCGTCGGCGCTTTTGGACTCTTTAAGTTTGTTTTTTACTAACGCACTCATTTGATCCAAATCTTTCAGCGTTAGTTGGTTATAGGTATACAAAAGTCCAGCTTGTGAATTGAGTGCCAATATTATGGTTACAAATAATGCTTTCATATCTCTTTCTCGGTTGTTCGTGTTGATTACTAAGAGGTAACGGTGTTGTATCGGCTTTTTCCAACGAAAATTGAGGATAGTTTTCCGTCAAAGACTTAGGGCTGGGAAGTTTGTCGCGACGATTCAAGTCTTTTTGATTCCTAATTAATCTGAAAGATGCAAAACTATTTTGAATGAAAAAGTTCACTAAATACGGAGGATAATTTGAAAAATTTAATGAAACTAGTCTTGGTTGCTGGCGCGTTTGTATTAGTACAATGTGCACCATCGGCAAAACAACTTAAAGAAGCTGTAGAAAAAGATCCATCTATCATGTTCGTTGCGATCGAAAAAGATCCTGAGAAATTTATCGAAGTCGTAAACAAAGCGGCTCAAGAAGCTCAGAAAAAACAACAAGAGAAAATGGCTAACGATGAAAAGCAACAACGTGATGCTGAATATGCTAACCCACTTAAACCAGAAATCGACGAAACACGCGTTATCTTCGGCAAAAAAGATGCGCCTATTACTATCGTTGAATACTCTGATTTCGAGTGCCCATACTGTTCTCGTGGTTACCAAACTGTAAAACAAGTTAAAGCCGAATATGGCGATAAAGTACGTGTATTATTCAAACACTTACCTTTAGATTTCCATCCAATGGCTGAACCTGCGGCTCGTTACTACGAAGCCATTGCTTTACAAGATCATGGTAAAGCTGAAAAATTCCACGATAAAGTTTTCGAAAACCAAGGCGAACTTAAATCTGGAAAAGAAGGCTTCTTGAAAAAAGTAGCTAAAGAAGTTGGTGCTAACATGGGTAAATTAGAGAAGGATTTAAACGACGAAAAAATCTCTAAGCGTATCCAAGCAGACATGGAAGAAGCACAAAAATTCGGTATCCGCGGGACTCCTGGTTTCATCGTAAACGGAATTTCACTTCGTGGAGCTCTGCCATTTAGCGAATTCAAAGATGTTATTGATAAGCATTTAGCTAAGAAATAATTTTCGGTAAAATATAAATTTGTTAATGAGGGGGAACCCCGTAGGTCGCAAGGCTTACGGGGTTTTTCATTTCGTGGGGGATCGTTCGGTGATCGGTGACGTTTTCGGTTGCCGTTACGGTTCCGGTTCGGTTTGAGTTTTGGTTATGGTCTTTTTTTACTTAGGGTGAAGAGGATTGCACCCAGTTTGTTTGTTAATGCCTTGATGGTTTCATCTTCTATTTTTTCTATTTCTAGAATGGCTTGGCATTCTCTTAAGCTACCAAGGGCAATCGCGTAGAAACGACGTTGATCGGCGGGCGAACTTTTTCCAGAACCTTCTGCTAAATTTAAAGGAATAGACGAACTAGCACGAAGTAATTGATCTTGTAAAAAGCGAGGAATTTTCAATTCCTGACAAAGCCAATAATATTTTTTAGAGAGCTGATAAGCCTCGAATTTTTCCAGCATAAAAAAGGGACTGCAAGTCCCAACCATAACCATAACCAAAACTCAAACCGAACCGGAACCGTAACGGCAACCGAAACCGTCACCGCTATCCGAACTGAACTCAGTTTTAGTAATTAATCTGCGACGAGTACAATACCCCAATCTCTGACCGATCCACCGCCCGATCTTGAAACGTTCGATAGAATGGCCCGACTCCCCAATCGAATTCTTTTTCTGAGCGACAGAACCCAACCGACCATTGAAACTCGCTGCCCTCAACCCTTTGATGGCGGCTAAAACCGGTAGAAACTCGGCCCCATGATCCAATGTACTCAAAACCCGCCTTTAAAGCGTGCGTCCCTTCAAAGAAATAAGTGTCCGCAATAGAATACGTGAAGCCCTTGGTTCCAAACCTAACCCCGAAATCCAATTCGAAATTTGACGTCAAACCATAGCTCTGTTCAGCGTCTTCTTTGATCACTTTGTTTTGTGATACGGAATAATACCTAGATTTTAATTTTCCATTTTGAGTCAGCAACACCTTCGAAGTTTTCAAGTGTGTTCCAACGATGAATGATTCGGTTTCCATCAAAAAACCGAATCCAATTTGTGTCGAATAGGCTTCCTTTTGGCTTTCTATATATCTTAGCGGTTTGTCGCTATCGTTCGGATCTGTAATCACATCAGTCTTCAAGCGTTGATCATTATTCAACGTTAAACTCCAGCCGATATTCCACATTTTAGATAACTTCAGACCAGATCCCAAATGCACTTCAATTGATCGCAAATCCTCTGTGCTTTCTAGTGCATCCGATTGCAATTTGATTTTCTCGACGTCATTTGCGATTACAAAGCCCCAACCGCCCCAGCTTTGCCCAAGGCCAGATGATAAAACGCGCGGTTCAATCGCAACGGGCGATCGATCCGTTTTATACTCAGACATGTTCGGCTTGTAGGACAAGCGGCTCAATGCGTTCAGCGATCCCGAAAAACTCATGCCTTGCCTGAATGAACCAAAATTCGCCGGAAATTTTGTGATCTCACCGGGTGCAGTGATATCGCTATAATTAAAAAAATGCTCCGTCGCAAAAACAAATTGAGCCAGAACTAAAAATGAAAGAAATATTTTTACCATTGGACCGGCAAAACTTTATTCGTTAACGAAATCGAAGCCGACGTAACATCGCAAACGATCGGCGTAATTTTAACTCCAACTTCATCCGCCTGTTTTAATAATCGTGCATACTCGGGATCAATGTCTTTAGCTGGCTTGAAACTATCCACATCATTTCGCTGAATAAAGAAAACGATTTCCGCACCATGCCCTTGTTCTTTTAACTGCATCAATTCTTTTAAATGCTTTTGTCCACGAGTCGTTTCCGCATCTGGAAACTGAGCCGAACTCCCATCTTTCAACGTAACATTTTTAACTTCAATGAAATGGTGTTTGTCACCCTTGCTGATTCTAAAATCTAGCCGTGTTTCTGCGTTCAATTTAAACTCTGCCTTCACTTCCGGAAATTCTTTCCAATGATCCAACCAGCCCGTTTTTACGGCGTCTTTCATCATGTCGTTTGGTGTTCGTGTGTTAACCCCCACGAACCCAGTCGGTGTTGAAACAATTTCCAGCGTGTATTTTAACTTACGGTTAGGATCATCGCTTTCCGTAAAATAACAATCTTGATCAGCAAATAAGCAGGACTTCAGGCTCCCCGTATTCGGCACATGAGCTGTAACTAGTTGATTTTCATAAAAAATATCCGCGAAGAAGCGTTTATACCGCTTTTTAAGCAGCCCCTTCTTCATTTTCAGTTCTAACTTCATAGTCCCGTCCTTCTGTAACACCTCTTTGGTTAAATGCTTTTTTAACAAATTTTACAAAATATTTTTCCGTCGCATTGCCGAATGAAGTGCTTTAGGCTAGATATACCGTTACTAGAGTAAATACCTAGTTTTCTTACATTAAAAAGGGAGTGCAGCATGCGCGCACCAAAACCGTCATGGCTAAAAGTTAAAGCCCCGAGCGGCGAGAATTACACTCGCATTAAAGACCTATTAGGCGAATTAAAACTTGCCACTGTTTGCCAAGAAGCTAAATGCCCCAACATGGGTGAATGCTGGAGCGGTGGAACCGCTACGTTTATGCTTATGGGCGAAGTGTGCACGCGCGGTTGTCGTTTTTGTAATGTGAAAACAGGAAATCCAAAAGGCGCTATTGATCCATTCGAACCAGAAAAAGTAGCGTATTCAATTTCTCAGATGGATTTAAAATACGTCGTCATCACGAGCGTCGATCGAGACGATCTTGAAGACCAGGGGTCTTCACATTTTGCCCGCACCGTTTCTACTATCAAGAAGCTTCAGCCGGATTTGATCGTAGAAATTCTAACTCCGGACTTCCGTGGAAATAAAGAATTGATTCAGCAGCTGGCAGATAGCGAACCCGATGTATTCGCACAAAATATCGAAACCGTTCGTCGTTTGACATCATCTGTACGTGATCCACGTGCAGGTTACGATCAAACAATGGGTGTTTTGAAAACCGTAAAAGAACATAAACCAAATATGTACACGAAATCTTCATTGATGCTTGGCCTTGGCGAAACAGATGAAGAAATCATGGAAACACTTCGCGATCTTCGCGCCGTGGGATGTGACGTGATTACATTTGGTCAATACTTGCAACCGACTGAACGTCATTTGAAAGTTATTGAATTCATCACTCCAGAGAAGTTCAAATACTGGCAGGAGATAGCTGAAGGAATGGGTTTCCTTTATGTTGCTTCGGGGCCACTTGTTCGTAGTTCGTATCGTGCTGGCGAGTTCTTTATGGAAGGCGTGATTCGTAAAAACAGACACGAAAATCAAGATAATCAAAATTTAGAAAAATCTATTTAATATTTAATAAGCACAAGGAGAGTACATGGCATTTGATTTAAAGTTACCGGAACTAGGTGAAGGTGTAACTGAAGGGGAATTAATCAAATGGTTGGTAAAACCAGGCGATACAGTTAAAGCAGATCAATCCGTAGCCGAAATCATGACAGACAAAGCTACCGTAGAAGTTCCAACAACACGTGCAGGCGTTGTTAAAGAATTAAAATTCAAAGCTGGTGAAGTAATCAAAGTTGAATCTACAATCCTTACTCTGGAAGAGTCTGGTGCGAGCTCAGCGAAACCAGCAACTCAAGCCCCTGCCAAAACAGAAGCGGCTCCTCAAACTAACGGTCACGCATTTAATCCTCCTACTACAACTGTATCCGCAGGTGCAGCTACTGGTGGCGGCACATATGAATTAAAACTTCCTGAACTTGGTGAAGGTGTAACTGAAGGGGAATTAATCAAATGGCTAGTTAAGCCGGGCGATACAGTTAAGCCAGATCAATCTGTGGCGGAAATCATGACGGACAAAGCAACCGTTGAAGTTCCAACGACTAAAGGTGGAACAGTTAAAGAATTAAAGTTCAAAGCTGGCGAAGTCGTGAAAGTAGAATCTGTTCTTCTAACACTAACTACAGCAGGTGGGACTCAAACAACTTCGGCTCCGGCAGCATCTATGGCTGCTCCGGCGCAAACTCATAAAGCTCCAACGGCCACAGCTCAGCCAGCAATGGCCGCTGCAGCTACTGGCACATCAACTAGTACTTCGTTCTATCCTCCGGTGATGGATTCAAAAGTATTAGCAACGCCATCAACTCGTCGTTTAGCACGTGAAATGCAAGTCGACATCAATGGCGTAACAGGAACAGGTCTTGCGGGTCGCGTGACTCGTGAAGATATCTTGAAACAACTGGATTCTGTTTCTATCGGAACAAAAGGTCCTGCAACATCGACTGTTAATGGGTCTATTTCGTTCCCTAAACCAGGTTACTCATCAAGCATGGCCACGGCTGAAGAGCGCGTACCATTAAAAGGTATCCGTAAGAAAATCGCTGAGAACTTACAAATGGCAAAACACATCATCCCACATTTCACATTGATGGATGAAGTGGATGTCACAGAACTAGTCGCTTTCCGTGAATCAATGAAAGATATCGCTGAAAAAGCAGGAACCAAAGTTACCTACTTACCATTTGTTATGAAAGCTTTGATCGCAACGATCCGTGAATTCCCAGCGTTCAATGCTTCGATCGACGACAATGCACAAGAAATCGTTTACAAAAAATACTTCAACTTGGGTTTCGCAGCGGACACTCCAAACGGATTGCTTGTTCCGGTAGTTAAACAGGCAGATAACAAATCAATCTTGGACATTTCTAAAGAAATCATCGATCTTTCTAAACGCGCACGCGACGGTAAGTTAAAACCAGATGAAATGAAGGGCGCAACGATCACCATTACGAACATTGGCTCAGTGGGTGGTACATACGCAACTCCAATCATCAATCATCCAGAAGTAGCTATCCTTGGGATGTATAAAATCCAAGATCGCTTGGAACTAACTGCAGACGGCAAAGTGATCAGCAAGAAATATATGAATTTCACAATCACTGCGGATCATCGTTTAATCGATGGCGCATTGGCTGCCCGTTTCTTGAAAGCATTCTTGGGTCGTATCCAAAAACCAGCATTATTGATGCTAGACATGCACTAGGACGATAAGGATTAGATATGCAAAAATTTGATGTAGTAGTTGTTGGTAGTGGTCCCGGTGGTTACGTAGCTGCAATTAAATGCGCGCAGCTGGGTTTAAACACGGCGATCGTAGAACGAGAAAAATTAGGTGGCGTATGCTTGAACGTAGGTTGCATTCCTTCTAAAGCTATGATCACGGCGGCTCACTGGTTAGACAAAGTTGAGCATGGTTTTCCAGAAATGGGGATCGAAGTTTCTAAGCCTAAAATCGACTTCAAAAAAATGGTCGCGTGGAAACAATCTGTTTGCGATAAAATGAGCGGCGGCGTGAACCAATTATTGAAAGGTAACAAAGTTACTATTTTCAACGGTACAGCTGAATTTGTGTCTCCAACACAAATCGAAGTTCAGTCTTCTAAAGGCAAAGAACAATTAGAAACAAAGTACATGATCCTAGCTTTAGGTTCGCGTCCTATCCAAATCCCTGGTTTTGAATTTGATGAAAAGAACATCGTCTCTTCAACAGGTGCTTTAGATTTAGATGCGATTCCAAAACGCATGGTTACTATCGGTGGCGGTTACATCGGTTTAGAGATTTCTTCGTACATGAAGAAATTAGGAACTGAAGTCACTATCCTTGAAGCTGCTGATTCATTATTAGCTGGCGTCGCGGATCCTGATTGTTCACAAGTGGTAGCGCGTAAGTTGAAAAAATCGGGCGTGAAAGTGATTCATCAAGCCAAAGCTAAATCTCAAAAGAAAACGGGTTCTGAATACGAAGTTACTTACGAGCTAAATGGGAAAACAGAAACTCTGAAGGCTGACAAGATTCTAGTAACCGTAGGTCGTCGTCCAAATGGCGATCAACCGACTCTTAAAAAATTAGGTATCCAAATTGATGAGCGCGGATTCGTTAAAGTCGATGCTCAACGCCGTACTAATGTGAAGAACATTTTTGCTATCGGCGATCTGTGTGGCCAACCAATGCTAGCTCACAAAGCGTCTCATGAAGGCGTAATGGTAGCTGAAATCATAAAAGGAGCTCCAAGAGCATTCGATGCGAAAACAATCCCTGCCGTTGTCTTCACAGATCCTGAAATCGCATCAGCGGGTATGCTAGAATCTGAAGCGATCGCAAAAGGCTACAAAAACTTGAAAATTGCGAAGTTTCCATTCGGTGCTAACGGCCGAGCCGTTTCAATGATGGAAACTGATGGTTTCGTAAAAATGATCGCGTCCGAAAATGACGTGTTACTTGGTGTTCATATCGTCGGCCCAGAAGCTTCGAATTTAATTTCTGAAGCTGTTTTGGCTATCGAAATGGGTGCACGTTTACAAGATCTAGCTCTATCTATCCATCCCCACCCGACGTTAGGTGAAACGATGATGGAAGCAGCTGAAGCGACATTGGGACATGCAATCCATATTATTCAAAAACCGTTGCACACGCCGGCTCCTCAGCCAACAGCAACTAAGTAGGACAATGAAAACGGCTTGGTGTTTTCTATTAGCAAGTATCGTTTCACTTTCGGCATGCGTAATGTCGTCTGTACAAAATGAAAGAAATGCTGATGGATCAAAAGCCGAAGTAGCATTGTATCCTAGTGAGGCCGCTCCATTTTATTTGGCAGCGGCCCTTATCGATTCTGCCGGTAGAACCATCAATAGTATCTCGGGTACTGTTTACTGCGGTGACGGTTTAAATCAAAAACCGGCAAACCTTGCACGTATTGATCTACTTGATAAAAACAAAGTTCTAACGACGGTTACCACCAACTTGGATGGCACATATAATTTAAAATATAAGCCGGGATTCAAAGGAGACTTTCAGTTCTCTATCACTGCCCGTTGCGGAAACTTGAAAGAAACTCTTCGTCCCGAATTAGTAAAAAATCACGCTCAAGTTGATTTCTGGGTTAAGTAATGGAAATTCAAGACTGGGGTTTGATTGATTATTTTGAATCTAACAAGCGCCAACTTGAATTAGTAGAACGTGTCCACGCCGAAAACTTGCCGGGTATTATTGTTTTTTGCACTCATCCTGAAATTGTGACCTTAGGACGCTCAACCGAAGAAGGTGATGTGTTTTCTTGGGATGGCCCTGTTGCTGAAATCAGCCGTGGCGGTCGCGCAACCTATCATGGTCCGTCGCAATTAGTTATCTATCCGATCATAAATTTAAAACATGAAAGTCGTCCTGCAAACGAACAACAGAACGTCGCTGGTCACTTACGTAAACTAGAAAATGGAATCATTAACTGGTTAAGCTCTTTAAGCGTTAAAGCCGAAGGTAAAACCCTAGATTTAGAAAATCGAAAACCGCAACAAGACTACAAAGGGAATGCAGTTGAAGAAACCGGCGTATGGGTTGACGGTCGCAAAGTAGCTTCATTAGGAATTGCCGTGAAAAAATGGGTGACTTATCATGGCGCCGCTATCAATGTATTTGCGGACAAAGCGGCCTTCCGCGGTATGCACCCGTGTGGCTTTTCCCAATCGGTTATGGTTAGCGTTGAAGATTTAATTGGCGAAAAGCCAAATATAGACGACGCAAAAAAAATTCTGTCTCAACATTTTCAAAAAAGCTTATAGCGGCTAAGACTTTTCTCGCAAAATCCAGTTTTTCAAAACATAGACTTTCAAAATATATAGTGGGTTAACTCGTCCACCCCAAGAAATTTTACGTTTAAATCGCTGCGAAAATGAATCGTATTGAATCGACATGGGAGCGGCCACCACACGCCCTCTCTTCAATAAATACTTGGTGACCTCAGTAACGACGACTCCGCTTGAAATAGAACAGCCCATGGTCGTCGAACCTGTCTTCTTGTTTTTCAAATCAAAATAGGAAACATCTTTGATTGCTTTCATATGTAAAAAAGCAGGGGAAATACCAACAACAAATCGATATATTTTTTCATTGAAAGAAGCTTTAGACATTCCAAAATAGTCCTCAAAGCTCATTTTGTGTGGCAGAAAGGCCGTACCCGCCACACCCATTCCTACAGGACCATATGTAAATGCGGCGATATTAAAACGATGACAATACCCGAAAACTTTTTCCCTGATTTCTATTTCAAAGATATCCAAGCCATCCACATAAGCATCGACGTCTTTCAAAAATTCTTTCACATTATGCGAGTTTACACCTTCATGGAAAACTACAATTTGAACGTTAGGATTAATCGATTTAGCGAGCTTGACCATGACGTCAGCTTTGTTTTGATCAATCGAATCCATGGTCGCACCAAACTGGCGATTAAAGTTGGCGAGCTCAAAAGTATCGGGATCAGCAATATGAAACTTTTCATATCCCATGCGCACAAAATTAATTAGGTGAATTCCTCCGACGCCGCCCATACCGGCGATGGCTATTTTCTTTTCTTTGATAATGTTTTGTTCGTCGAGTGAAACCCAACCTAAATTCCGTGTGAACGCCCGCTGATAATTAAATTCGATCAACATGCTTTCATTGTCGTATTCCGCGGATTTAATTCTATGGTCAAAATTGACATTATTTCTTAACTATTATGTAACCCAAAGATCAATGATGAGATTCAGCAGTGATTTGTCGTCTAAATTGAGCAGGAAACGCTCCGAATAATAGTTTAAATCGGTTGTAGAAGTAATTTGCATCCTGAATTCCATTTTGATGATAAACAGACTCCACGGCATTTCCGCTAAAAATCAGATCTTGCGCGACTTGCATCAATCGCAGCTGATTACGATACTTCACTGGCGACAACGCGTATTTCTTCTTAAACTCACGGCTCATATAGGCATAGTTTCTGTTGCTCGATAATAAATCTTTAATATTTTCAGGCGACTGAAATGTCGTATCGATCATGGTTTTAAGGTCATGAACACAATCATTTCTCTGATCGATGTCTAAAATGATTCCATTTTCAGATCGAATCGAATTTAACATCATCGGTCCACTCTCGATCATCACTATAGGAGATATGATTTTTGACGGTATATGAATGGCTTCATCTATATTCCGCTTAGATACAAGATATCCCCACTGCAACTTACCGGGCTTCAAACGCCAACGCACAACCGAGAAGGGTGATTTATAAATAACTACTGAACCGCTCACTTCATGCCATTTTTTTTCGGAATAAAAATAAACTTGATCTTTAGGAATTTGCGCCCAGGCCAATGTCCAAAACTTTGGTTGAACATCCACCATGACACGCTCATCTGGAATAGAATGTTCGCGAAATATAACAGCGTCATGAGGACTTCGCACAAAGACTTCGTTCGAAAAATTTTTAGTCTGAATCTTAAACTTTTCCATCCCCCATAAATTAAAATAGACAGCCATAGAAAAGTCAAATTTACCCATAACAATACTTTCAATAGGGTTCAAAATTTAGAAATGTTAAGCGAACTAATAGCTCTCCTTAAATATGCGCCTTCCGGCGGAAATTTGCAGCCATGGGTTTTGAAAATATCTCAACGCCATACGGCAGTAAGTATTTCGATTTTCCTAGATACAAATATACATTTTGAAAAGCAACACACCGATCATTTCGGCTACGGTGCACTCATCAGCCTCGGGGTTCTAGCTTATAGTATCGAATACCTCTGCCAAGATTTTGGCTATCGGCTAATAGATAAAACCATTCCATCTGAAACTAAACTAGAAAGAAATTCTATTTTAATAAATTTAGAAGCATGCCGTCCGATAAAGTCAGAACGACCATCAATTTTTAGAAATCGCTTTACCGATCGACGTCTCTACGAGAAAAAACCAATTCCCAGCGAACTAAAGCAAAGCCTTATTGGCGACCATGAAGTATCTTTACATTTTTTTGAAGGGCAGCAAAATCTTCAATCTATTGATCTTATTTTTCGCAAGCTAAGTTTGATTCGTTTTCAAAACAAAGAGCTTTCTGCAGAATTATCCCATGAACTAAAATCCGACAATTCAAGCTTAACGGGCATACCTATTTCAAATCTTGGACTTTCCACAATATTATCGAAGATCACTCGATTTCAAAAAAAATTTCCATTAAGAATACCCATCGCCGCGGCCTACTCCTGGCCACTTGATGAATCTATTTCCCGACCACTAGTTAATTCAGCAACTATCGCCTGTCTTCACATTCCAGGAAATACGAATATAAATTGGATTCAGCTTGGTGAAGAATTTATGCACGTGTGGTTAACCGTTACGACAGCCGGTGTTCGTTTGCAGCCATTTGGAAATACTTTAACTATCGCCAACTACTACCGAGACCCTAATTTCTTCACCTTTTCAGCCAAACAGAAAAAGGAAATCGAGCATCTACACGCCAAGGCGTTAGATGAATTGAAGATAGAAACAAAAGAAGCCTGTTTGTTTTTTAGGCTGGGTTATTCAAAGCTCAGCATTCAAGAAACGCCTCGAAAAAATATTCTCACGATTTTTTAGTAACTAGCGGCGACTGAAAACCATCACGGTATGACCTGATTCACAAATCATAGGTTCAGTGAAAAATACGTAAAGACGCGAATCCTTAATAATAAATTCATACGTGCGTTTGGCTTCTTGCTGGAAGTAGTCGGGATAAATAAAATTGCTAACTACGGTATTTAGGATAAACCCTTTAATCGTCCCACCACATTGTTTAATTGCGGCCTCATTCACATCCTTCGACACAATACCTCGTGACGTTACAGTGTGAATTTGCTGATTGTTAACCGCATGTGTACTTGTTTGAATGGCATAGGTCGATCTAATAAAATGAGTCGTCGAAACTTCGTTATTTTCGCAGCTGGATTTAGGCACTACTTTTTCGATATTTTTGCCTGAAAGCGTTTCATATACATTCAATTGTACATTGGGCTCGAAACCTAACCACGGCATTTTCATAATACGAGTCAGCTCAACACGGTTAGCCTTTAAATCACTGCAAAATGTCCGAGATAATTGCCAGCTTCCAATCAGTTCATCTGAAGGTTGTCCAAGTACAGGAGTTTCAGCCAAAGAAAGGCTTTGGAAGCATAAAAGAATAGCGGAACTGGCAAACAATCGTTTCAACATGACTGCCAAAGAGTTCCATTTTCGTGCCGATTTGAATGCAATCCATTGTCCTTGGATACGAATAGCTGTCAAAGATGTTTACATGCTGTCGTAATATGCGGGCTATCTTAACTTCTAGAGCTCGTATACTTCCAAAATTTTGGTAGGAATAAGGCCGTCATGACTACGGCCACAAGACAAATCAGACCACCAGACCACAAACTAATGCTGACATTGTACTTTGAAGCGACCCAGCCTGCGCGGGCATTTCCAATCAAAGGACCCGACATATAGGAAATCATTTCAATTCCTGACAGGCGACCGCGCATTTCATTGGGTACCGTTTGATTCCAAATAACTTGTCTGAATAAACCGCTAATCATATCAGCAGCACCCGCGAGTGCTAGAAAAATAAAAGCGCCCAACAAACTATTCGCAAAGCCAACGACACAAATAAATACGGCCCACAGGCAAGCCGCAATAACGACCATCCGCCCATGCGTTCTTATTTTATGAGTCCATCCGCTAAACAAGGTCGCTACCAACGCCCCCACCGCCATCGATGAAAATAAAATTCCCGCAGATTTTGCACCACCGTATGTTTCTGACAATGCTGGAAACAAAGCCACCGGAAATGCAAAAGTCATCGCTACGATATCAATGACATATGTACCAATAAGTTCTGGCTTAGAAACTGAAAACCGCAAACCCTCTTTCGCTTGCTCGATAGGATTTTTAGCACTCTTTTCTGGCGTTTCATTGAAGCGAATTTTAAACAGGAAGAACAATGCCAGCAAAAATGTTACAACATCAAATCCGTACGCAGCAGAAATACCGAATTGAGCAATGATTAATCCAGCCAAAGACGGACCCGCAATGGCGCTAACGGAATATCTGAAACTACCCAGGGCACCTATTGACGAATAATCTTCGGCGCTGACGATTTTTTGAGTCATTGCTTCCATCGCGGGACGATGAAAACCAAGAACACCCTGTAAGATAGCAACTAAAGCGAAAATCAAAGGAACCGATGGATTGTCTTGCAAAGAATTTAAAAATAAACCGAAGACGACTAAACACATCACCACTTCAGAATAAATAATCAGTTTTTTTCTATTCAAACGATCTGCAATCGTTCCACCGATGATGCCAAAAACTAAAACGGGAACGAGTTGAACTATCCCCAAAGCGCCAACGTACCAATTGTCTTTCGTTAGTTGATACACTTCATAAGGAATAGCGACGTAGCTGATCATGCTACCAAAGAAAGAAATAAACTGACCTAGAAACAAATTTCTAAAGTCAGGATACTTTTTAAGCGGAGATATATTGATTAACATTTTTTATATAGAACTAGCTAACGGCGCTGGAAACCATAACAATGGCTTCGCCTTTTACACACAGTTCACCGTTTGCTTTTTTAGCTAACGTTTCAACTGTTGCGATACCTTTTTCTTTTCTCATCGCGGTTACTAGAAATTCCATGTGAATGGTATCGTTGATAAAAACTGGCTGCAGAAACTTCATAGTTTGGCTTAAGTAAATACCACCACTGCCCATGCAATCATTTAATGCTCTAGAAAATAAAGCGCCCACGATCATCCCGTGGGCGATTCTTTGTTTAAATCTGGTTGTCTTAGCGTAGTCATCATCCAAATGAATCGGATTGTAATCGCCGCACATGTCGGCAAATTTTTTCACCATATCGTCAGTCACTTGTACTGACAGGTTAAATGTATATCCTTTATCAAACTGAATATTGTGACCCATTTTAAATCCCGCTGGTTATAAAATATTTGCCGCTAACTCAGCGAGTTCAGAACGTTCACCTTTCGTTAACGTTACATGGGCCGCAATGCTGTGACCTTTGAAACGTTCCGCTGCGTACGTTAAACCGCTATTCGCTGAATCGACGTAGGGATTATCAATTTGGTAGACGTCTCCAGTCAAGACAACTTTCGTTCCACGACCGGCCCTTGTCACGATTGTTTTAATTTCGTGAGGGGTAAGATTTTGGGCCTCATCCACGATCAAATATTGTTTCGGAATACTGCGACCGCGGATATACGTTAACGGTTCAATGTTTAACATACCCTGATTGATTAATTCTTGCGCACGACCAGCGGCTTTTTTATCAGCACCCATTAAGAATTCCACGTTATCAAAGATCGGCTGCATCCATGGATTCAATTTTTGCTCGATATCGCCCGGTAAATAACCAATGTCTCGTCCCATTGGGAAAATTGGTCTTGAAACCAATAATCTTTGGAAACGGCCTTCATCCAATGTCTTATGCAGCCCGGCAGCAATCGCAAGTAACGTTTTACCCGTACCGGCTTTACCCACCAAAGAAACAAACAAGATTTCGTCATTAAGCAAGCAATCTAAAGCAAAAGCTTGCTCGACGTTACGAGCATGAATGCCCCAAATGCTATCTGACGGAGTCAATAAAGGAACAATTTTTTGTTCCGCTAATGAATATCGTCCAACCGCTGAATGGTTTGGATTCGTTGGGTTTTTGATAATGACATATTGATTTGCAATCAGTTTATGACCTGCTGCTGGAGCGAATTTCTTGTCACGATAGAACTGATCGATTTGTTCTGATGTTAGCTCGATCTCTTGGTAACCTTCGTAAAGATCAGCGACATCGGCATTTGTCGGTTCATAGTCTTTTGCAATAATTCCGTAAACGTCAGCTTTGATACGTAGATTGATATCTTTAGTGATCAACTCTACTTTGTGACGAGGATGTTGCTTCTGTAAACCAATCGCAGTCATCAAGATACGATTGTCTGCTTTTTCTTGATTTAGCTCGGTGTTTAACCCATGAGCCATCAAATCTGTGCTGACATAGACAAATGTTTCGCCATGTCCGTCGATTTGAACACCTTGAGATAAAGATCCTTTTTCTCTAAGAACGTCGATGAAACGGCTGAACTGACGCGCATTTCGACCGTTCTCACCTTGGTCTCTTTTAAAACGATCGATCTCTTCGATGACAGACATAGGAATATGAATGTCCGCTTCGCCAAACTTAGTTAGCGCCTGCGAGTCGAATAGAATTACGTTCGTATCAACTACGATCTTTTTCTTTTTTGGATTTGAATTATTATTTTTGCTCAATGTGTACAACCCCTCTTGAGATTAATCCTAGAACACTGCTGTTCATAGGATCATCTTAAGAAGGGTGCAGATCAAGATATATTTGAAACTTGAATGTCACCGTCGTCAGTTTTTAAACTGGCGCTAACGGTTTCGATGAATTTAACGAAATGATGTAGTGCAACGTCATTAAGCGTTCCCTTCATGAAGTGAGTACCATGACGAACTACGCCTTCACTTGGAACGAAACGAGAGTTTTGAACCTTAACTACAAAGCCAAAATAAGTTTTATAGTTTAGATAAACACGCATAGCGACTTCTTCGTTTTCTTTAAAAATAGGCTTTTCAGTGTCGATATCAAAAGCAATCCCGTTATCAGAAATGTCGTAAACAGAAACTTTTAACAATCCTTGGTCAGGAAGGATTACGAAAGCACCAATAAACTCAGTAAGGATGGTACGCTTAACTGTTCTACGCTCGCTATTAATCATCTCTTTTCTAACTTCTGTGATATCTAAAACTGGAGCTTTGCTTTTCGCAGCCGGCGCAGATCTTTTGGTTGATTTGATGCGGTCCACGATGTCAATTACTTTTCCCATATTATAACCCCCGATTTACTCACATATAAAATGTTCATTTATTGTATCATTCATCGTCATTTTTGTATCAAACTTGAGCCATTTTAGTGGAAAATGGGTCCAATTTGTTCTAGATTGAGACAGATGAGAGCGGAAAAGTACCTGCCCCTAGCCTTAGCTCTGAGCCTGTTATTCCACTTTGTTTTGGTGGCAATTGTATGGCTTGTGCCTAAAAGTTATCTGCTAAATTTAAACACTGCTTTCGTCAGTCAGGTCCCGGTCGAAAAGCCGTCTTTATTAGAAGTCGTCCTTCAAGATAAAAAACCAACCCAACAAATAGTTCGTCAGGCCGATGCCCCTGAACATATACAAGATACCAAATCCTATGACCCTGCCCGCTTTCTTTCGGAAAAACGTCAGCGCGTGATTCTAGAAACCCAAGCAAAAGAGTCAGGCAAAACTCAAAATCGCAATAGCAACATTCCTAAATACCAACGAGAGCTTCTTGAGAACAAAATCAAGGAAGAACTACAATCAATTTCTCAAGAACATGACGGTGATGTGATCATCGCTACAAAAGATGGCAAAAACAAAGAGGATTACAAGCCACTTGAGGTCTTTCCAAAAGATCAATATATGCGGTCCACTGTCGGCGAATCCCTACCTGAAAATGTGTCTGTTGGCGACTTTACGGCTCTTAATACCGATCAATATCAGTTTTATACCTTCTATGCCCGCGTAGAGGATTTAGTTAGATTCCGTTGGGAAACTCATGTTCGTAATGCGATCGAATATTTTGATCGCCGTAATGTTGTTCAAAATATTTCCAAGAAAACATGGATTTCGCAGATTGAATTTTTAATCGATGCGCAGGGGCACTTGCGTAAAGCGATTTTATTAAAAGAATCTGGTATTTCACAATTTGACCAATCATCGATTCGTGCATTTGAAGATGCTAAAGTGTTTCCAAATCCTCCAAAAGAAATGATTCAAAGTGATGGATTTATTCACCTACGCTATTCATTCCACGTTTATTTTAATCCTAGTTTCCTAGCCCGCTAGTACTTCAGTCTGTGGTCTAGCCTAGATCGACCGGTAATTTAAAGACGGTCGTAAAAAAAAGTCTTACACTATAGATATGCGTATACTTTTATTTTTACTACTTTTGAGTCTAAAGAGTTTCGCGTTTTTAACTGAGTTTTCGGTTTCTTATGCTCAGAAAAAAACCTACTTCAACAATTCAAATTATAACAATACTGAGTCCACCACCGGGTCAGTCTCGTTCTATTTTATGGAGAAAGTCGCTGTAGAACTTAGTTATACGGATGCGTCGGTTCTGCGTGAAGAGAGTATTTTTAACGGTACCGGGTTTCAACAGCAGACTTCGCTGCAAAAAATGGCCGTCTACGACTCTTCGCTAATCCTGATGTTGGCCGATCGAAAAGCAATGATTCAGCCTTACATCAAAGGCGGAATAGCTCAGATCAAAAAAACACTCACTACAAAAAATGCGGATGTTTTTGTATATGATAGCCCCCCTATTAACTCGACATCGCCAAGCTATGGGGCCGGTTTAAAAATTTCATTATCGGAAGCTTTTGGTATTAAACTCAGCTACGAAGCATGGAGGACTGAATCAAAAGACTCCAGTGGGAACAAGTCAAATGTTGAAGACAGTTCCATTCGTGCTGGTATCACATGGATGATGTAAAGCTCCTACTTGCTTCATTTATTTTTCTACTATCCACGGGTTGCCAGATTGGCTACCTAGCCAAGAGCGCCTACAACCAGCTGAGCCTTCTTAATCAGCGCGTCCCCATCGAAGACGCACTTAAAGATCCGAACCTAGAACCATCGGAAAAACAAAAGCTACTTTTGTCGCAGGATGTTCGAACGTTTGCAGAAACTAAATTGAAACTTAACGTAAAGAAAAACTATTCAACATATGTAAAACTCGATCGTCCTTATGTTAGCTATGTAGTCAGCGCTTCACCAAAATGGAAACTGGAAACGCATCTTTGGGGATTTCCCGTTGTAGGCAAAATGCCGTATAAGGGCTATTTTTCAGAAAAAGATGCGAAAGAAGAAGCGGATGATTTAAAGGCAGATAACTTTGATGTGTATGTTCGAGGCGTATCTGCCTATTCCACGCTGGGGTGGTTTAAGGATCCACTTTTATCCAGTATGCTACGATATAAAGACCACGATCTTGTAAACACCATTATCCATGAATCTGTTCACGCAACTCTATTTATAAAAAGTGAAGCCGACTTCAATGAACGCTTAGCCACATTCTTGGGTAATAAAGGAATGGAACTCTACTATATCGCAAAAGAGGGCGAGAACTCGGAAACTTTAAAAGTAGTACGTAACGAAAATATCGACGAAAAGAAATTCTCTGAATTTATCACGGCTGAAATTAAAGCTATGGAAACTTGGTATAGCGAACAAAAGGAACAAAAAGAAGAGCTCAGACAATTACGTCTTCAAGAAATTAAAAATCACTTCACAGAAACTGTGAAACCAAAGATGGTCACTGAAAGTTACAACAAATTTGATACGATAGATTTAAACAATGCGCGCTTGATTGTCTACAAAACTTACCTACAAGACATGAGTGACTTTGAAAATTTATATATACTTGCCGGAAACGATTTTGAAAAATTTATGAATTTAGTTAAGCGACTCGAGAAACACGACAAACCGTCAGAAGGCCTCAAAGATTTAGTTGCTGAGCTTAAAAAAGGAGCCGCGCAATGAAACAAACATTAGCACTCTTCGCATTGTGTACATTCTTATTCTCTTCACTGACATGGGCTCGGCTTCAACGTTCTGAAGAAGCTAGCCACAAATTCTTGCAAGTAAATCAGTATTATCAAATAAAGAAAACGGGTCACTATAAGAGCGTTTCAGAATTCGAAGTAGAAATACTTAATGAAACCGGTCGGCGTGAATTTGGATTCTATAAATTTAGCTATGCCCCATATCTATCAAAAATTACGAGTATCGAAGCCTATACGAAAAATGGTGACAGTATTTCTAAAGTAGAAAAGAATTTCATCGAAGACAAACCTCTTGCTTCCAGCAAGGACGGCTTTGATAACGACAATCAAGTTTCTATTGCCTTCCCTAATGTGCAAGTTGGCTCTAAGCTATATCTAAAACTAAAAATGGAAACACATACTCTTTCGTTAGAAAACTATTTCGGCACCATCGAGTATTTTGGATGGCGTGAAAATTCGCTGAAACAGAATCTATATGTCGAAAGCGAACGACCCATCTTTTATCACATCAGCGACCCCTTAGACTCTTTGGATCTTGAAGTTAAAAATGAAAATGAAAAATACTACTTAAACATAACTCAGAAAAAACCTATCTATATAAATCCTGTTGAAGAAAAAGACGCCTACCTAACACGTCGAATGGTTCCCCACGTTGAATTATCAACTGAAAAAATATGGTCTAAAGAAATGATGAGGCCCATGACAGAGGCTCACGAACGGGTTCTAAATGAGTCTCTACCCGAACTTCATGAAAAGATTTATCAAGAGGCAAAGAATATCAAAAATGACGATGAACGTATCGAGCACGTCATAGACCTCTTACAGACTCATATTCGCTATCTAGGCGACTGGCGTAGTGTGAAGGGGGCCATGATTCCACGCCCTTTGACGGAAATTGCTCGAAGTGGTTACGGCGACTGCAAGGATTATTCAGCATCACTATCCGCCATTTTACGTAAGCTTGGTTACAAAAGCTATGTTGCGTGGGTTTACCGCGGAGACACTATGCAATTTGAAAATCCCAAACTGCCAAGTACAAAAGTGCAAAATCATGCGATCACGTATGCAGAAATTCAGGGGCAGCCCCGTTGGTTTGATGCCACGAACAGTATGGTCTACATAAAAGAACCTCTTCCAGACATTTCCGGTCGCACGGCATTGTTATTAGACCCAGAAAATCCTCGTGAAAAAGACATTCCCGCAACTAACCATAAAAAAAATCGCGCGGTGATTAGTGTTGAATATTCCGACGTTAAAAAGCCGTTCGTTAGCGTGAAAACAAAAATAAATTTATCGGGAGTGGCCGCGACCGAATGGACAGGAGATCAACTGCGTTCTTCAATAGATTCGCTCCAATTTCGTTTGCTTGAATGGACGGCTAGTAACGTAAAAACGGCAACAGATGTAAAATTCACTCCATTTTCACTAATGTCGCGAATTACACGCGATTTAGAGTTCAGCTATGAATTTAAAGAGATGAATGCCTTCTATGAGTCAAACCAAGGAGTTGGTTTTTTACTTTGGGAAAATCAAGCCTTATCCCAAATTGCTGATCGTGTAGACAAACGCTTCACAGATTTAGGGTTAAATTATCCACGCGTCTCAGAGTATATAGTTTCGTTTAAAAATGTATCTAGCCAAGGTACAGCCAAGCTTAACTGCAGTTTTAAGTCGCCGTGGGTTGAGCTTGACCGCAAGGTAACTCAAAAAGCAAAATCCATTCAGATTCATGATGTAATTACTATATTGAAGCCCCGGGTTTTACGTGAAGATTTTGAAAATGCTACAATGACCAAGCTATTAAGCGATATACGAAACTGCGTTATTCACAAGCTGATAATTCTTAAGTAAATATTTCTCGTTAGTCATAAGTCCATACAAAAATTAAGCAGAATGAGCTATACGTGACTCCAAAATGGGGTCACATATGAAGTATTTTCTTTTCGCGATTTCGATCTTGGTAATCTTCTTATTCGGAGTTTCAGACGCTCTTGCACAGAGCTCGTCTCAAACAGTCACAGACACAGTCCTTAGAATCAAAGAAGACGACGATGGCAAAATCATCATGTTAAAAAATGCACCTCAGGCTTACTACCTAGTGTATTCAACACCAGGTTTTGATTCCGTGCTGTCAGCTTTGACAAAAAGTCAGACTCAAAAGACGGCTGTTAAAATCACAACAGACAGCAAGTTAAACATCTTAAAAGCAGAATAATTAAATACTAAATTGGGGTTTCTATGTTCGCACGCGCACTTGTTGCAATTACTATCCTTAGTTTCATAGCGTCTGCCCAAACGGCAGAGGAATTAAAGAACTATTTTTCTACCACGGCTTCAGCACCGGCCTATTTAAAAAATATATACAATGCTCGTGGTTTTGAGCCTATGTTTGCTAAAGAGGGTCGTTGGTTAGTAACACCGGCTGACTTAGAATCTGCAGGTAAAATGATTAAGTCCCATGGCTTAAGCACTGCTGACTATCAAATTCAAACTATCATTGATCACGTAAAACTAAATGGCAGCACGGATATCAAGTCTGAATTATATGTTGCCGAAAATGTTTTAAAATCAATTGTACACGTAGTTACTGGCCGCATTGATCCCAGCAAAATCAATGAAGATGTTAAGTATGTCGCTAAAGATTTTAAACAATGGTACGTATTCGGAATCGTAAACGCATCGACGATGCCAAACCTATACAATCAATTGGCTCCGCGAAACAAGTTCTACAAAAGTCTTAGAAATGTTTTAACTCGCTTAACGCAAATTGAAGACGCAAAAACTTGGGTTCCCGTAAATGTTCCAGCGACAACAATTCAACTCGGTCAGTCTCACCCGTCCATCGCGCAAATTAAGACTAAATTGAACTTAATTGGTTATGGTTTCACAAATGTAAATGAACTTTACGATGCTGAATTTGACGCCGCTTTAAAAGCGATCCAACTTGATTTGTCGGTTCCGTTTGAAAAGGGCTTAAGCAAAAATTCTAAAACATGGCGTTTGATCAATTCTGAAATTCGCAGTCGTGTTCGCGAAACAGAACTACAGATGGAAAAAGTACGCTGGTTACCTGACGATTTAGAAGCTCGTCATGCTATTGCAAACTTAGCGAACCAAATGTTTTATGTACAAGACTTAGATATTAACCAAAATGATTATGTCATGCAGTTTAGAGCTATTGGTGGCCAAACGGCGCGCAAAACGCCTCTAATGAAAGATAAAGTTCAATCCGTTATCTTGAATCCAACCTGGACAGCAACCATGAATATCTTTTTTAAAGATAAACTTCCTATCTTAAAAAAGAATCCTAATTACTTAGCCCAAAATGGCTACAAAGTTATCAGCTTGAAAACGGACCAAGAAATCGATCCAGCCACGATTGATTGGGCGAACGTTACACGCGCGAATATCGATTTTCAAATCGTACAACAACCAAGCTACAATAACGCTTTAGGTGTTGTAAAATTCCCGATGACAAACAAGTACTCAATCTATTTGCACGACACTGGTGATCGTCATTTATTCAAAAACAACTACCGTCTAGTAAGTTCAGGATGCATCCGCCTGGAAAAACCTTTGGATTTGGCAGAGTACTTACTAACAGGCACAGGTTGGACTCGTGAAAAAATTGATCAAACTGTGGCTAAACCTGGACAAAAAATTGAAAAGGATACTGGTATCCGCCTGTCCAAGGGACTAACTGTTTATCTTGTAAGTATAACCATTTCGGAATCGGGAAATAAAATTCATTTCTTCGACGATTACTATGGTTTAAATAGTGATCTCTATAAAAAGCTGACTTCAGCCGGAATGCTTAAAAACTAAGATTTCTCTATTCTCCGATTAGGTTTTAATAATTTCACTAATCGGAGAATAAAACCTGTGGCCAAAATACTTTGTATATTCTGGCAGCTCCACTTCGCCATACTGACCTGCCTTATAAATTCCGTACCCCTTGCCATTTGAGAGAATCGAGTATTCGGCTTTTGGTATCTTCATAGCTTCTAAAAACGTAATTAGTAAACAATTGTATGGAAGCCTGTACTTATAAATATGCTGATACACCTGTTCTGTCTTGGTCGGCAGAACAGTGTATCGATCACCTTTTAAATATCCTCCCATGGTACCAAACAAAATCGGTTGAAAATCAAAGCAGGTGTGATTTCCAGGACTTGTATCAACACCGCCTTCGGTTAGAATTGCAGAAAGCATATTATCCAAATATGTTCGACCACTCGTACCTTCCTCTACGTCAAGGGTACTTAGAAAATTGGTCGCTATTAAATCAAAGTGCCATTTCATCCACACCATATAATAGTCGTTAATTTGAGCTTCTGAATAGTTTTGCCCTTCATTATTGTGAATAATACCGTTGTGGAAACTGACATTTTTAGGAAGCCCACTAATTCCTGAACCGATGTGGCCTTCAAAATCTGTTACAAAAACTTTAGACAAACCGCATTTTACGGCCAACGACATCAATTGAAGGCTTAAAGTGTTTATTTCCTGATAATTTCCATCCGAAGACGGAGCCGCCGGTTTAACACACGAAGCAGTAGTAGAAATCAGTGATGATGAGGAGATTTTTTTCTCTAAATCACTAATTAAACTCATATGTTCTTCTAATCTGTTCTTATCTTCGGAAGAAATTCGTCTATTCGTTTTGGCAGAAAGATAGGACGTATGAACTCGATTTAAAATGCTCTTTTTTAATTTTAAAGAAGGATCGACTTCACTAGCCGGTCCTCCATTCAAAGTCGAAAACAAGTCCTTAAAAATCTGAACTGGCCCCGAATATCCTGGCACTGGCACGATCTGACTACCGACCTTCTTATAAGATGATTCGATATCCCCGTGGTCTAATCGAACTACTTTTTTCACATTGATAGGGGTGCTCGAAGGATAAAGTGTTGGTGAGCTCTCAAAAACCGTGTCAATTGAAGGAAACGGTAACGGATTCCACTGATCCACTCTTTGCGATGATCCGCTTAAGTACTGAGCCCCATGTCCCGTATGAATCATGTTATCTATCCCACGCACAACACTTATGTGTCCTTTGCCTCGAAGACGCTCAAACACAGGATTAGAAAGTGATGCGCTAATCGGCGATCCCCACGGACCAGAATTTAGCGCGCTTAATATCGCCTCTTTCGCACCATCCCCCCCGACATCCCTTGTAGCCACGGATGGATTGATCCACTTTGATTCAGGCAGACAATGTCCAAAATTAAAAAAGGCCATTCTCTGAGGGACAAGGTTAACTTGAGCATGGGCCGTTGATGTAATTAATGAGGGTAGCAATGGCAGCGCTAAGGCCAGCTCACCAGAACCGACTAAAAATTGCCTTCGACTAAGTTTATTTAAGATAATACTCATTTATCCGCCTTTATTTACTTTGATAGATAATTCCAATTCATAAAGTGTTCAGAACGAATAGTGGTCCTAATCATCTCTTGAATAGAACCCTGATTCAAATTTTTGCCATACATCGTGTTCAAAGATTCATTCATTAAACACCCATCGCCAGAAGCCGGAGTTCGTCGCAAGTGAAATTCAGTCCATTTTGAAACAAAACAAGATAACGCTTTATCGTTGTTTGATAGCTTCAACGACAAATCAACCGCATCGGAAATTTGAATCACTCCAGATGCTAGATCCTTAGTATCTGCCCTAGTATTGATTGGCAGCTCAATTCCAGAAAACCCACCATCCGGTTTAAAAATACGCTCTTTTGAACGTACCCGTCCTAACGTGTCGTACATTTCAAACGGAAACCCGAGGTTGTTCATGCTGGCATGGCAGTTTACACAGGAGCTGCCCGCTTTCATCGTCAGATGTTCTAGTCGATCTCGAGTTGTTAAGTAGGTGTCAACTGGCAGCGGTTCAAGCATCGAAGGTGCATCCGGAGGCGGCGAACCGACGCCCTCACATAAAAACGCTTCTTTAATTAAAAGTCCCCGTTTAACTGGCGAGGTCAAAGGCCCCGAACGCTTTGTTAAAAAAGCCGCTCTCGTTAAAAGGCCCGCACGATGCTGACTTGTTAACCCGACTTTTCCTAGAGGGTTAGCTATTCCATAAATTTGAGCAAGTGAGTTATCGTAAACAAACGAGTTAGTGGACATTAATAGGTCTTGGTAAGTGCCCTCAGTTGAAACAACGACATCGACTAAAAATTCGTTTATTTCACGCTCCATAGCTTGACGAAGGTTTTCCAATGATTGGCCATTCAAAACTTCACTGGAATAGTTAAAACCCTCGAACTGATCATAGTGAGTCCACTCTTTAAAAAATCGCTGGATGGATTCCTTCCCTAAATCAGTCTTTATTAGACGATTAACTTGGCTTACAGCTACGTCTGAATTAAATATCGCCCCTGACTTCGCTAAATCGCGCAACACCGTATCTGGCGGTGCGCCCGTGAGTAAATAAGAAATTTTACTTGCGTACTCGTAGGACGTTAAACTCAGCCTACCATCGATCTTCGGAGCTCCTGCATCGTATATCAAATACAAAAAATCAGGACTCATTAATACTATGGACGCAACATTCGCAATCCTTTCTGTATCCGTGGTCAATGTGGAATCAAAAAATGAACGTGCTAAACTTTCAATCTCAGAATTTAAAAGAGGACGACGAAATGCCAAACTGCCTAACTCTTTGATAAAGTTGTTCGCACACGCTTCCGTAATAGGAGACGTCAATAAACAACCACCGGTGCCCGGAAAACTTCGTTTGGCTATTTCAGATTTAGCAATGTAACTTCCCACGTAGAAAGCGACTTCAAAATGACCATTTACTATTTCAGGAGTGACCAGAAAAGTATTTTCCTTTCTAGGCCGGTTGTCTAATGGAAGTTCGCTGATTAAACGGGTAAGTTCAGCATCAAGGCCAAGTGATGCATTAATGTTCCTCAATAAAGAAACAATGGAGTTTTTTAGTTCTCGATTACTCAATCTATGGATGGAACTCTGAGATGATAAATCTTGAGCACACGAAAATTGAACGCGGCCATCGTTCGTTTTCGGCGATCTAAGCGCCAATGCTATACTTGCTACTTGTTTACTATCAAGTTTAGCACTCAAACTAGCCATTGAACGAACCGTACCGAAAGCGGTAAGGATACTTTCGACTGATTTATCTTTTTTAGTGGATGTGTGGATAACTCCGTGGCAACTGGCGCAATGCTGTTGATACAGCTTTTGTCCATACGCTAGATCTTCTCCGGTTGTTAAACTAGAAAATGACTGGCTATCTTCAAAAACAGCAAAAGGACTTGAACAGTTATTAAATGGCACTAAAATCAAAACAAATAAAATCGTAAAGTATATCAGTTTAATCCGTCTACGATTCATCTATTCCCCCTTGGCCAGTATAGGTTCTAGTGCCTCGATTATAGAGCTGTGCAATCGAGCGCCCATACAGAAACGCTGTAAACTCAAATAGATTGTCGGTATAAACTACATGATTAATTAGGAAACACTCTTAAGATCTTTGGGATGATATAAAGTTGTAATTACCGTTCTTCGATAACTTTTGGCGCAGGGAGGACTTTATCGGCCTTTTTTTCATTCTGTGACCAGACATTTTTTATTTTTTCTAAAAGATCTCGTTTAATTTCTAAATATAGTCCAAGTTTTTTTAAACCGATACCTCGGTTTAATCGGTCTATTTCTTCAAGTGAAATTGACAACTGTTCCTTGTGAATAGAGCGTATCTTATTTAGGACTTCTTTCTTGCCGGCATCAGTAGGCTCTTGGTTCATTTTTTTATAGAGGGATTCTAAGGTATTATTTGATTCTTGTTTTTTTCTGTTGGTTTCCCTAATAATCTCGGAAATTAAAGACTCTTCTTTTTGAGTTAATTTCAACTCATCTGACACCTTCCAAATAAAAAGATCTTCAAATTTCTTTACTTGCTTACCAACGTCCTCAGATGCCTTTTTCTCTGTCTCGGCAAAGGAAAAAAAACAAACCGCTAGTAGAATAGTCGCTAATTTAATATTTGTCATAAAGTAATAAGCCCCGACTATCTTCGAGGCTTATTACTATTTTTAGGTTGTTAATTTTTTTAAGCAATCTACATTGAGTCGATTACATCTTTGGTCAAGTCTATATTTGAATATAGCTCGTTACCCATAATATCTTGAGAGTTATACGAGGACAAAACTGTGTTGTCTAAAACTTCCGGCGCATCTTTCAATAAACCTATCAACTGGTCTTCATTCTTGAATTTCGCTACTGCATGATTTTGGCTCACTTGAGTATCAATATTCCCAACTGCTTTCACGCTGATAACAGCGGCTAAAGCCATCATCGTCACTAAGTACAATCCATTGCGCCAGTGGCGATTAAGCATATCCTTTGCTTTGTGAACCGGAGGCGGAGGTGGCAAAATTTCCTTAGTTTCTACCTGCGCCATAATTTTATCATGTAGATGTTGATAGTAATCGTCAGAGTCCGGAAGACTGGGGGCGGGTTCAGCCGCTTCTAATCTTTTTAACATTCTCTCTGTTGGTTGTAGATCGTTTGGTAGGTTACGCGGGTTCATTATTCGACCTCCACGTACTGTGCCACTTCAGAATAAAAACCACCAAATGACTCTGCCATACTCATATCAGATTTTTGTTCGAAACTATCTTTTAACTTCATCAACGCATGTCTGTAATTAGCTTTCGCTGTATCGTAAGGGCATTCCATAATATCTGCGATCTCCTTAAAGCTTAAATCTTCATATACTCGTAAGATCAAAGCGGTTCGTTGTTTAGTCGGTAACTTATCAATCTCTTCTTGTATTTCTTGTGACAGCGCTGAGTGTACCAGCGATGTTTCTGCCACAGCTCCCACCGCCAGTTGTACGGAATCGATATCCGTTGTTGCCCGCCTTCTTTCACGCAACTTATTCTTTGCGGTGTTTACGGCGATTTGGAACAACCAGCTTTTGAACGACGCACGTCCTTCAAATGCATTTAGTTTTTCGAAAGCTTTGATAAAACTTTCTTGAACTACGTCCTCAGCCATATCTAAGTCCTTTACAAATCGAAGCGACATACGTAGCAACGATTTTTGGTGCCTTTTTACTATTTCAGAGAAGGCTTTCCGGTTTCCAGTTTTAATCTCCTGTACAAGTTCATTGTCAGTTAAGATTAGTAAATCTTTTCCCATTGTTTAGACCCTCGACTTGGTAATTAGGTTAATTTTTTCTATTTTTTTTAGTAAAAAAATTTTCCTTTTTACTTTTTAGTGCCTAACCGCCTTTTTCACACACCTCATGAAATCAGCGCCTACTCACTCGATCACGGGAAATAGCCCTCTTTGCAAACCCGCTCTCTGCTTATCTACTAAGCAACGGAAAGGCCAACAAGAAAAGGTCAAAACGACCCCGAATCATAAGTATAATTTTGGATAAACTCTAGACAGCAAAAATCAAATCAAACTAATACGAGTAGAAAACTCTAGAATAAGAATCTCTTATGGCAAACTCAGCGCCTTTCTAATTCTGATAAAAATTTTGACAGAGCCAAAACGCTCCAGCACGGGCATCGCACTCAACGAATGACCCCAGATAGAAATCATACTGGCCGAATTTCTAAATGTGACTATCGACGGCTCTGTTGAGTTTCGTCTGGACAGTTGCCTAACCTCAGTTCTAATTGAACTGATTTTTACGAGGAATAGCTATTGCTGAAGTGTTAGCCCGTGCCCAAGTGAACGTGGATCCGAATTCCTCAAAACTGGGAACAGAATTGATTTAACTTACAACTAACTAAAAGGAGCAAAAATGAAAAAAATTATATTATCTCTTCTATTGGCGACGTCGGCCTCTATGGCAGCTAGCTATAAATACCAAGCCGATTGCAAAACCCCTCAAGGGCAAATGATTTCTATAAAGTATAGCTACGATAGCGGTTACAAACTTGATGAAATTACAATCAATGGATCGGATGCTCGACGACTAGTAAAAGGAAATTTAGCTTTTAGCCGATCAAATGGCGCTCAAGTGACATTATCTGGTTTTCCAGAATCAAACTACGAAACTTTACTTAGCGTTGGAGAAAGCACATTTTATATTGGCCTAACAGGCGCAACCACTAAGAAGCCATATCCGGGCGTTTGTACTGTAAAAGATTTAAATACTCGTCCGTCTCAAGATCTAAAATTCTAGTATTGATAACTAAAATTTTTAAGAATGCATCCTAAGTGTTATTGCGGCCAAATAGCCAGCAACCACCTAGGGTGCTTTTTATACGTTACTCCTGCTAGGGAAACCTAAGCAAAGTGCCTAAAACTACCGAGTCTTGGTCAGCAAATAGGCGACAATAGAGCCTAACACAATAGATGTGAATAACATTATGAGCCAGCCCAAGGGAAACTGAAACGCGCCGTCGCCGGCTTCAGGTTCATGGCCAATGAATTTCGAGGCCATTCTATAAAATATCGACGTCTCATTTGAAAATGATGTAATTAGAATAATTGCCAATATAAGAAAAATGCTACCCGCATACACTATACCCGTAGGCAGGCCTGCTAAGAACTCTTTCACAATCCCCATTTTATCCTATTGTTACTTTGTTTCGCCCTGTTTGCTTTGAAGTATAAAGCGCTTTATCTACTCGGTCGAACATGAACTGCCACTGACTATCATTTACCTGCTTCGATGTTACCCCGACCGATACTGTAACCGGTATAATTTTGCCTTCAAATTTAAATTCATGATTCTGAATCGTTGTCCGAATACGTTCCGCAATTTCAGCGGCGACTTTATCGGGAGTTCCACTTAAGATAAGCACAAACTCTTCTCCGCCATAACGAGCGAAGAAATCATTGGACCGAATGAGTTTCGTCGAAACGACCCTTGCCATATCTTTTAGTACGAAATCGCCACAGGGGTGCCCATGGGTATCGTTAATCTTTTTGAAAAAATCGATATCAAATACGATCACACTTAAAGCTTCATTTAGTACTTCAGAACGTTTGATAGCTTCGGGACCTTTTTCAAGTAAAGCACCTTTAGAGTAGGCTCCCGTTAAGGCATCACGGTTTGCTTTTTCAAATAACATTTGAGTTGTTAGTACCTCGATATTTCCGGTCTCTAAGAATTTGAAAATAACGTTACCAGTTTTAATTTGATCATTGTTTTTTAGTTCACACAAAACCATTGGGGGCAGAATTTGACCGTTTACAATGGTTTTATTTGTTGAACCCAAATCAACCACGTAAACTTTGTTTCCTTTAATATCAATGCGTGCATGTGAACGCGACAAACTTTTATCATCGATAAAAACATTCGATTCAATGGCGCGACCAATTACAAACGCGTCTGTGAGTGCCCACTGTTTACCTTGGTAACCAGGTGGCCCCATAAGAACAACAAGCATAGGTGGAGCACTGTCGGATCTAAGCAGTTCTTTTTTTAAGGTGGTATCCGATGCCACCATCGTTTTTTCGTTTGTATCGTCTTTTCCTGACATATCAAAAGAATATCCCTAAAATATACAAGCTACAAATATTTTTGGAAAACTGAGACCAGGCGCCCTGACTAGCTTATGACGACGTCTTCTTCGATTCGGTAATACCCACGCCATTCTTTTAGTCTGGCTCTAGGTCTTGATTCGTCGCTGGGATACTCGATCAAAACATACGTAAGCTTGGACACCTTTCCCAGTGAAGAAATATCCAAAGATGTAATTTCAGTCCATGTACCGACGTTAAAAAACTCTTTATCCATAGCCCATTGGCGATATTTATACCCCTGAGATTGTCCAAATATTACTGTGTGGATTCTATCGTTATCCAGTAGTCTCCGAGCCGACAGCGACAGATCAGGAAATAATGCGCTTTGGATTAGCATTCTAGACAGTGTTTTTAACGAGAAATTCTTTCTCGGATTATTTTTAAAGAGAAAATTAGAAACAATAAATTTTACCGTAGACACAATAGAGGAAAAAAACAATTTGGTATGATTAAACATGGTCCAGGTCACCAGTTTCTTGAAGGGACGAACCTTATCGATAAATGGATACTTCATTTTAACTTTAAGAACCAGTTCAATAAAGAAATGGCTACCGATCGGGAGATTCAAAATGGGTTCGGGTAAATTCTTTTTTAGAAAGAATTTTTTAGGGTCGACTCGATTGATCGCATCATACATGTGGCCATGTTCAATATGAAAACCATCAAAATAGTGCATAATATTTTTAAACCGAATTGGCGAACCGATTACTTGATTTAAATACAGTTTGCAGCTGGGCCATAACATCGCTTGATCTTGATTACCTATGATATAGGTAATTTGTTTATTCTCTTTGGATGCAAATGAAGCTAGGGCATCAAATACATTTTTATGGCCTTTCACGACCTTCTTAAGCAGCTCAAGTGACACAGATTCTGTTAGTACCGATAGGAAGTGACCTTTATAATCAACCTGCAAAAAGTTTATGAAATCACCATTTATAATAAGCTCTACTTCGTAGTCTTTATAAATACCGCTTGAATAGTAATTAATGTATTCAACAAATTTCTCGTTAAAGTAAAACTCTTCCAATGGATTCATTCCACCATTTTCAAGAAAACGGCCTTTTCCCATATGAAGGTTACTAATCACCAATTTGATTTTCTTGGGAGCTTCAGGTTTTACATCTATTTCTTCAGCAGTCATCTCTAGCTAACTTTTTTATTAGGCGTTGGTGTATCCGATTTATCTTCGATATGCGATAGAGCAATACGAAGAGCTCTCACCGTCATTTTAATCTGACTTTGACTGTTTTCTAAGGTTTTATTTAATTCTTGGACTTTTTCGCGATAATTATCGATCTCTGCTTTCGCCTGATCGTTCTTACGTTGCAAATCTAATAAATACTCGTCTTTAGACTTAGCAATAGCCTGTTTTTCAGCTTTAACTAGTTCCAAACGATTTTCAAGTTCACGCTCACGAATTCTAATTTTCTTAAAGTCAGTTTTAATTCGCAATTCAAGCTCTTCGACTTTCATTTTAAGCTTTTGATTATCCGATTCTTTAAAAGATAAGTTACCTTTTAAAATCGCGACTTCGTTTTTGTAATCAATTTTACTTTCGTTGATTTCCTTTTCCATTTCAGACATTCGCAGTGTGTACTCTTCTGCTTTAGTACGCATAATTTCTGAAGCCGTTAGAATTTCATCATTTTCTTGGCGAAGACGCTCGATCTCTTTTTCTAAATCCAAAATGCGATTCTGCGCCATTCTTAAGTTTTCGGCCTGAGCCAAGCTGGCGTCAATAGAAACCTGACTCGAGTTTCCTTTTGCCGGCTTTTGCGTCACCAACAAAATTCTTTCGTCCGCATTCATCTCAGAATCTAAATTCATATTACCGATAGTCTTTTGAGGTGTCTCGGGTAAGTCACCGTGCCCCTGATTCTTCATCAATCTATTTTGCTTCTGTGCAAACTGAGCTACAGCAACTGTTCGATCACCATCAGCGTTTGTCGCTGCTAAGTTACCCAAACCTAAAATTTGCGGAATGTCGACGCCTTCGATACTTGATAAGGGAACTGTTGCCTCATTAAATTCGGGCTTTTCAAGCTTAACCTCACGCATAACTTCGGTTGCCTGATTCAATCCCTGAAGTACTCGACTACCATGTTCTTCCGAGCGACTACCATCATATTGCGAACGTGATTTATTTTCGTAAGAAGATTTGTCGGCACCGCTATCTGATTTTGTATTTACAGTTCCTGATTTATGAACGGGCGACAAGTGCGCGTTGACCTGATCCAAGAAATCACTTGAAGCTTCGGGCCCTTTGTAAACTGGTTTATTTTGATTTTCGAGGTTTTTAAATTCAGTAGACTCATTTAGCTCTGCGAAATCAACAGCCTTGTTCGCCATCTTTTCTGCTTGTTCCCAGAAATCATCACCTGAACTCGAAGCATCAGAACCGCTTAAGCCAATACTCATACCGGATTGTTCAGGTTCAAATCCAGGCATTAAAAAATCACTAGAAACCTCTAGTTCTTCTTTCCTATTTTTATCTTTCTTATTCGAATTACCATAGATAGTTGGTTCGACTTCATCTTTTTCATCTGAACCTGCTTCAAATTGATCGACGTCCTCAAGCAACGAGCTTAAGAGATCATCTGCAGCTGAATTTTTCTTATTCGAATTTTTCTTCAACATTCTAAGTATTTATCGGTCGTTTTGTTGAGGACTTAAAGAAACCTATCGACTAAATCTAAAAAATATCGACCAGTTCAAAGTGTATAACTTTACGACAGTACGACTGGGAACATCCCCCTGTAAATTTGATTAGAGTATATTTTCGAAGGGAAATGGGAAGTTTTTCAGGCACTGCCAAAAAAAGGAACTACGACACCCAATGCCTGTTTAGCTCGACTATACAGACCTTTGGCGGGAATGGAAAATGCAAAATCGAGATTAGAACTAAATGTACCCGTTTCTCAAAGAAGGTAATTGTGTATAAAAAGAGTTTGGTATTTAAACGCTGTGTTTCTAGCATGATCTGCTTTTCCCTAATAGCCTCGTCCCACGCAATGGCGGCCGTTGTAATACCAGAGAAAGGGTTAAGAGACGTGAGCCCCAAACTTGTCCAAGCCGAAAATTCAGTCGGTTATCAAAAGCCCGAAAATTTCTTTGAGCCAACAAACGATGGTAAGCGCTATATTCCTGATAACTACATCGAAATGACAACTCAACGTGCGGAATGGATTCATGATGAAGCGAAAATCGTACAACGTGTTGAATCTGATAAACTAAGAAAAGACTTAATCACTATCGCTGTTATCGACCAGGGCGTAGATATCGGAAATAAGGAAATTCGTGATCGAGTGGCTTTTGACGTAAAAAATGGCCGAGTTGTTGGTGCAGGATATGACTTTATCGGTGCAGATAATTTCGCTTCCGCTGTACTGTTAGATCCGTGGATCTATGCTATCGGTGCAAAGGGAATAAACTCTGTCGGCCAAATCCAAGGTGCTCGTGGTATTCGTCAAGAAAATGAAAAGAAGAACCCCGCAGATCATCCTCTTGCTATTCTAGTTAGTCAAAATGATACTTTGGTTCAGCAATTAATGGAAAAAATTCGCTCGAACCCCGAATTAAGCTCAACGTTCTTTACGAAACTAAATCCTCAAAATACAAATATTATCGGGTTACTCAGACTTTTTGGATTCGAGGTCAATGCTGATGTTATCAACCAGCTTAAAGCGGCCGATGCATTGGTGAAACCGAAAATGAATACGGCTGTATTCGCTGCCGAACCGGAGCTAAAGGTGACCCATGATTTTGCAAGTTCGTCGTGGGTAATGAATAAAAATACTGGTCTTCCTGATTTCTTTTCTCAAGTAACCTTGGAAACTCTTGGCGGCCTGGATACTTTGATTAGTGAGATGAAGTCTCTTTTTACTCCAGAAAATAAGACATTCGTTGATTTCATGAAAAATGTTAACTTAGCAAGCACCTACTTTAAAATTCATCACTTTGCCCCAGGGGCAAACAAAGCTCAGCTTGGCGGTTACACATTCGCCAAATTTAGCGAGCAAATTGCTATCAAAAAACAAGGTTCAATGGCAACTGACGGATCTTACGAACTGCTTTTAGAATTGCGTGCGCAAAAGATAAGAAACCCTACCATGGACTGGAGCACATTAGTTGAAAATGCCCTAACGGTTTATAAAAAAGTCTATTCTGGTTTAGCTCAACATCCCGATAGTCAGCGTGAATACAGTCAAGTCGCAACTTTCTTAAGCGGGTTCAGAAGCGCGGATGAAGTAGAAAAATTTCTTTTAGAAAGAAATAAAGAATTTAACTACGACCAACAAGTAAACAGCTTAAATGAACGAGGCGTTTGGAGTTGGGTAAAGGGTTTGAGTTCAAAAATTCGAAAGTACTCTGTCCGTGCACTCCATCCTCTACTCCATAGAGAAAGCGTAGGATCAGACCATGGCACACACGTTTCAGGTACAGCAATCCCTTACGTGGGCGAAAAATACAGAATTTTACCTTTCCGCGTAAATTTAGGTTTGGTAACAGCCAATAAAACATTGCAAGAAGAAATGGTTAATAAAAATTTAGCGGCCCTTTCCGAATGGTTCAAAAAACCGGTCGTAGCCCGCGCCGTAAAAGCTCAGCTAGAAAGCATCGGCATGAATTTAAGTCGAATCGATGTAGAAACTACAGCTGGTGCGGAACAACTGTCTCGATTTATGATCGAGCAATATAAAGGGAACTTAAGATTTGACGTATCTGGCAGCGGTATCGTAGGCCAAGTACTTCATTGGGAAATCGCTAGTGCCATAGAACAAATCGCTAACAAAAAGGTTTCAATCGCGAATCTTTCTCTTGGCGGCATTGGAAATCAGCCGGAATTACGTCCAACGATGGATACGATTCAGGAAAAACTTGGAGCCCAGTTGGATTATATTTTTATGGAATTCCAAAAGTATATAATCGCTGAAGCTGTGGTTACGAAAGGCAAAAACACACTATTTTTTATGGCCGCAGGTAATAGCAATAATTTTGGTGACGCTGACATTCGTTCAAACTATCCGGCCGATCTGCGATCAAAATGGTTAAACAAGCATGCAAGACCGGGTGACTTCATTCCAGGTGAAAAAACGGATAACGTCGCCATTGTAATGAGCTCAAATGAAAAAGGTAGACTATCGAATTTTACAAATGCCGTTTTTACAAATAAAGCTATTTTCGGTATTCGCGGAGAAGACGTACTATCACAAACATTCACTCATAACTTAGGTGGAGCCCTAAATACTATAGCTAACAAAGCACCTTGGCTTCAGAACGCTGTAAGGATGCTTTCGACTTTGGATCCAGATGACGGTCGCTTAGACGACATCAAACAGGTCTTCAACTTAACAACAGAAGAGATCTTAGCCAATCGCGGAATCATTATCGAAGCCATTCGAGCAGAAATGTTGCATTTAGGATTGAAAGGAAATGATGCCACGTTAAGAATGGACGGAACATCGATGGCATCTCCAAGAACTGCTTCAACGACAGCTGAACATGAATTAGAAATCAGAGCTAAAGCTAACAATGGTGCCGGCATCAGCGAAGCCGATGCTTACGGCATGAAAGGTTTTTTACCTACCGATGTAATTGCGCGAATGCAGGCTGTTGGCAAATGGACTCAAATTGGTGAACCAGAAGTAGACGGAAACAAAATCAAATATACGACACTAAGCGAATTCGAGAAAGAATCTCCGCAGTCTAAAAAGAATGCCGCACTCGAGATGGAATTGTTATCAATTCAAAAATCAAACATCAGATGTATAAATTTTTATAAACCAAGGAAATAAAAAAAGCCCGGGAAACCGGGCTTTTTCATTTATAGAACTGGTTCGATCAAACCAACAGATTTTTTGAATTCAGCGTAACGCGTTTTTAATTTTTCTTTGTTCACTTCAACGATGGCTTTCACGCCGAAATTTTGAATTGTGAAGCTCGAACACATTGTTCCCACTACACAGGCCTTCTTCATATCTTCGAAAGTCGGTTTTTGGTTGAATGACGTTAAGTAGCCAAAGAAACCGCCAGCAAACGTATCGCCTGCACCCGTAGGGTCAACTACGTTAGGAACCGGCATCGCTGGTAATAAGAAAAATCCTTCTGATTTAGAGTACAATACAAAGCCGTACTCACCGCGTTTGATCACAACGTACTGTGGTCCCATAGCGCAGATTTTAGGAGCAGCTTCGATGGCGTTCTTGGCACCCGTTAATTGATCTGCTTCACCTTCATTGATCAATATAACATCCACTTTTGACAACACTTTAAGTAGCGCTTCTTTTTTTGATTGAATCCAGAAATTCATTGTATCCATACCAACGAATTTTGGATTTTTTATTTGCGATAATACTTGAGTTTGTAACTCAGGAGCAATGTTAGCTAAAAAAACAAATGGAGTTTCAGTAAACGCAGCTGGCAATTTTGGATTGAAGTGCTCAAACACATTCAATTCGGTTTTTAAAGTCTTAGCT
Organism: Bdellovibrionaceae bacterium UBA2351; assembly: GCA_002344565.1. Classification (GTDB taxonomy): domain Bacteria; phylum Bdellovibrionota; class Bdellovibrionia; order Bdellovibrionales; family Bdellovibrionaceae; genus UBA2316. The sequence goes on along the minus strand of DDTZ01000046.1, from coordinate 16,832 downwards.
TCGTTCATATCGCCTTCGTATTTACCTTCCCAGTGAAATGTCTTACCCGGAACTGTTTCAAGGCCTGATAGGTCTACTTTGCGGCTCAAAAGCATTTCTTTATCTGAAGAAGAGTAATCTTCGCCAACAACACCTACAACTCGTACGGGTGCGAATAAACTTGCTGCTAAAGAAAAGTAGTTAGCAGAACCACCTAGAGTTTTATCTGCTTTACCTGACGGAGTTTGGATTGAATCATATGCAAGTGATCCAACAACTAATAATTGCGACATCGAGTCCCCTTATGTTTCTTAAATTATGTATGTGACGATATTGAATTAGATTTTAAATGTAAAGTACGAATCAATTTAGAATTCGACGTGTCCATTTGCTGTGGATGACTTTCAAATTCGCTTCGCAACTGCCCACAGGCCGCAAAAATATCCCGGCCCATCGTACGACGTAACAATACGTGCGCACCTTTACCAATCAACAGCTGCTGAAACTTCATCACCTGTGAATCAGAGGGACGTTCAAAACCAGAGCCTGGATGTTCATTGAATGGAATAATATTGATTTTGCATGGAATATGTTTCGTTAACTGGAATAACTTTTCTGCATGCTCCAGTTGATCTGTAATACCTTTAAGTAATACATATTCAAAGGTTACGCGTTCGCCAGTTTCCTTAGCGTACACTTCACAGGCCTTTAATAAATCTTTCAAAGGATATTTCTTATTGATTGGCATGATTGATGTGCGGCTCTCATCATCATAACCGTTCAAGCTAACCGCCAGACGTGTTTTATTTTCCCATATTTTATGCATTTCTGGAACGATACCAGAAGTAGATACCGTTACGCGACGGCGTGAAAAATTAGTTCCCCATGGCGAGTTCAGAATTTCGATTGCTTTAAACACTTCATCGGAATTATCTAAAGGCTCACCCATTCCCATGAAAACAATATTTGTTAAACGCTGACCTTCCGGCATAGCTCGCTGAACTTGCAAGAATTGACCAACGATTTGGTCCGCCGTTAAGCGCTTTTGAAGCTTTTGTTTTCCCGTAAAACAGAACTTGCAGGCCATATTGCAGCCCACTTCAGATGAAATACACAAAGTCTGTCGGTCTTCAGCGGGAATAACAACCGATTCCACTGTCTTGCCATCACCCACGTCGAAAAGGAACTTCTGAGTGCCATCTTTACTTTTTAAGTGCTTAACAACACTTGGAAGATCGAACTGAATCATATTTTTCAACTCAATACGAAAATCTTTCGACAGATTTGACATCTGATCTGGATCCGTTACGTTTTTGTCGTAAACCCATTTGTAGATTTGCTGCGCACGAAACTTTTCTTTGCCAGACGACTTAAATAGAGTCTCTAAATCGCTTAAGGTAAGCGAGAAGAAATTTCGAGGTGCAGGTGTCACCGTGACTGGCGTCGTTTCCGTAGTTTGAGACTCTGTTTGCATGCCCAGAGGTATGCCTGTTTTCGAGTTAAAAAGCTAGTGTGAAATAAATTCAATCATCTCTTTGAGGTCACATGGAACACACCCGACTTTGCTAACTACGTTTCCCGCGGCCACGTTAGCTAAAAGACAGGATTCATTCAGTGAAAACCCAGCGACTTGAGATAACGCTATTGTAGCAATAACTGTATCCCCAGCACCCGTAACATCGAAAACTCGCTTCGCAAACGTCGGAACCTCGGTAATTCTTTCACCCGAAAAAATTGTCATTCCTTCTTTTCCGCGAGTAATAACGATGTCTTTTGTATTCAGCCTATTTTGTAAAGTTTTACCGATCTCGTATACCTTATTTGGGTTTTCACGTAGGTCCTCAAAATTAAAACCAGCAAGAACTAGCGATTCATCATAATTCGGCTTAAACAATGAAGCCCCACGATAGAATGATAGCGGCTGAGTACGATGTGGATCTACAAATACAGGGACCTTTACTCGGTTGGCTTCATCGATCATCTTCTGAATTAGATTTTCGTCGAATATTCCTTTTGCATAGTCCTGCAGAATTACACCATCATATTGAGCTAAACACTCAGAGTAGGCTTTAAACACGCGCGCACTGACTGTTTCTGACAAATACTTTTTTAATTCGTAATCAATACGTACGATATGATGGGGCCCCGCCATCACCCGCGATTTGCGAGTGGTTGGACGCGAATCATCCACCTGCATTAAATCCCAAGGAATCTTGGCTTCCTTAAACAAAGGCTTTAGTAAATCAGCGCCGAAATCATTGCCAACAACGGACAGGATGCCCACTTCAGCACCCAAAGCTGTGATATTTTGAGCCACATTAGCTGATAAACCTAATCGTTTTTCTTCGGACTCTACGTCCATAACAGGAACGGGGGCTTCCGGTGAAATACGCTTAACGGCCCCAATAATGTACTCATCAAGACCGACATCACCCACCACTAAGACTTTCTTATCAGCCATCAATGGGATCTTCTTTAAGATTTGGGTTTTGCGCGTATTATCTAATTCAATTTTCTCGATATTAAAATTTGTCTTCAATGAGTCCTCAATCCTTATGTATCAATAGCAATCGCTGGTTTAGCTTGGTTGCCCTTGTCCATTTTGGCTATAGACGACTGTGCTTCCGTAGTCAATTTCTCCATTTCGATCACGGCTTGGGCCATTTGAGGCAGAGCTTTTTGACGGAACGTCGAAATATCGTCCATGGCCGTCTTCAAGTCTTGGAAAGCCACTTTCAACGTATTCATGTCTAAGCTCGCCGAAGAGGCTTGTTTTTGAATTTCAACACCTTGAGTTTTTAAACGTGATGCTGTTCCCGCGATAAGATCGTTCGTTGTTTTATTGACGCTGTTAATTTTATCTAAAACGATCTTTTGGTTAGCCAATGCCATTGCGACTGTTGCAGCAACCTGCAAGGCGCTCACAGTGACATTCAACGAGCGATTCACACCCCTTACTAGTTCTTTATTATTTCGCATGATGATTTCGGTAGCGATTACACCCTGCTGATTCACTGCTAGCTGCTGCTGCAAATCAATAATACGTTGACGTAATGGAAACAAAATTTCTTCGCTCAAAAATTTATGCTGATCAGAACCGGCCGTAACTTCACGATCTAACTTATACTGAAGTTTATTATCAATCACTTGCGACAGCGCAATCATTTGAGTCAATTTATCGCTAATTTCGCGCATGCTCTTTTGGTCTTCAGTCAGAGTGATATTATCGCGAGTCAATTGATCACGGCCATTCTCTAGAGATTTGATAATCGCGGCAATTACATCTTGTGCTGATTCAAATTTTGAAAAGTACTTCTTTAGCGGGTCACCAATACCTGGAAGAAAACCAAGAGTCCTTGAAACCCAGCCTGGTTCAAAGTTAAATTTAGCAGGATCTAGTTCTTCCACTTTTAATTTCAAATTAATTAACGAGTTAGCGACTTCGCCGCCTTCACTAGAACGGTCCGATAATTTTTTAACCGGCTGTTTCAATAGCTCACTTTTCTTAGCCGCTTCACGCTGAAGCTCTAAGCCAAATGTATCTACAGCGGCTTTATTATCTTCACGGCCTTTGTAGTCTTGAGGATTCAAATTCAATATGCGGTCGATGAACTGAGTTGCCTTAGCTTCCAAACTGGCTTGCACCGGCGCCTCAACCGTCATTGGCTTATTCGCATCCGGCAATGCCAATTCTTTCTTAATTGTGTCTGTCGAAAAAATATCATCGATTCGTGTGTTCTCAGCTGTTTTTGTATCCACAAGAAACTCCTTACTTAATTTGCTTTAGCAATTCTGCTTTTTTAGTTTCAAATTCGGCCTCAGAGATGACGCCTTTAGATTTTAAATCATGTAACTGCCCAATTGTTTTTAGAACTTCGTCATTTGTCGGACCTACCGCCTCGCCGGTACCCATTGACTTAGCGACAGTTTGCCCAAGAGCCAATGCCGTCGCAAGCTCCACACCTGCCGAACTACCGCCGCCTTCTTTAGTTAAACTTTCTGCCGTTTGGAATTGGGTGTATTGTTTCATATCGCCCGAAATTTTCATCGAAGCCATTTTGTCAATTTGAGCCTGCACTTCTTCTGGCAACGAAATGCTTTGAACGAAGAACGACTCTAAACTCAAACCGTAGTTTTCAAAATCATCTGCCAATTCATTTTTCAATGTTTGTGAGAAGTTCTCTTGGTGAGCTGCCATATCCAAAAACGATATTTGTGCTTTTCCAAAATAAGTCGCTAGCGACGTTAGAATTGTTGACTTAAGCTGACCTTCCAAATCACCTGCCGTGAAAATCTCCTTATTCGCTGAAAGTTTTTGATACACCACTTTTGGGTTTTTAATGCGATAGCTGAACGTACCAAATGCACGAACTCGGACAACACCAAAATCTTTGTCACGAACAGTGATCGGAGATGCTGTCCCCCACTTCTGGTCAATTTGCTCATTTGTTGAAAAGAAAATGACGTCAGACTTAAACGGCGATTGAAACATTTTATCCCAGTTCTGCAAGTTAGTAAGAACCGGCAAATTTCGCGTTTCTACGGTATGCAAACCAGGCCCAAACAAATCAGCAACAACACCTTCGTTAACAAACAATGCGATTTGAGTTTGGCGTACGGTCAGCTGAGCGCCATTTTGGATCTCGCGATCTTGCATTGGGTAACGATAAGCAAGTACGCCTGAAGCTTCGTCTGGCCATTCAATTACATCCAGCAATTGCTTTTTAAAGAACCCAAAAACCATAGTGTCCTCCGTTGTGATTTGCCTTTAAAATATATAGGGAGTTAAAAATAATGACAATAAACTTCTTGTAGGGCCTTTCCTTTGCTTAACTTGTTGCAAAACGTAAAATAACAGTTTTAATAGAACCAAGTTTTCTGGTTATTTTCATAGGGAGATTTAAATGTTTTGGTTCTTTCTTATAGGTATCGTTGCGTTAATTTTAATCAGCAGAGCTCTGATTTTGAAAAGTCGTGGTTACTCTAACGCCTCAGGCATCAAGAATGTGAATGATTCTACAAAAGTTCTAAAATCCGATCTCTTCAAACTTCAATTTACTGAGAATGCCGAGAAGTATGGAGAAAAAATATCGCAGCAATTTGATGAGCTAGAAAAAAAGTACAACTCTTACTTGCAAACATTAAATCAAAAATTCAACCCATCAGAAATTACATATGATCGCTACTTACAACCTGTTCAGCAAGTACAGCAAAGCTTGTTTGAAAATTTCAAAAAACTAAAAGATGTAACCATTTTTATCGGCAACAACGCCCAAAGCGTTAAAGATCTTTCGAAAAAAGCTGCTGAAAGCTTAACCGCTGAAGAGAAGAACAAACTTGAAATTAATAGTAAATATTTGAATCACTACGAAGAGTTGTATGGAATCAACCAAAAGGCACTTAACGAATTAGACTCATTGACACTGTCACTTTCCCAAGTAACATCCAACCAGTCTTCAGACCCTAAGCAAATTGAGTATTTAGTAAAAGAACTTAGCGCCCTTTCGGAAAGGGCCAAGAAATATAATATTCAATCGTAAAATTAGAAGTTCATCGAGAATCGAGCCAGATACAGACGATTCTCCTTAGGTGTTTTGTAAGTCCCTACGTCTTCACCGTAAGTGACCAAATCAAGATTAAACACCGTAAACATTGCCGACAAACCTGCTGTTAAATATCCTTGGCTAAGGCCAACACGGTAGTTACCTTTCCACCAGTTGTACATTGACCAATCAAATTCAAATCCTAAATGCAGGCCTTTACGTAGATTAAAAGCCGGATGCAAAATATTTTTAATATCCAAAACGCCACGACCACCAAAAATCCACATACTGGGATATTCCCAACGTGTTCCGATGTCGATTACCCGAGTTAACTTAGCTGGTTTTGAATCTGCCGACGCTTCCTTATTAAAAAGCTTCAAACTGCCAACAGAGTCCGCATCAATCACATTTTTAACAACGGCACCAAACGTTGGTCTAGCTAAGCGCAATAACGAGAAAATGCTGTCGTCGTCTGCGATATGTGGCTTGTACAAGACACCGATATCAGCGTCGATGAAATAGCCCTCTTTAAGATCGGACGTTTTTACTAAATTCGAGTCGGCAGCAAGCTCGATAGCATCCACGGATTTACTAAAATAACCGCGATTAATGATTTTACCCGTAATTCCCCAAGCGATTTTCGCATCTTCGATCTCTTTGTAAGTATCTGCATAGGCCAGCGCAAGTGTCGTATCCATGTAAATTGTCGAACTAATTGAAACGGGCTGATTTGGAGTAAGCTCTACAGACAAATCTGCCGGGATAAAACCGACACCCCAGCCTTGCCCTACATAGATTCCGTTCGGAGCGGTAAATCGACCACCAAATGATTTTCCATATTGCTTTTGAATCGCAGTGAAAATCGCATTTTGCTTGTCAGTTTCGGTACCTTTTGTTTTCGAAGCATCAGAAATTTCTTTACTAAAGGAACCAAACGCATCAGAAACCGCAACATCAAAAGATAAGTTTAGCTCTCCGCTTTCACGAAATGCTAAACCTGCTGGATTGTAAAACAATGCCGAATAGTCGTTAGCAACCGCAACGAATGCGTTACCCATCCCCAAGGCACGTGGCGATTGATACTGTTGATGAATTCTGTAAGAAACACCGTCATAGGCAGCAAGACTCATCTGGCACCAGAACAGGCAAACCCCTACGAAAGGTATTAACTTTTTCATTTATCCTCCATAAGCACTTCACAAAAATTGTAAAAACAATTTATACTTTTTAGTATGCGTCTTTTTATAATTTTCATTTTTTTGACCTTCGTCGTGCTAAAGAGTACTAATGCAGCTCCCCAATCAACACCGACTCCTTCGTCACCCATTGATGACAAATCTGTGTTGAAACAAGACGGTGACGACTTTTTTCCGCCTTCTAGTAAACGAAATTTTCGCTTCCAATTTGGTGGTTTGAGTGGCGCATTTAATGACAACAAAGAATCAGATTGGCACTACATTTTTGGCATCACTCGCAGGAATGAATTTTCATTTGAACGCTCGTTTATGTGGGGTGCTTCTATCGCCTCCAACGAAAGCGTCGAGCTTAAGCTACAAATGGATTTCGCTAGCTTGTTTACGATTGATCCCATTTGGAACGACTATGGGATTGGATTCAGTCAATTTATTTGGGGACGTGATGGTATTTCGAATTTAGTTAACATCAACCAATCCAAGATAAACCTCTATGCTGATTTAGGAACCTATTTTCAATTGCAAGCTTACTATGGGCTCAAAGGTCTAGCTTACTCGATTTCGTTTCAATCTTGGTTCTGAAGAGTCTCTAACCAAACTATAAACTTATCGACCTCAATTTGAAGCTGGGCTTTATCACTATTGTTGTTGATCAGTATATGTGCCCGCGACTCCTTAATCGAAAGCGGCAACTGCGCGGCTAAACGTTTTCTAATTTCTTCATCAGGCCAATTATTCCTAGCTTTGATTCGCTTGATTTGATTTTCGGGAGTGCAGGTCACCATAACGACAAGATCAAACGATTTATCCATGTTCTTTTCGAACAACAAGGGCACGTCGTAAAATAAGTACTTTTGATTATTTTTTTTATGTTCGTCTTTTTCTTTTTCTACAGCGATGCGTATTTCCGGATGAGTAATAGATTCTAACTTTTCTAGTTTTTCTCTGTCAGAAAAAACAATTTGGGCCAATGCAGCCCTATCTATATTACTATGTGAATCAAGTATTTTGTCTCCAAACTCGGCCACAATCTTTACATACGCGGGGCTAGTCTTTTCTAGATTTTTTTTTGCCAACACATCGGCGTCTAATACAAAAAAACCTTTTTTCCGAAGTAATTCAGAAAATGTTGATTTGCCAGTTCCGATGGAACCAGTAATCCCAATCCAAAGCACCAGACCTCCCTGCAATCCCATTATGAGACATCATTGGCTAGTCTGTCCTGTAAATCTTTTGCTCTAAAGACGTTTTTTTAGACTATGGTCAAGGCTAAAAACGACAAACTTTTCTTAAGGTAGCGATATAAAAACCGATAAATAAATGCAATAGAAAGGAATAAATGGCTCACTCTTTTGAACGTTTTGGTAAATATGTCCTTCTTGAAAAGCTTGCCTCTGGCGGTATGGCCGAGGTGTATCTTGCAAAGAACTCGGGTGCCAATGGCGTAAGTAAGTTCGTCGCAATCAAACGTATCTTGCCACAATATTCTGACAACGAAGAATTCATCGAGATGTTTAAAGAAGAAGCGAAGATTGCTGTAAACTTGAACCACAGCAACGTCGTACACATTCACGAATTCGGTATCGAAAGAAATCAGTTCTACTTAGTTATGGAATATGTTGAAGGTCGCAACCTTAGACAAATTCTTAACGAACTCAAAAAGAAAGCCAATCATTTCCAAATAGATCAAATTGTTTACATCATTAAAGAGGTCGCGGCGGGACTGGATCACGCACATCGTTGCCTTGATGGAACAACAGGAAAGCCGCTTAACATCACTCACCGTGATATGAGCCCGCAGAATGTTATGGTTAGCTTTGAAGGCGAAATTAAAATTATCGACTTCGGTATCGCAAAGGCAGAAACACAATTAGAAGCAACTAAAGCCGGCACCTTAAAAGGTAAATTCGGTTACATGAGTCCTGAGCAAGCCGATGGACAAAATATCGATTTACGTACTGACGTATTTTCTTTAGGTATCGTTCTTTGGGAACTATTAGCAAAAGATCGTCTGTTCTCTGGAAGCTCAGAAGCTGCAATCTTAAGAAAAATTCGCGAATCTAACATTCCGTCTTTAAGAAAGATCGACCCTTCAATTCATCCAGAGTTAGATAAAATCGTAAGCAAGGCCCTAGCAAAGGATAAAAATCTTCGCTACCAAACGTCTGCCGCTTTACATCGTGATTTGAATAGATTCCTAAATACACACTATCCAGAATTTTCTCCACAAGATTTCAGTGTTTTCATTAAGCATGCATTTGCTGATGCGTACTCTGAACAAAAAGGAAAACTGGTAGAGTTCTCTCACATTCAAGCAAACCAAGACGGAGTGGAATCAAATACGATCACTCGCGTAAATGAAAAGTTTAAAAATCAAGGCCAAGCTAGCAGCGAAAATACAGGTAACAAGAAACAATCTGAAGGCAGTCCTATTTTGGTTAGTTCCGGTATGGAAAATGCTGTTGAGAACGTACACCTTAATGTAAATATAAATGAGAATATAGATGTAAAATTAAAGAAACGCGATAGCCGTCAAGAAGAGCCTAACAAAGGCCGCACGTCTATTACCTCTTTATCTCAGTCGTCGTCGACCCCAAAGACCCGTGCGACTCGCTATAATTTTGAAAAAACACGTACTAAAAAGGACTCCAGCTTTTTGATGCCAGTTCTTCTGGCCGCGTTAGTAATCGGCGGACTATCTTGGTATCAGTTTGTTTACAAAGGCGAAGGCGCCAATTCCTCTCATTTACCAAATGATCCAGCGCCATCTCCAATAACTGTTTGTAAAGCTCAACCAAAAAGCAAAGACTGTGTGGCTCGCTGTAAAGACGGCGATAAAGCTGTCTGTGATGCAATCGGAGTCGTTTCGAAAACTCCGGTTAGCACAACTGCTGGTGTAAAAAAATATTCTATCCATTTCGATTCAGAACCGAGACAAGCGGAAATTTATTTGGACAATGTATTTTCAGGACGTACACCGACGAAAGTAGATATTCCATCCAAGGGCGACGTTCGCGTCCGCTTTAAAAAACAAGGCTATTTTGATGTAGACCGTTCCGTAGTTATTACGGGTGAGAACATGATTATCAAGGAAAACCTGCAAGAAGAACAGTATGCTCGGTTAATTATCGACGTACCAAATGCGGGCGGTGACTACACTATTGCTATTAACAATAAAAGCGAAAATAACTACAAGTTAAGACAAGAAATTAAAGTGCCGGCGAATCAAAACTTGGTTGTTGAGGTTACAAACTCTTTAGGCTTTAAATCGCGCGAAGTAGTCAATGTTCAAGAAAATACTCGTCGCACACTTGAAATGGTTCTTAAGAGAGTCGATTAATAATGTCAGTAAAACCCCTGCCATACACCGTCGCCGATTTTCATTTGCGATCAGATAAAAATGCCTTTCAAGTGAAAGCTAAAGGCGAATGGACTAAAATTTCTTGGTCCGAATATCAAAAAGACATATTTAAAATTAGTCACTTTCTAAAGAACAGAATATCTGCGGAATTTGGTAAAGCTGCCATTGTCGCCAGCACTCGTTACGAATGGAGTGTTATCGACTTAGCTGCTCAATGCGCAAAACGAGTATTGGTTCCGATCTACCCCGCAGTTACCCCTGACGAAATGTCCTATATACTAAATCATGCAGAAATCGAAGTTCTCTTCCTGGAAAACAAAAGCCAATTACGTGTGTGGGAAAAAATCAGTGCGTCCTGCACGACTGTTAAAACTGTTGTTATTATTGATAAATTTGATTTAGTCGATTCTCCCATTGAACATTGGGACAATCTTCTTGAAGATAAATTGACACCTGAAGATACTAAAGCAATTAAGGCGTCTATCAACACCATTAAAATGGATACTATGGCAACCATCGTTTATACGAGCGGAACAACCGGAAATCCAAAAGGTGTCGTTCTTACTCATAGGCAAATCATTAGCGAAGTTGTCGAAGCTTTCACAACGTGCCAGGCAACAGCATCAGATTGCACGCTAACCTTCCTACCGTTTGCACACGTTTTTGGACGAATTGAAAATTGGGCACATTCGCATTTTGGCTATGAAATGGCTTTTGCCGAAAGCATGGAAAAAATTAAAAGCAATTTAGTTGAAATAAATCCAACGTTCGTCTTTGCCGTTCCTAGAATTTTTGAAAAGGTCTATATTGCTGTTATCTCTAGCGTAGAAAACAATAAAGTAAAACAGATTCTATTCGATTGGGCCCTAAGCCAATCTAAAACCAAAATTGATAAAGTTCGTAATTTTGAAATAGTGCCAATAAAACAATGGGCGATGGCCGAAATCGCACAGCGCCTTGTTTTAAACAAAGTAAAAAAAGCATTCGGAAATAGACTTAGATTCTGTGTCAGTGGTGGAGCTCCTCTAAATCCTGTTATTGCTGAATTCTTTGCACGGTGTGGAGTCATGATTTTAGAAGGATACGGATTGACAGAAACAACAGCGGCGATCGCTGTTAACACACCATTTGATTTTCAAATCGGAACTGTTGGTAAACCTATTGGCGATGTAAAAATAAAATTCGCTGAGGATGGGGAAATTCTTCTTAAAAGCGATAAGATTACTCCAGAATACTATAAAAATCCCCAAGCTACAGCGGAAGCCTTCACTGACGGTTGGTTTAAAACCGGCGATATTGGCGAGCTGACTCCGTCCGGTCATTTACGTATAACCGACAGAAAAAAAGATTTAATCAAAACTGCCAATGGTAAATATGTAGCTCCCCAAAAAATTGAAGGTCTTCTAAAGCTCAATCCGTTAATCGCAAACGTTCTCATACATGGTGATCAGAAGAAATATATTATAGCGCTTTTAAGTTTAGATCACCAGCACGCAAAAAAATGGGCCGAAGACAATGGCATCAGTGCCACAGACATCAACTCAATCATCAACAATACTAAATTTACCGACGAAATTCGTCGTCACGTAATTAAAGTCAATTCAGAGTTAGCCAACCATGAGTCGGTCAAGAAGTATCAAGTTATAGTTGAAGAGTTCACTGTCGAGAACGGTTTTTTAACTCATTCGTTAAAGGTGAAGCGAAAGCTTTTAGATCAAAAGTACAAAGACACTATCAACAATTTATACTAAAGCCAGAAACGAAAGCCGATAGATACGGTATAACCTGAAAAGTTCAAACTGCGGTTTTCACCATTCAAATTAGTAAGCACGTCTCCGGCTGTTTTAGCACCTTGAAATGCACTTACGTCTTTAGAATACTTAATTTCTGTAAAGGATAAACTTCGATAACCCATTTCGATAATTACTGCGGTCGTATCGACAAAGCTCATCTCAAAACCAAGACCGCCACCGGCTACTGTGGACGATCCCTTAGCCTCGACCACGTGATCGGAATTAGGCGAAACTACTGCAGAATAGGTCTCTGTCATTGTTAAGTTAGACGTTCCATAATACCCGTAAAGATAAAAACGATTATTGGGTTTCTTATTCAAATGCAGTTGTAAACCGATTTTAGGTGCCACAGCCGTTACATCCGACGAAACCAAATACTGTGCCGACGTTCCTGCCAAACCTTGTACATCTTGTAATTTAGATGGCTTTAAAATTTCAAACGAAAATCGCCACGCAATATAAGGTGAAGAGTACACAAAGCCAAACTCACCGCCCACGTTAAGTTTATGTTCATCGGAATAGGACTCAACACTAGCTAAATTTTGATCGAATGGGGTAGTCTTTAATAAAGATCTACCGGCCTCTAAGGCAAAATAACTTGCAAATCTTTCTTCACTTAGATTGAGTACGCGAGCTTCCGAAACTAGTGCCGTTAAAAAAAGAAGAGCCGCTATTTTCGCGTACAAAAAAACCCCATTTAATAGTTTAGTACAAATCCACTACCAATTTACTAGTGTCCTTCTCGCCTTTAACTTGCATTACTTTCATTTTACCTGGTTTTTTAAGCCTTAAAACCATAGTTAAAGTTTTATCAGTAGGATCTGAGACTAATTTTCCACTTGATACTAAGACTGATTTTTTAAGAGTTTTGGTTAAATCATTTTCAAAAACGCGGGAAACAGGCATTTGTGAGAAATCAACGACCACTTGAGGTGGGTTCTTAACCAATTGAACATGATAAAAACCAGGAAGGCCTTTAACTTTGTTGCCTTTTAAATCACCTATATCAAATATGTATCTTTCCATTTTGACGTTTGGCATAGACACCAGTTGCATTTTCAACATCGAAAAGCCGTTACCAGCAACGCCACCACTGATAGCACCTTGATCAACAATAAGACTTTTTTGAATTTTCTGCGCCGGAGGCAATGCCGCCTGTAACATCAATGGTAATAACAATGCGCCTAGAATTTTTAACATAATGGTCTCCTCCGTGATCTGACTCCTTTTAAGGCTAACGAGACCTATCTAGGACGTCAAGAGGTAAGCTATAAAACTCATTAGCCATCTCGGCGGAATCAGAATCGATAGAAATCAAATAACGCGACTGCCATCGACAGATTCCTTCGGCCTTTTTGAAGTCCAGAATTTTCTCTAAATTTATTATTTTATTAGACTTAAAGTCGAAACGTCCAATAAAGCTCGCCAAAACATCGCCATCGTCATAGGCATTGTCTGTCTTTTCTATGGTAGCCAAAAATAATATAGATTCCGCATCCCAAATGCCTTCAGTCCAATGTATCGGATGCCCCTCGTAATTTCCTAGATTCACGAAGTTTCTAGAAATCGTATACTGAAAGTCGAAATCGGAAGCTTGATTTATTGCATAACGAAGCCAATCTTGGCCATTTTCAATTTTTACAAATTCATTATCAGTTTTTTGATTACCACGATTTAATAGAACGATCTGATTATTTAAAAAAATATGGCCTTCGATATTTAACTCGGTAGATAATTTAGATAAAACGGTTAAGAGTTGCTTTACGTTATATTTTTTATGACTCAGAATTTGGAACTCTTCATTTTCCACTGACACTTCGAAAACCCCGACGCAGTCACGATTAGGTTTAGATAACGACGGAAATGCGATAAGAAAGTCTTTACCATCAATTGTACATAACGATAGACTTTCGAAATCAGGTTTTAATTTCTTTTGATCTTTGTAGCTAATTCTTTCCGGGAAATTCGAAAAGTCATAAAAAACGTCTTCTTTGGCGCTACGGACAAAAAGTCCATAGAACTCGTCGCTGATTCCAATCACGAACCCATGGTAATTTACCAAACCGCTTAGCGATCGAATCGCATGTGTTGTTTTTTCTTTCTTATGCATCACAAAGTGTCCAATTACTTTTCAAAAAGTATCAAATTTGAAACTAAGTCTGCACTAAAAACCTGAGTTTTTCACTGCAATTTTTTTTTAAATCTCCGATAGGTCAGTATGGGAGGACATACTATGTCTCAATATGATCCAAGCGAAATGCATGATTTTTTATCGATGACTCCAGAAAAGGGTCTTAGACAAATTATGGTCGACAATAAAACTTTCACCAACGACCACTTCAGCATGATGTTAAAAATCGTAAGAAACGGCAACAAAGAAACTTTTTGCGAGCACTATGCAAAAGGTGACTTTCCTAAAATCAAGTTTACACCGAACGAAACTAAGCACAAAGAAACATTCTGGGCTACACTCGGAAATGTTCTTGGCCAAAAAGGTATCTGCCAGCCGGTGACTACGCCTAAAGCTGCATAATGAATTATGGACGCACTCAACAAAGATGATCAGTTTAAAAAATTGACTCTTGAGGAAAAAGACGGGGTCGTGAAAGACCTTGTCTCCCACCCTGAAGATATCCTTTGTAAATCAATGAATGAGCTTTTTTCTGTGCGTCCCCTTTTGTTTAAAGGTCAAAATCGGCTACATGTTCGATTTAATCAAAAAGAACTTGCTATTCTAAATACTGACGAACTTATCTGCCAATTCCTATATAAAAAAGAAAAGTTATACATATTCAAATGCCACTATATCCTAGACAACGGCGTGCCATGCCTCGTCTTGGACAATGATTTTTATATGATCCAAAGACGCGAAAACTATCGCTTAAAATTCCCTACAGGCCTAACATCCAAGGTAACTATAAAGAATAGTACAGGCCTGTTCACAGGACGTGTGTTTGATCTGAGCACTACCGGCATTCGAGTCGCCTCACATCAAAAAAACGAAACGATTAAAGTGGGTGACGAAGTAGATATGGAAATTCAAGTTACAGGGCACGAGACTTTGACTTTAAAATCTCATCTACGGCATCGCAATGAAGGATCAGAAACGATCAATGATAGAAAATTTGACCTATTTTTTTATGGCTTCCAATTCTATAACTTAAGTAACGAAAATGAAAAACGTCTGTCTCGCATTAATATGGAATTGTATCGTAATTTCTTCCAGAAAATGAATACGTAATAACCAATTACTGAGATTCGGTTTCTAAACGAATCTTCTTCAAATCTTTATTATCCGTTTTGCTTTCTAGCTTTTCCTTTTCTTTCAATTTCTGTTTTTCTTTTTCTTCTTTCTTTTTGTCATTAAATTCGCCAGTGTAGGTCTTTAGGTCGGCATTAAACTCATCTTGCTTCTGCTTCATATAGTCTTCGAAGTTTTTCTTTTTGTCTTTTACTTCTTCCTCGAACGCGTCACGCTGGCTCTTCTGTCCAAGATTAAACTCTTTTCTTTTAATCTCAAGTTCATCCATTAACTCTTTTTTTTCTTTAGGTGTGCGTTTCGTATAACCGCGTATGGAATCCCGCTCGTCTTTCATTTTAGAATCAAATTCTTTACGAGCTTTGCGTTCCTGATTTGAAAATTCTTGGCGCCCCTTATTTAAGTCTTGATTGAAAACTCGACGTTTGCGTGACGCTAATTGAGAAAAACGATTCCGCACCTCTGATGGCGTCAAACGTTTTTCGTTCATCCATTTTAGATTCAGGGCGATCTCATCATTTTCCTGACGCTTGCTCTCGGGAATCTCTTCCCGCAACTTACTGATCTCTTCACGATCTTCCTTGAGCCGATACTTATCCTCGACTAAAGGCGGAGCGGCTTTTTTTTCTTCTGTAGAAGAGCAATTGATTAGGAACAAAAGTCCAAATAAAAATATAAAATATCTACTCATATCGTCTAGTTTAGCCTTTTCTTTGCCATAGGCAATCATCTTTTATCCGGCCTTTCCGATGAGTTAATATGCTTTTAGGGCCAAGAAAATTATTAAATAGAAACATTCATCATAAGCCACAACAAAGCTGGCATGATAATCAGTTTGAATGGAACTACGTCCTGATCTTTGCATGCATTTCTGCTTTTGCGTTTGCGCTATTTTCAATTCCGCTTATTTTCTTTTTCTCGCGTAACTACTATTTCTTTGAATCAATTGCATTCAATACTTACCCGACGTTGATCACAAATCTATACCAAGAAAAGTCTTGGCTATGGATGTACTGCATCGCTGGCGGAGCGCTTTCATTTTCATTAGTTTTATACTTTGGTAAAAAGTTTACATCTAACACGATCAAACCAATCAAAAAAATCGAAGACCATCTTCAGCAATTAATGATTGGTAACTTTAAAGACCCAATTGTTTTTGAGGCAAATAAAAGCGAACTAAACTCGATCAAAATAAACTACGAATATTTCTATCGCGTTCTGCGCAGTAATACGGAACAAGAATTAGAAATTCTATGTAGCTTGAATATCGATCAAAACAATCGAGACTCATTACTGGCTTGGCAAAAGCTAGTTCAAATGAAATGCAAGCAATTGGGTGTCGATTTCAACGAGATAGTACGAAACAAAGGCGAACCTGTTAATGAAAATGGCGATAACCTCGTTATGTTAACCGAACCTACCCCTAAAAAAAGCAGAAAAGCCGGTTAAGACTATCGAGAGTGACGCAGAGTTTGCTTTAAGCTCTTGTTAGATTCACGTTCTTTAATACTTTGACGTTTATCATGAGCTTTTTTTCCGCGAACAATTCCCAGGTCCAATTTTACAAGACCTTTTTTAAAAAAGATCTTCAAAGGAACAATCGATAAACCGCGTTCCTGTACTTTACCCATCATTTGATTGATTTCTTTACGATTCAATAAAAGCTTACGCAAACGTTCAGGAGCATGGTTATTATAACTGCTG